>JAKSJU010000045.1 GCA_024402095.1 Bacteroidales bacterium | reverse complement strand
GGACGGATGAACATGTTGGTAACGAAATGTGCCTGCCATGCAACCTCCATGATGAAGCGGACCTTCATTCTGGTGTCCTCGTTGGTGCCGCAGAATCCGTCAACAACATAGAGCTTCTTTCCTGAAAGCTGATCGAGAGCGAGCTTCTTGACCTCTCTCCAGACCTTTACGGTCATAGGGTGGTTGTCATTAGGATAAGCCTCTGTGTTCCACCATACGGTGTTCTTTGAGTTCTTGTCCTTTACGATGTATTTGTCCTTAGGAGAACGTCCGGTATAGATACCGGTCATTACGTTAAGGGCGCCGAGCTCTGTCTCCTGTGCCTTTTCATAACCTTTGAGCTCAGGACGAGTCTCTTCATTGAAAAGTACCTCGTATGAAGGATTGTAAACGATTTCCTTTACGTCCTTGATACCGTACTTGCTTAAACCTATTTTTGCCATATTTTTATGTGTTTGTTAGATATTTCCGTATTTCGGCACGCAAATTTACTTAAAAAAATCAAGTTATTCTTAATTTTGTGTTTGAATTTCAATCATAATCAATTATGATTGTCAAAAGCGTGTTATGACTTCATTGGAGACACTGAAATATTACTGGGGCTATGAATCGTTCAGACCGGTTCAGGAAGAAGTCATAGACATCGCGCTGAAAGGCCGTGACGTGCTTGCCGTGCTTCCTACCGGAGGCGGAAAATCGGTTTGTTTTCAGGTCCCTGCAATGATGAGGGAGGGCGTTGCCCTTGTGGTCACCCCTCTGGTGGCTTTAATGAAGGATCAGGTGCAGAACCTCGAAAGCCGCGGCATCAAGGCCCTGGCGGTACATACGGGAATGACCCGCAGGGACGTTGATCTCGCCCTGAACAATGCATCCTACGGAGATTTCAAATTCCTCTATGTCTCTCCGGAAAGGCTCTCGACCGAGCTTTTCCAGTCGTATCTCGACGTACTTGACATATCTTTCATAGTGGTTGATGAGGCGCATTGCATATCTCAGTGGGGCTATGATTTCAGACCCGACTATCTCCAGATCGGCAGGCTCAGGGACCGTGTGGATGCCCCTGTGATTGCCCTGACGGCCACGGCCACCCCTGAAGTGTCCCGTGATATAATGGACAAGCTGAGATTCCGCGAACCGTGCGAACTCAGAAGCGGCTTTGAAAGGCCCAACCTCAATTACGTGGTCAGAAAGACGGAGGACAAGCTCGGGCAGCTGCTGTCTGTCTGCCGGGGAGTGAAGGGCTCCGGGATAGTGTACCTCAGACACAGGAGCAAATGCGAGGAGGTTGCGGCACTTCTGAAGTCGGAAGGAGTGGAGGCCTCTTTCTATCACGCCGGACTGGAGCCATTCACGAGAGGGGTCAGGCAGAAGGAATGGAAAGAAGGCAGGATACGTGTAATGGTGTGCACCAATGCATTCGGAATGGGCATTGACAAGCCCGACGTACGTTTCGTTGTACATCTTGACCTTCCCGACAGTATAGAAGCGTATTATCAGGAGGCCGGCCGTGCCGGTCGTGACGGCGAAAAATCATACGCCGTGCTTCTCTGGAATGACAATGACGCAAAAAGGCTCCGCCAGCTGACCGCGACCGCATTCCCGGGTCTAGACTACATAGAGGACATCTACCAGAAACTGCACGTGTTCTTCGGGATACCTTACGAGCAGGGCATCGGACGGCAGCTTAAGTTTAGAATCGAAGATTTCTGCCGGCAGTTTTCCCTGAACCGTTCAAAGACCTTCTATGCGCTTCACTATCTGGAGCAGTCGGACCATATCAGCTATGCCGAGGATGTTGAAATCAGCACCCGTGTCCATATAACGGTGGACCGCAACGCTCTCTATGACACTGACCTGCCCGAACCTGAAATGGTCAGCCTGCTGGAAACCCTCATGCGCAATTGCACGGGCATCTTCTCCTATGCCGTACCGATAAACGAAGCTGTGATCTCGGCATCAATGGGCATAGGCGTCCCTCAGCTGCGACAGCTGCTGTACCGCCTGTCGCTCGAGCACGTCATAAACTATATCCCCTGTGACGTGAGCAATGTGATTTTCCTGCACCACAACCGCCTCATGCCGGGCAACGTAGAACTCGACTCCCGGAGATACAATATGCTCCTCGAGACGGCCAGGAAGCGTACTGAGGCTATTATCGATTATGCGTCTCAGACGGGAATATGCCGTTCGCGCTGCCTTCTGGAGTATTTCGGACAGAAGGATTCCTCCGATTGCGGATGCTGTGATGTCTGCCGTCCCGGCAGTTCCACCCGTCAGAGGGCCGAGGCGTACCGGAACCGTCTCGATTCGGCGGAATAATTGTATATTTGTATGATAAATTACTATGATATGAAAAAGTTTGTACTGATGTTGGCTACGGTGTTGTGCCTTGTTTCGTGTGATAAGTTTTTTCAGATGGACACAAGGACATCGGAAGAGATACTTGCCGAGGAAGCGGAGGCGTTCGGCTTCCATTTCGACAAGAGCGGAGTGGTAATCCCTTCTGATTTCGAACCCGCAAATGACAGTTCTTTCTATGCGATATTCCCCGGAACAGCATGGCTGAAGACTTACAGCCTCAAGATAAGCAGAAGCGGCAGTCTGGCCACGACCAATTATTTCGATGACAATGAAAAGGCTGGAAAAGGTCTCAGTAGAACGCATCTTTCAATAGAAAAAGACTCGACGTTCTTCAGCTTCTTTTACGATTACGACACAAAAGAAGCCTGCTACGCTCGCAGAAACATTGAATTCGTCAATGAATACGGTGCTTTCAAGGCCGAGGGTTCTGACCTTCCGTACGAGCATCTGCTGCTCACGGTAAGCACACAGTTCCTCGAAACCGTGGACTGCGTCGGAGAGGACAGTGACGGATATATATTCTGCTACAGCGTCTATTCAAGATGCAATGAAAGCCAGGCGGAAAGCCTGAAAACTCAATATACTGTCGAAAGATGAGAGAAGCCTGCATAGAGCTTTGCGGCATGCAGTTCCATTCCTTTCACGGATGCCTTGAGAAAGAGAGGCGTGAAGGGAATGATTTTGTTGTGGATTTCAGATGCCGATATGACATCGGAAAGGCCGCGGAGTCTGACGATTTGCAGGATACTCTCGACTATTCGGAGATTTATGATATCGTGGCCGCACAGATGGCCGTACCGTCCAATCTCCTTGAGAGCGTGGCGTCAAGAATAGCCGACGCGATATCTGCCGCCCACCCCGAACTGGAACATTTCGAGGTGAAGGTTTCCAAGAAAAATCCTCCTGTGGAAGGTGTTGCGGAAATGTCCGCTGTGACGGTAAGAGTATGAAGATAGCGTTTCTGACACTGGGGTGCAAGCTCAATTATGCGGAGACCTCCACATACGAGCGCGGTTTCAAAGAAGCCGGATATGAGGTCGTGGGCTGGAAGGACAGCGCCGACATATATCTGGTCAACACCTGTTCCGTCACCCAGATGTCCGATGCCAAGTCCAGAAACCTCATAAGGAAAGTCCACAGGGTCAATCCTTCGGCTTCAATCATAGTTACAGGCTGTTCGGCCCAGCTCCGGCGTGAGGAGATCGAATCCATCGAGGGCGTGACTCGGGTTTTCGGATGCAATGAAAAGCATCTGGTAGTCCCTGAGACTCTCGGACTGCCGCATGAAGAACAGGAGACATTTCCCGCATATTCAACCGGAGAAAGAACCCGTTCATTCCTCAAGGTCCAGGACGGCTGCAACAATTTCTGTGCGTACTGCACTGTTCCGTATGCAAGAGGAAAGAGCCGCAACATACCGATCTGCACTGTCGTGAAACAGGCCCGGGCCATTGCGGCCGAAGGCGTGAAGGAGATAGTCCTGACTGGCGTGAACACCGGAGATTTCGGACGTACCACGGGAGAGAGTTTTCTCGACCTGCTGAAGGCGCTCAATGAAGTCGAAGGCATAGAAAGGTACAGAATCAGTTCCATCGAGCCCAACCTCATAACCGAGGAGATCATCGATTGGATAGCCTCCGGCACCAAGTTCCAACCGCATTTCCATATTCCGCTCCAAACCGGTTCGGATGAGATACTGAAAAGGATGGGACGGCATTACGACACGAACTTTTTTGCAGAGAGGATAGCATACATCAGAAAAGCGATGGAAGCTCCGGGAAAGCCTGAAGTGTTCTTCGGCATAGACGTGATGGTGGGCCTTCCTGGGGAAACCGATGAGCATTTCCGCAGGACCTGTGAATTCATAAGCTCCATCCGTCCCGCCTTCATACACGTGTTTCCGTATTCCAGAAGGCCGGGCACTGTCGCTGCGGAATTCCCTGATCAGGTCCGTGACGAAGTGAAGACCTCGAGGGTGGCGGAACTCGAAGAACTCTGTGCCCGGCTGCATGCGGACTTCGTGGAACGCAACAGGGGGATAAAGGAAAAAGTCCTCTTCGAATCCACCGACAGAAAAGGGATGATGGAAGGCTATACGGGCAATTACATAAGAATAGAAAGGCCCTACGACCCGACTCTGGTCGGAAAGCTGAGCGATGTGACAATATGAAGACAAAACTGACTTTTCTGGGTACGGGTACCTCACAGGGAGTCCCGATGATAGGCTGCAAGTGCGATGTCTGCACTTCTGCGGATCCTCGAGACAAGCGCCTGAGAGCCTCGGTGCTTGTGGAATACGGAGGACTGACCATACTTGTGGACTGCGGCCCGGATTTCAGATATCAGATGCTCAGGGCAGGCGTAACCCATCTTGATGCCATATTGCTCACTCATAACCATCTGGACCATACGGGTGGACTTGATGACACTCGTTCTTTCAATCTTCTGGAATCAAAGCCTGTCAACATCTACTGTGAGCGGAGCGTCGAGGCTGCCCTACGCATGCAGTACAGCTATGCTTTCGCACAGCCGCGTTATCCCGGTGCGCCGGAATGGCATATGCACATAATTGACCCTGACAAGCCTTTCCTGGTGCATTCCAATGCAGGAGAAGAGACCTTGAAATGGGAATCGGGATTCGGGTACAGGCATCTTCAGCCATCCGGGCAGGAAACAGTGGAGCCCGTGGAAATAATACCTATCCTCGGCTGGCATCATAAAGTCAAGAAACTCCCGGTGCTGGGCTACAGATTCGGCAGAATAGCCTATCTCACGGATATGAATCTTATCGAGGATGAGGAACTGGAGAAACTGCGCGGGCTTGACGCTGTCACCATAAACTGCGTGAAGCGGACTCCCCACTACTCCCATTTTTCCCTTGACGAAGCGCTGTCGTTTTTTGAGCGTGTCGGCGCCAGGGATTCATACATCACGCATATTTCCCACCTACTGCCGCCGCATGCCGTGCTGGAGTCAGAGCTGCCGGAAAACGTGCACCTCGCCTATGACGGACTAATATTACAATCTTATGAATAAAACAATCGTTGCCGGCCTTGCAATGCTGGCGTTAATGACATCCTGCAACATGGAAAACGAAAATCCGCTGCTGAGCGAGTCTCCACTTCCATACGGAGCCCCTCAGTTTGACAAAATCAGAACGGAGCACTATGTGCCCGCATTCGAAAAGGCAATTGAATCAGGAAAGGCTGAAATCGATGCCATCATCGCTAATCAGGAAGAGCCTACGTTCGAGAATACCATTGAGGCGCTTGAATATGCCGGAGAAGCCTATAACAATGTGGCAAGCATCTTCTACAATGTCCTGGAAGCCGATTCCAACGATGAACTCCAGAATATCGCCGAACAGCTGGCCCCTATGGAGAATGAATATTCGATGTATATCGCTCTCAATGAGGGTCTCTTTAACAGAGTGAAGGCCGTATACGGTAAAAAGGATGAACTCGGGCTTGCTCCGGAGCAGATGAAACTCCTTGTGGATACCTATAAGTCATTCTCACGCAACGGAGCGAATCTCAGTCCGGAGGACAAGGCGACATACAGCGCGCTGAACGAAAAGCTTTCCCTTGCCACACTCAAGTTCGGAAAGAACGTGCTCGCTGCAACCAACGCATATTCTCTCAACCTGACCGACGAGGCTGAACTTGAAGGACTTCCGGATTATGTAATCGCTCTCGGAAAGGAGACCGCCGTGGAAAAAGGCCAGGAAGGGTGGACCTTCGACCTTTCGGCACCGAGCTATGCTCCGTTTATGAAATTCAGCGCCCGCAGAGACCTTCGCAAGAAGCTCTATGAAGCATACAACACAAGGGCTGTAGGCGGGGACTCCGACAATACGGAGGTTGTCAAGGAGATTACAGGGCTCAGGCTTCAGATAGCAAATATCCTCGGATATCCGACCTATGCCGATTATGCCCTCGAAGAGAGGATGCTCAAGACTCCTTCCCAGGTGGATGCCTTTCTCCAGGAACTCATGGGACCTTCCCTTCCGAAGGCCAGGGAAGAGATCAAAGCCATCTACGAATATGCAACGGCCAACGGATTCGATGATACCGCCATTCAGTCATGGGATTTCAGCTATTGGTCAGAAAAGTACAAGAACGAACAGTATACTCTGAGCGAGTCCGACCTCAAGCCATATTTCCAGCTTGAAAACTGTATCGACGCGATTTTCGGGCTGGCCGGCAGACTTTACGGACTCAGATTCGAAGAGCGTCCCGACATCCCGGCCTATCACAAGGACGTCAAGGTCTACGACGTAACGGATGAAAACGGCCGCCACATGGCACTTTTCTATGCTGATTTCTTCCCGCGCGCATCCAAGAGGACCGGAGCATGGATGACAGAATTCCGGGGCCAGAGCATCAGGGACGGAGTGGAGAGAAGGCCTTTCATCAGCATTGTGACCAATCTTTCCAAACCGACAGCCGGCGAACCGTCGCTTCTGACTCATGACGAGCTCGAAACTTTCCTCCACGAGTTCGGCCACGCCCTTCACGGAATGCTTGCAGAGAGCAAGTATCCTTCACAGGCAGGTACAAACGTATCCCGTGATTTCGTGGAGCTTCCTTCCCAGATAATGGAGAACTTCGCATACGAGCAGGAGTATCTTGCCGGGTTTGCAAAGCATTACAAGACAGGGGAGACCATCCCTCAGGAGCTTGTTGACAAGGTTATTGCCGCACGCAACTACAATTCGGCGTATCTCCAGGTCCGCCAGCTTCATTTCGGTATACTTGATATGGCCTGGCATGAGTGCGCCTCCATACCTTCGGCAAGCACAATCGATTATGAGAATGCTTCCCTGGCACCGTACGCTGTATTCCCGCAGGTGGAAGGCACTTCCATCTCAACCAGCATCACACATCTTTTCAGCGGCGGTTATGCTGCGGGATATTATTCATACAAGTGGGCTGAGGTGCTTGAAGCGGATGCATTCTCCCTGTTCAAGGAAAAGGGTATCTTCAACACTGAAGTTTCCCATTCGTTCAGAGACAATATCCTTGCGAGGGGAAGCGAAGATGACGAGGCTGTACTGTACCGCAATTTCCGCGGCCACGACCCTCAGCCGTCCGCCCTTCTCGAGAAACTCGGTATCGTGGAGAAACGCTAGGCTAGAATCAGAAAAACGCAGGGCCTCTTACCAATGGTGAGAGGCCTTTTTTTCCATTCGTCCACTCTTAGCGTGCGTATTGTCTGGCTCGGCAGTGTGATATCCGCGGCAACGCAGAGCCTGGTGGACCCGTTCAGTATGGAAACAAGGTCAGCCATCAGACTGTCGTTGCGGTATGGGGTCTCGATGAATATCTGAGTCTGCTTCATGCTTGCTGAAGCCTTTTCTATGGATTTGACGGCTGCACGCCTTTCGTCCGTCTTGGCCGGGAGGTAGCCGCGGAAAGCGAATGACTGGCCGTTCAGCCCTGATGCCATCAGCGCAAGCATAAGCGAAGAAGGACCTACCAGAGGGACCACTTCTATGCCTTTCCTGTGGCAGAGAGCCACAAGGGTGGCTCCGGGATCCGCAACGGCCGGCAGCCCTGCCTCTGTGATCAGGCCCACATCTCCGCCGTCGAAGAGTGCGGCCATGGCCTCGACTTCCTCTGCACTGGTATGCTCGTTCAATTCCGTGAAATCCAGCTCGTCGATATGTCCCTTCAGGCCGTAGCGTGAAAGGAACCTTCTGGCAGTCCTGAGTTCCTCGACAACAAAGCGTTTAAGCGAGCACGCTGTGTCCAGGACATATTGAGGAATCACTTCAGAGGGTTCATTCTCTCCGAGCGGAGCGGGTATAAGGTATAGTTTACTCATCTTTGCCTATTGTTATCACGGTGTTCTTCTTTCTGACCTTTGTTCTTGCGGATGCAGCCTCCTCTCTCTTGGACCGCGGCATGAAAATGCTTTTGAGAAGTTCCCTGAAACTGCTGTATTCCTTCTGGTAACTCAAGCCCACGCCGTTCCTCTGGGAAAGGTCAAGATTGCTAGTGTATTCATCCGCCGAGCGTGAGAACAGGTTGAGTCTCAGCTGGCCGGGGTCATCAAGTTTGATTTCGATATTGATATCTCCCATAAGTTCCCCGTTCGGGTTAGCGGAGCCGTATTTCCTGTTCCCGACGTTGCCGCTGACATACACCCTGTCGTTGAACAGCTGCGTCGAAATGGCCACGTCAAACAGGTCTGTCCTGGAATTCGCATTCTGCTGATACTTGAATCCGAGGTCCATAGGAATGTCCAGCCTCTGCAGAATCTTGCTGAACTGGCTGCTCAGAATCTCTCCCATATTTGAAAGTATCATGTTCCCTCCGTTCACGATGCCCGACGGATCGTCCGGCATGAACGTACCCAGGATAAGGAGGGAAACGAACTGCTTCTGTATCTTGTCCTCGGTGCTGAGCGCCGCGTCAACCTTGGACTTGGTGGCAGGATCAAGGTCCGCGATGTCTATCGATAGCTTGAGGTCAGGATTGTTGAGTTTGTCGGATATGTTGATGCCGCATTCCACAACCCTCCTGGTGTTGGCGGAAGTACTGTCCGACTGGATCAGAGTGGACAGCGAGGCTCTGGTCCTGTATTTGGCGTTAATGTCCAGCTGGCTGTCCATAAGGTCGCCACCGAACTTGATGGAACTGCCTTCAGTGATGGAGAAGTCCTTGGCCACTATGCCCGGGATAGAGAATCTGAAATCACCTGAGGCGATGTCATATCCTCCGCTCAGGTCCACTCTCTTTACTTCCGGCTTGGTCGATATGTTGATAAGTCCGTTTCCCCTTGCGCTCAGGCCGCTGCCTGAGGCCTGGTCTATGTCCAGTCTGGTAAGCAGGTCAGGCAGAACGTGAAGACTGGCCTGGATGGAAATTCCGCTCCCGGATGACGATTTTTCTTTCCCTTTCAGGGAGAGCAGAATTTCATCGTAAGGGTCTGTGTATGAGACAGTGTCTGCGCTGACGAAGGTCAGCAGGTTGGT
>JAKSJU010000044.1 GCA_024402095.1 Bacteroidales bacterium | reverse complement strand
CCGAAGTTCCATGTACCGAGAATAGAAGAAATCTTCAGCACTCCCTTGACTGTGAGTTCCTCGGAAGCATTTGTACCTGCAGCGAATCTTGCACCTGCCTTCTCGGCGTCAACGGAAACTTTGACTTTTGCCTCTGAAGAGCCAAGTTCAACGTCCTTTGCCTTTACTGTGAGTGTACCATAGTTCAGGCCCTTCTTGACCTTGATGGCATTCTCGACGAATTCAACGGCATCAGTTGCGCCCTCAGCCTTGAATGGGAGATCGAAATCATCGGAAGCCACCCAGGATGTACCGCTCTCCTTGCCACTGATACCGACTTTCAGGACGGCCTGGTCAAGCACGTCGGATTTCGCCTGAGAGAAAGAATATATAAGGGTTTCTTTCGCCTCGACAGCAATCACGGCCTTTTCATTTGCACCGATTACGCATCCTGCAGGAAATATCGAGAATGTAGCCTCGATTGTCTTTCCTTCTGTGAAGTTATCCTTTGCAGTGATGACAATCGAACCGGATTTCTCACCTGCCTTGACGGTGACAACGTCTGATGAAGCAGTGTAATCCTTTTCCCTCTCAGCTGTACCGCCGAAATTGATAGGGAAAGCAAGATTCTTGTCATCAGCCCTGCTCATTGTTACTACCAGCTCGACAGAGCCGTCAGCCTGAAGCACGTAATGGTCCTTCGCAAAATCGACAGCGATCGGTTCCGGCTGCTTCTGGCATGCTGTGAATGCCACTGTGGCAATCGCAAGCAAATAAATTAATTTTTTCATAACCAACGTTTATTTAGATGATTTTATTGATTTATTGTATTCGTCAACCAGCGTCTGGACATAAGCCCTTTCATCAGCGCTGGGAAGGTCACCCTTCGGAGTGACATAGCTTGTGGTAGCATCATTGGTCCTGTCCGGCTCCTCCTTGTAAGAGCAGCCTGTCACCGCAGAGAGAAGTAAGAGCAGCAGAGCCGGCAATATAATCTTCTTCCTATTCATAACCTTCATTCTGTTTCATTCCCGGATTGAGATCCACGTCACCTTTATAGACAGGGGCGGTATAAAGATAACTCTTCACCGTATATTTCAATCCATTGTTGATAATCCACCACTCCGGAGAACCGTTCCTCTTCAGCTCAAACCAACGGTCTCCTTCCATGAACAGTTCCTTGCGTCTTTCATCAAGAATCGCCTGCATGAGAGGAGTCAGTTCCTTTCCCAAAGCATCTTCGACTATCCTGTCCCCTTCACGCACTGCCGGAAGCGATGCTGCCGTATAGTCCTGCACTCCCCTGATACGTTCACGCCTGAGCATGTTCAGAAGTTCCAGCGCCTTGTCTTCCTGTCCGAGATGGCAGAAAGACTCAGCCGACATAAGAACTAGTTCTGAAATTCTGATCTTCATCTCGGGGGTCTTATTGTTGAAACGCTTTCCGTCAATGCTGACAGAATATCTGACATCATCCTCCGGATGGTCTCCGAAAAGGCTTACGAACGCCAGAGACGCCGGTCTCGTCCTGATATATGACCTCTCATATCCGAAATACCAGTCCAGCTCGCTTGCGTCATTGATGTGCGAGCGCACGATAACCTCACCCTTCTTGTCCTTGGCGGACTGTATCATATCTTCATAACCCTCGAGAGGAGTAAGTGAGATGCCGCTGTTTTCCACAATGTCATTGCATACCTTCAGCGTACTTTCCCAGTCCTCGACCCAGAAATAAAGCTTGGCCAGATAAGCCTTCACGATATACTCCGTAAAGAAATACAGGTCATCGCTCATCCCGATTTCAAGTGACTTCTGCAGGAGGGCTTCCGCATATGAAGCAGTCTCCTTCAGGCTGGAACGGCAGGTTCTGTCCTCAATGTCGAATCTGTCCACCAGAGGAAGTCCCAGCTGGGACGAAGCGCGTGACGCATCCCATGCCTCACAGAAATCCCTGATCATATCGAAATAGCATATTCCCTTGATGGCGTAGGCGCAGGAAAGAATATTCCCCGCTTCTTCTGACGACCTTCCGTCGAGATTCTCTATCACGATATTGCAATCCTTGATGACCGAGAAATACTCCCTGTAATCTGTCATCCTGTTGTTTATCAGATCACCTGCATAAGCCGGAATGCTACCGACCATGACGTTTGCGTCCAGATTGTCCGCTATGCCCTCAAGCCTTGCGATGGTCTCCATATTGCCGACAATGATATCATCGGCACCACCTTCGATATCCTGCAGATGCCGGTGCATGATGGACCCGAACTCCGCATCGGTCTTAGGGATGACCATACCCTGAGGCTGGACGTTAAGAAATCCCGAACAGCCGGTAAGGCATATTGAAAGCAGTATATACGTCAGTCTCTTCATATCAGAATCCCAGTGTAAGTCCGGCGGATACGCTTCTTGTGGTCGGATAGGTTGCTCCAGGCACCTCCGGGTCAAGTCCGTCATAGCCGGTAATAGTGATGAAATTGTTGAATGAAAGATTCAGCCCGATATTCTTCGGCAGTTCATAGGAAATGAGTATCGTCTTGATCCTGAGGTATGACAGGTCTTTCATATATATGGCATCCACGATATTGTAATCCATAGGATTGACCATATCGAAATTGAATTTCCTGTCATAATAGTCATAGATTCTCGGATACTTCGTTCCTGTTCTGTTTGTTTCCGTCCATCTGTCGGTACGGTCCTTTCTCACGTTCAAGTGGTTGGAGAAAAGGTCGCTGTACTGGCTCTGGACAGTTTCAGTCGGAACTCCAGAATGCCTCGTACTGTAATATGACGCCGGGGACTCGATCTTCTCGCGCACGATATTTCCGAACGAATACACTCCCGTCATGCTGAGCCTCAGCTTCTTATAGCTGACTGAAACGTTGAATCCTCCCGAGAAAGGAGCTATCGTCGTGCCCAGATAATATCTGTAGTTGTCGGCGTCATTGAAATCCGTAGCCTTGTGAATCTCGGCGTCGCTCCTGAGCTTGAAAGCATAAAGACCGCTGTCCGGGTCTATTCCTGTGCATTTGCCGGAGAGCACCGCCCCGACCGGATAGCCCTCAACATATCTGTCCTTCGAAGTGATGGTCCTGCTGGCAGGAGCATACCTCAAAACTTTGTTGAAATTGTATGCAAAATTGACCGAAGCGGAAACGTTCCAGTCGCGGCTCTGAACGATTTTACCGCTCACTGTGGCTTCCAGACCCAGGTTCATCATATCCGCGGAATTATAGTACACTGAAGTGAAACCCGTAGTGGACATGACCTGTGAACTGGTCACGACATCGGTACTCAGCCTGTAATAGGCCTCGGTATTGATATTCAGGCGGTCCTTGAAGAATCCCACGTCAAGTCCGGCCTTCATATCCTGGGTCTTTTCCCAGGAAAGAGCAGGATTCGGTGCCGTAGGGATTGAGCCGAGCATATATGCCTCTCCATTGTGATATCTGTATTCCTGCAGCTGATATTGCATTACCAGATAATGCGGAGCTATTGTATTCACGTCACCCGTATATCCGTAGGCGGCTCTCAAGGTAGCATGTGAGAATACCCCGAGGCTCTTCATCCAAGGCTCTTCTCCTATATGCCATGCCGCGCCTGCGCTCCAGGTCGGGTTGAACTGCTTGTCGCTTCCGAAATTGGAGCTGCCGTCCGTACGGAACGAGGCATTGAACACGAAAGTCTTGCCGAGGTAGTAGTCCGCCGAAGCATAGAAAGACGCATACTTGTTCTCATTTATATACTCACCGCTCAGCCTCTCGACCTCCTTCACCCATTCATCCACGACTCCGCTTATCGGAGGCAGGTTGGTAGTGGATGTCACAGGGTTGTAATTGTATCTCTTGGCAAATATCGCATTGGACTTTGCTCCCCTTATTTCAGCTCCCGCCAGCATGGAAAGCGTATGCTTTTCCGCAAAGGTTTTGTTGAATGCAAAATGACCGCGCGCCACGTAACTGTCCCTGTTAGTCCTGTTCTGGGTAATGTTTCCATAAAGATTGGTCTGGGAGTGGTCATCATTGCCAAGTCTGTCGCGGAACGCAGTATAGGTCGATTTGTCAACTATCCTGTCCGTCGAGTTGTTGGAGAAGGAATACGAAGCAAGTCCGACAAAATGAAGGGGCTCAGCTATCCTGACATCAATCTGTCCCCTGACAGTACTGCTCAGATTGACCGTGGTTGTCGAATTGAGGTCAAGTTCACGCAGGATATTGAAGCCTGACAGAGGCATGACTTCCTCAACTCCCCTTCCATTATAATACCCCAATGTGAAATACGTATTGTCCTGAGCGTACGAGCCGTCATCGTTCAAGGCTTTTTCGTAAGGATTTGCAAAATAGGCATAGGTGAACGGATCCACATAGCTGTCCGGAGAAACCGACTTCTGCCTCGACATATCGAAGCCGAACTCCATCTTGACGGCATCCACCGGATTGAGATTCAACCTTGCGCTGACATTGTACCTCTGATAATTGTTACCGCGGAGCATACCGTCCTCGTCATTCAGTCCCATTGACACGTAGTAGGTATGCCTTTCACTTCCTCCGCTCATTGACAGATGATGGTTCTGGGAGAAAGCGTTTCTGAAAAGCAGCGAATACCAGTCAGTATCTATATTCCTGAGTCCGGCAAGATACTCGTCCTGCTTTGTTTTCGACCAACCGGCGAACTGTCCCGAGCCGGAACGCACCTGGCCCACGATACCGACTACCGGAGTTACAGGATCGTTTGAGAATTCATCCCAGAGCGTCTGCTCCCAGTCAAGTTTCTCAGCCGAATTCATAAGGTCCAGGTTCTTCTGGGGGCGCAGGGAGAAAATGAAATTGTTAGAATAATTCAACCTCATCTTTCCGCTCTGGCCTTTCTTGGTAGTAACGACAATGACACCGTTGGCGGCTCTCGATCCGTAAATGGCGGCAGCAGCCGCATCCTTGAGGACAGTGATGGACTCTATGTCATTCGGGTTGATCCCTCCGACTCCGTTTACGAAAATATCATCAAAGCCTCCTGCTGCGAGTTCCTCGCTTGAAAGATTGGATTCGTTCTGCAGAGGCACTCCGTCGACGACCCACAGAGGATTACTGTTTCCGGAAAGGTTGTTCGTTCCCCTGATACGTATCTTGGACTGAGTTCCCGGCTGGCCGGAAGTGGCCTGGATCTGGACTCCTGCCACCTCGCCCTGCATCAGTGAACTGACGGAGGACAAAGGCTTGGATTCAAATTTATCCGAGGTGATGATACCTACGGATCCGGTGATGCGTTTTACTGTCGTCTGGGCATAACCGGTGACCACCACCTGATCCAGCATATTCTCCTCGAAATCGAGGACTATCGTAACATTGGAAACAGGCTGCTTGACCACATCATATTCCTTCTGCTCATATCCCACGGAAGAAATCAGGACGGACTTGACATCAGAAGGCAGGGTAAGTGAAAACTTGCCGTCGATATCAGCGACCGTGCCTCCGTTCCTGCCGACATAGACCAGTCCGGCACCTATGACAGCTTCACCGTCCGGACCGATAACCTTACCGGAAAACACCCTGTCCTGAGAGAAACAGGACAGCCCAAGGGCAAACGCTGCTATCGATATTAGGACTTTACGGATCACTTAAACGCAACTAACACTGCAATATACGATAAATTCGTAAAAAAGACACAGAAATGAACAAAAAAAGCGCCCCGAAGGACGCTGCAGTACTGTTTTGTGTCTGTAGTCACTACTCTGCCGGTGAGATTGCTCCCATAGGGCAAGCCTCTGCGCAAGTGCCGCAATCAACACAGATATTAGGATCGATTGAATAAACGTCTCCTTCCTTGATAGCTCCGGAAGGGCACTCACCCTGGCATGTACCACATGCTACACAGGTGTCAGCTGAAATCTTGTAAGCCATAATTATAAGTTTTAATTGTTTTCTGTTTGCAAATACAAATTTAGTAAGGTAAAATTGAAATGTCAAGTACCGGTGGAAAGAAATTTGTAGTAACTTTGTATTCGTGAAAGCACTGTTGTTATTATTGGCGCTGACTCTCGGCGAAGTGTTCGGAGAGCGCGCGGAGTTCGACAAGACCGTCCACGACTTCGGGACCATCAGCCTGAAGGACGGTCCTCAGAGTTGCACCTTCAATGTAAAGAATGTCGGGAGTGATTCACTGACAATATATACCGTGGTCTCATCCTGCGGATGCACTGACGTTGAATGGACAAGAGAGACCCTCGCCCCTGGGCAGAGCGGCTTCATCAAGGCCACATATTCAAACGATGAAGGGACCTTCCCTTTCGACAAGACGGTCACCGTTTACCTTTCTGACATGCGTAAGCCTGTGATTCTGCACCTGCGCGGGGAAGTAACGAACAAAAGAAGCAAATAAGTATGGCAGCGGAACCTATCAACAACTATACTGACGACAACATAAAAACCCTCGAAGGCGTCCAGCATATCAGGATGCGCCCGGGTATGTATATCGGACGTCTCGGAAACGGGAACAACCCGGGAGACGGCATATACGTGCTCCTCAAGGAAGTCGTGGACAACTCCATCGACGAGTACGCCATGGGGTTCGGCAAGCAGATTACCATAGACATTGAGGACAACCACGTGAAGGTCAGGGACTTCGGACGAGGCATCCCTCTTGATTCAGTAGTCAAGGCTGTGAGCATCCTCAACACCGGAGGCAAATTCGATGACAAGGCCTTCAAGAAGTCAGTCGGACTCAACGGTGTGGGTACAAAGGCCGTAAACGCGCTGTCACAGGATTTCTACGTATGCTCGCACAGGGACGGGACCTGCTCATGGGCAAGATTCAGCTGCGGAGAGCTTACGGGCAGCGGCAAGGAACCGACCAAGGAGAAGAACGGCACCCTGGTGGAGTTCTACCCGGACCCGGCCATGTTCAAGGAGTTCCACTACAACATGGACTACGTCGAGACGATGGTCAAGAACTACTCCTACCTTAAGAAAGGGCTCACGCTAACTCTCAACGGCACTCCATACAAATCGGAGAACGGACTTCTGGACCTCGTGAACGAGAACCTCAGTGAAGACCCGTTGTACGCTCCGATACATCTTGAAGGAGAAGATATAGAAATAGTCCTCACCCACGGAAACGGCATAGGCGAAAATATCAAGTCATTCGTCAACGGACAGTACACAAGCGACGGCGGCACCCATCTCGCCGCATACAGGGAAGCCATCGCCAAGACATTCAAGGACTTCTACAAGAAGAACTACGCTCCCGAAGACTGCCGTCAGGGCATAGTGGGAGCCATAAGCATACAGATTCAGGAGCCGACTTTCGAGGCACAGACCAAGGTTAAGCTCGGGTCCGTCTATATGTGGGAGAAGCCGGACAAAGGCGAGCACGGGCAGACCATCCGTTCTTTCGTGAACGACTTCCTCTCGAAGAATCTGGACAACTACCTGCACATGCACATGGACATTGTCCCTGTCATCGAGGAAAAGATCAAGTCCAGCCAGCAGGAGCGCGAAGAAATCTCCGGAATACAGAAGAAGACACGCGAGCGCAACAAGAGAGCCAACGTCTATAACAGAAAGCTTCGCGACTGCCGCTTCCACTACAATGACAAGGTCACTGAAAAGACACAGGAGGACATCGAGCGCTCAAGCATATTCATAACCGAGGGTGATTCCGCGAGCGGAACCATCACAAAGGCCAGGAACGCAAATTACCAGGCCGTATTCTCCCTGAGGGGCAAGCCAATAAACTGCTATAAGGAGAGCCGCAAGAAAGTCGCCGAGAACGAGGAGCTCAATCTTCTGGTATCCGCACTGGGAGTTGAAGAAGACCTCGAGAATCTCCGCTACAACCAGATCATTGTCGCAACCGATGCCGATGATGACGGAATGCACATCCGCATGCTTGTCCTGACCTTCTTCATGAAATATTACCCTGACCTCATCAGAAGAGGCCACGTCCACATTCTGCAGACTCCACTCTTCCGCGTCCGCAACAAGAAGGCCAACCGCTACTGTTATGACCAGGACGAGAAGCAGAAAGCCATCAAAGAGCTCAAGACCGGCATAGAAATCACACGTTTCAAAGGTCTCGGAGAGATTTCTTCCGACGAGTTCCAGGATTTCATCGGAGAGGACATGAGGCTGGATCTCGTTAAGATTTCCGACGAAGAATCGATTTCCGACATAATGGCCTTCTACATGGGTGACAACACGCCGGACAGGCAGCTTTTCATCCGCCAGAACCTCCGTTCCGAAAAAGAGTTGGACGATATAGACATTTGATGCCATGTCACCGAAATTCGCTGAATTCCTACTTTGCAAGGTATTGGGATGGACCCGTACAGAACCGCTTATCCCCGAGAAGAAATCCGTTGTTCTTGCAGTGCCCCACACCAGTATATGGGACTTTGCCATCGGATACCTTTATTACCGCTCGCTTGGCGGGCACCTGAAGGTTATGATCAAGAAAGAAGCCTTCGTCTTTCCTCCGGTCGGATGGTTCCTCAGGTCTGTGGGAGGATTCCCTATCGACAGAAAGAATTCAGGTGAGCTGGTCAGGAGCCTGATTGAGGAGATGAACGCCTGCGAAGGAGAATTCCACCTTGTCATCTGTCCTGAAGGCACGAGAAAGCCCGTAAGGAAATGGAAGATGGGATATCACACCATAGCCACTCAGACAGGGCTTCCGCTCTACCTTTCCCACTGGGACTTCAAGACAAAGACTGTGGGACGCGGACAGAGATTCGAGCTCAGTTCCGACGCGCGCGGCGACACCGACCGCATACAGCAGATCTACGAGGAAATGCACCTTACCGGGCTTCATCCCGAAAACTACATAACTCATTGATATTTGAGAAAATATTACTATATTTGCAGCCCCTTTGAGAGGAAACTCACTGGGGCATTATTTATAATTAATTATCAATCAAAATGTTAAAACAGTACGAAACCGTTTTCATTGCAACTCCCGTTTTGTCTGATGCTCAGATGAAGGAAGCGGTTGCCAAGTACACAAAGCTTATCACCGACAACGGTGGAAGCATCGTGTCAGAAGAGGATTGGGGGCTCAAACAGCTCGCGTACCCAATCGACCACAAGACATCAGGATTCTATTACCTGATCGAATTCCAGGCAGAGCCTGATTTCGTAGCAACACTCGAGACCCAGTATCACCGTGACGAGCGCATCATCCGCTACCTCACAGTCGCTCTCGACAAGGACGCCGTAGCATACGCACAGCATCGTCGTGAGACTAGGGCTAACAAGAAAGCCGCAGCTCCAAAGGCTGAGAAGAAGGCTGAAGAAACAGAAATTGAAATCGAACAGGAGGACTAAACCATGGCAAACGTAGAGAACAACGAAATCCGTTATCTGAATCCTCCAACCGTAGAGGTTCGCAAGAAGAAATACTGCCGTTTCAAGAAGGCAGGTATCAAGTACGTGGATTACAAAGATCCAGAGTTCCTCAAGAAGTTCCTCAACGAGCAGGGTAAGATTCTCCCTCGCCG
>JAKSJU010000043.1 GCA_024402095.1 Bacteroidales bacterium | reverse complement strand
TGCGGCTCTCGATGCATTCAAGGATGCCTCGGAATATGGATATAATCTTGAAATTCAGGAAGATGCCTTTCTTAATTATGCGAAACTGGCGTTCGACCTGAATCAGGATGCATCCGGATTCGAATCCTATATCAGGAAATATTCCACGTCCAGGAGGGGCGAACAGATATACGGCTATATGGCTCTGGCGGCCCTCTCCAAACGGGACTATGCTTCTGCAGTAGAGGCTTATGACAATATTGACGTGCTTGACGCCGATATGCGCGGGAATTACATGAAGGCCAATTTCCTTCGCGGCATTCAGCTGATGCAGAGCGGGGCGTACAGGGATGCCGTGCCTTGTCTTCGCGCAGCATCCTTCTACCAGTCGAAGAACGACCGTTTCAACCAGTTGTCCCGCTACTGGCTGGCCGAATGCTATTATAAGTCCGGCAATTTCAGCGAGGCCGAAAAGATTTATACGGACCTCTACAACCTGCTTGCCCTTGACAATCAGCAGGAGGGGCGCCTGCTCTCGTACAATCTGGCATATAGCCAGTACAGGCAGAATGATTTCGCTTCCGCCGCCAAGTGGTTCGACAAGTATCTTACTTCGGGCAACCAGACATTCCGCAGTGATGCTCTGATGAGGAGAGCGGACTGCGATTTCTCTTCAGGGAATTACAAGGCTGCCATCGAATCCTTCCAGAGGGCGATAGATGCGGACCCTGACCCGAATTCCATCTATCCTTACTACAAGCAGGGGCTTGCCTATGGGTTGAGCGGTTCCAAATCCAAGAAAGTGACTGCCCTTTCCAAGGTACTGGAGGCTGATCCGTCGGCTCCGATGTATGGAGAGGCACTCTACGAGCTGGGGCGTGCCTATATGGATGTCAAGAAATCTTCCGATGCCATTTCCGCATTCAAGAAGCTCAAGGACACCAGCAGGGACAGTACTTATGTGGCGAAAGCGCTCATAGGCCTTGGAATGGTCTACAGGAACAGCTCGCAGTACGAAACTGCTCTGGAACAGTATAAGCAGGTGGTCTCTATGATGAAGGGAACCGAGTACTCCGAAGAGGCCCTGATGGCCATCGAATCCATTTACCAGAAACTCGGGAAACCGGAAAAATATCTTGAGTATGTAGAAGGCAACAGGCTGGCAGCCGACAAGAGCGATGCTGAAAAGGAGGATATGTACTTCAATACGGCAGAGCAGCTGTTCCTTGCCTCTAACTATACACAGGCCATCCAGTCTGTGGAGAAATATCTGAGTGAGTATCCTGAGGGCAGCAGGAAGGCTCAGGCATATTTCTATCTTGCCGAGTCCTATAGGGCCGTCGGTGAGAGGGAAAAGGCCTGTGACGCCTATTCTGAAGTAATCAAGCTGGCATCAGAAGGATCATTTGTGGAGGCGGCCATGCTTGCCTATGCGGAGACTTCATATTCTCTTGAGCATTTCCAGGATTCATATTCCGGTTACAGGCTTCTGTCTGAAAAGACCAGATTCGACGTCAACAGGGATGCGGCATTGCTGGGTATGATGCGTTCCGCATACAGAGCCAAGGACTATGATTCCGCAATAGAATCCGCTACTGCTGTAGCCGGAGGCAAGTTCGGGGATGATATAATCAGGGAAGCGAAGTATGTGAAGGCCAAATCCCTCATGGCCACATCAAGACGTTCTGAGGCTTATCTGCTATTCAATGATATCAAATCCCAGTCCGCTACGGCCGAGGGAGCCGAAGCAAGTTATCTGTTCATCCAGGATATGTTCGACAGAGGGGATTTTGACGGCGTTGAAGCCGAGGTCTACCGTTTCGCCGAGAACTCCGGTGACCAGACATACTGGCTTGCCCGCGCCTTTGTCGTGCTCGGAGACACTTTCGCCGAAAAAGGACAGAAGGAGCAGGCCAAGGCTACATACAACAGTATTCTGGAAGGATACGAACCTGCGGATGACGGCATCCACGAATCAGTTAAATCAAGAATCGAGAAACTATGAAACGAATACTCTGCATAACAATAGCCGCGCTGGCAGTCGGCGTTTCCGCCTTTGCGCAGAATATCAATGCCAGTGTGCAGGTGACAAATGATTATCGTGCGTCTGCGGCAGAGGCTGCAAAGCAGGATATCCCTGTCTCTGTTCCTGATTCCGCGTTGAAGTTCGACTATAATTTCGATTACTCGGTGTTCGAGTCGCCTTATATGGGGGCTTACGAGTTTACGCCGTATGTCGTCAGGGTGGTGCCGGAGCCTCAGGAATATGACGGAAACAGATTCTTTCTGAAGGCGGGAGCGGGGTATACCATTCATCCTGTGCTTCAGGCTGTGTTTGCTACCGCCCCGCGGAAGAATTTCGCTATGAGCATATATCAGGACCTCCAGGGATATTATGGAGATTACTGGCAGGTCAGCAAGAAAGATATGAGGCTCATCGCGGGTTCTCTTTACAAGGGATATGACTTCTCGGAAAAATTCGGCGTCGAGGGTTCGCTTCGTGCAGATGCCCTGAATTTCAAGTGGGGAGTGGACTACCGCGGGCTTTATAACTCGGATTCCCAGCTTCCTACAGAGTATCATTCCGGGGGAGTCAGATTGAATTTCAGTTCTACAGGCAAAGGAAAGTCCTATTTCCTGTATGACGTGGACCTCTCCGCAAGATATGGCCTCGACAGGCTTGAGCATTATTTCGAACCTGTTGCCACTTCCCAGCATTCTTACGCTCTGGATGCCACTTTCGGACCGGTTATTAAAGGTAAATACAGGATACTGATCGACGTTGACGGCCGTCACGACTCATATACCGGCATTTCTGCCGGCCGCAGTACCTTCCTTCAGCTATTCCCTCACGGTGATCTGACATTCAATAAGTTCCGTGTAAGGGCCGGAGTGAAGATGTCGGTTGCCGGCGGCGTGAGAGCTTTCAGACTCTTCCCTGATGCGGAGATCGATTATTCCCTGCTCGACGGCGGGCTTGACCTTTTTGCCGGGATAACGGGTGGCCAGCACATGAATTCGTACAGCGAGTTCAAGGAAGTATACCACAGGTTCAACATCTCTTATACCGAGAACGTCAATGCCGTCACAGAGGACAAGTTTGACGTGTATCTGGGGGCAAGGGGACACATCGGCAGCTTTTTCCAGTACAATGTGAAAGCCGGTTATGCCCTGTATGAAAACGCGCCGCTTGCATCGGTCCTGCTTGAACCGGCATTTACCTCCGCAGTCGCTTTCAAGGACTTCTCCCTTATGTATGCGGATGCCGACCTCAGTTGGAAATCCGAGTCCCTGGATATCACGGGAGGTGTGAACATCAGGAAAACCTCGCTGTCCGATCCAGTCGACTGCTTTGACCTTCCGTTGTTCAGCGGTGATATTTCGGTTGTGTACAATTATATGAAACGCATCTACGCAGGTGTATCTTGCGAGGCTTCCACTTCGAGGGGAAAGATTATGGGCTATGCCGACCTGGGGGTCTATGCAGAGTATAAATTCACGAAGGCGTTCTCGTTCTGGGCAAAGGGAGGCAATCTGCTGAACATGTCTGTCCAGAGAGTGCCTAGATATGTGGAAAAAGGTATCAATTTTACGGCTGGAATTACCGTGAATTTGTAAAAGAATTAGTAAATTTGTAAGATTTAGATAATACTGAAAGCAATGATAGAAAACGAAGAGATGAAGCAGGCGGAGGAACAGTATTCCGCAGGTAGTATCCAGGTGCTTGAAGGACTTGAGGCTGTCCGCAAGAGACCGTCGATGTATATCGGTGACGTTTCCGAGAGAGGTCTCCATCATCTTGTCTACGAGGTCGTGGATAACAGTATCGATGAGGCCATGGCCGGATATTGTACGGATATCGATGTCGCTATCCTTGAGGACAACTCTATCAGAGTCAAGGATAACGGACGAGGAATCCCTACCGGAATGCACCCTAAGGAGCATCGTTCCGCTCTTGAAGTGGTTCTGACCGTACTTCATGCTGGAGGAAAGTTCAGCAAGGATAGTTATAAGGTTTCCGGAGGTCTGCACGGAGTCGGTGTTTCCTGCGTCAACGCGTTGTCCGATGCTCTTACGGCCGAGATACACAGGGAGGGACAGATTTTCACCCAGAAGTATTCCAAGGGTGTTCCCCTCGCTCCTGTTGAGGTTACCGGCACTTGTGATGACCACGGTACCATCATCACCTTCCATCCGGACAATAGTATCTTCACTCAGACTATCGTTTACAGGTACGACACTCTCGCAGCTCGTATGCGCGAACTCGCTTTCCTGAACAGAGGAATCAGGATCACATTGACCGACGAAAGGGAACTGACGGAGGAAGGAAAGCCGAAGACTGAGATTTTCTATTCTGAGAAAGGTCTCTCCGAGTTCATCAGTTATCTGGATGCCGGAGCTGAAACACTTATCCCGGAGACAATCTGCGTCAACACTGACAAGGTGATACCTATCGATATCGCCCTTCAGTACAACAATGGCTACAACGAGAAGATATATTCCTACGTCAACAATATCCATACAATAGAGGGAGGTACCCATCTTCAGGGATTCAAGATGGGCCTCAGCCGTACTCTCAAGCAGTATGCTGAGAAGAACAAGCTCCTTGAAAAATACAAGGGCGACCTTGCTCCGGAGGATTTCCGCGAGGGTCTTACTGCAGTCATTTCAGTGAAGGTGGCCGAGCCTCAGTTCGAGGGACAGACCAAGACAAAGCTTGGAAACACTGAAGTCACTTCTGCAGTATCCCAGGCTACATCCGCTGCTATGGAGGCTTATCTTGAGGAGCATCCGAAGGATGCCAAGCTCATTATCGAAAAGATAGTGCTTGCGGCCACTGCCAGAAACGCTGCCAGAAAGGCGCGTGAGATGGTGCAGAGAAAGACCTATATGGGTGGTGTCGGAATGCCGGGTAAACTTGCCGACTGTTCCGAACGTGACCCTGAGAAATGCGAGCTCTTCCTGGTCGAGGGAGATTCCGCAGGCGGTACGGCAAAGCAGGGAAGGGACAGGAAGACTCAGGCTATACTGCCTTTGAGAGGTAAGATCCTGAATGTGGAAAAAGCCGCAGTGGACAGGGCTTTCGACAGCCAGGAAATACAGAACATATACACAGCTCTCGGTGTTTCTGTGGCACAGGAGGATGAGACAGGCGAGAAACACATGGATCTCAGCAAGCTCCGTTACCACAAAGTCATCATCATGACCGATGCCGATGTCGACGGAAGCCATATCGCATGCCTTATACTGACTTTCTTCTTCCGCTATATGTTCGATCTTATCAAGAACGGATATGTCTATCTCGCCACACCGCCTCTCTACAAGGTCGCAAAAGGCAAGGAAGAAGTATATTGCTGGACCGAGGAACAGCGCGAAGACGCATCACTGAGGCTAGGCAAGGGTTCTGACAAGGGTTATACTGTCCAGAGATACAAAGGTCTCGGTGAAATGTCAGAACAGCAGCTCTGGGACACGACAATGGATCCGGACCGCAGACGTCTGCGCCAGATTACCATTGAAAATGCCGCCGAGGCTGAGAGGACATTCTCCATGCTGATGGGCGATGACGTTCCGCCTCGCAGACAGTTCATAGAAGAAAACGCACATTACGCCAATATTGATGCTTAAACGCATTCATATAGTCCTTTCGCTGCTTGCAGTTGTGCTCGTCCTTGTGCTGCTTATGCCGAGGACGGCCAAGTTCAATTACGAATACAAGAAGGGCTCACCATGGAGGTATGAGACTCTTGTGGCCCAGTTTGATTTCCCTGTCCTTAAAACAGAGGAACAGCTGTATGAGGAGACCGAGGCGGCAAGACAGAAACTCATCCCATATTTCAAATATTCTCCTGAAGTGGGATCGGACGTGCTTATGGCTGTCGAAGAGCTTGATTTCTCTCAATCCGCTCCGATAGTCAGAAACGTCGTACTTTCTTCATTGCGAGACATATACGAAAAGGGAATTGTGTCCGATGCAAGCCTTATCTCCGACGTCACCGACGTTATTTTTGTCCAGAAGAACAAGAGAGCAGTCAAGTATTCTGCAGACAATGTATATACTTTGGGCGCAGCGAAAAAGAAAGTCGATACGGATCTGTCCAGAGCACTTTCTGTCCAGTCCTGTGATACTCTCCTGACTTCCATCGGAGTTTTCAGCGCCATCAAGGCAGACCTGATATTTGACAATCAGACCACGGAACTTGTACACGCTGAGACTGACAGTTATGTCTCTCCGACTTCCGGTTATGTCAAATCGGGAGAATTGATCGTTTCTGCAGGTGAGATAGTAACAACAGAGATATCTCAGATGCTTGACTCTTACAAGAGGGAGTATGAAGCGGAGTTAGAGTATGACGGTCCGATGGCTCTTTTCTGGGCCGGCAACATCCTGGTGTCATCGATTCTTGTCCTGATGCTGTTCTTTTCAGTATATCTCACGAAGCCGAAGATTCTCCATCAGAGGAACAAGTTCTTCTATATACTGTTCGTATACCTGATTTTTACAGTTGGCACGATGCTTATGGTCCGTTTTGAGCCCGACATGCTGCTCGCTGTACCTTATGCACTTGCTGCACTTTACCTCCAGTCCTTCTTTAGGAGTAAAGTGATTATTCCGGTGTATGTTACAACGCTTATACCGCTTCTGATATTCAGCCAGTCTGGTGTTATGCTGTTTGTAATATCCCTTGCAGCCGGAGTGGTAGCGATATATTCATACAAGTATTTCAACAGGGGCTGGAAGCAGTTCGTGTCTGCGTTGCTCGTATTCATAGCGATGGCAGTCGTATATATGGCTTTCAGATTTGCAGACATTGCCAACGGCAGCATAGCCAGTGATTTCTTCATGATGTTCATTGCCTCTCTGCTGACGGTTTTCTGCTACCCGATGATTTATCTGTTTGAGAAAGTTTTCAGTCTGGTTTCGGATTCGAGGCTGATGGAATTGTCCGATACATCAAATCCTCTCCTCCGGGAACTTGAACATAAGGCTCCGGGTACATTCCAGCATTCGCTTCAGGTTATGAATATGTCAGATGCCGTTGCCCGTGCCATTGGGGCGAACGCATTGCTGGTCAGGGCCGGTGCCCTTTATCATGACATCGGAAAGATTCCCAATACGCAGTGTTTCGTTGAGAATGAATCCCTGATTTCAGCTGATGAGAAAAGCAAGTATCACTCACAGATCGGCCCTCTGCAGAGTTCTCACGACATTATTAAACATGTTGAAGACGGCCTTGAAATAGCCAGAAAGCACCATCTTCCGGAGGTTGTCCAGGATTTCATCAGAACTCATCACGGTACCACCAGGACAGCCTTTTTCTACAACAAATATGTTGAGCAGGGTGGAGATGAGTCAAACATTGCGGAATTCACCTATCCTGGTCCTAAGCCGCAGACCAAGGAACAGATCATACTCATGCTCTGTGACTCGATTGAAGCTGCCTCCAGAACATTGAAGGATTATACCCCTGAGACCTATTCCAAATTCGTAGAAGATATTGTCAAGTCGAAAATGTCCCAGGGACAGTTTGACGAGGCAAGCATTACATACAAGGAACTTGGCATTGTCAAGGAGGAGATAAAGAGCTATATAGCTCAGATTTATCACGAACGTGTCGCTTATCCAAAGAGAAAAAGATAATATACAGATATGAAACTTACAGACAAGAAAATTGACGCTCTTAATCTTGAGCTCACTATTGACATAGTCAAGGAGGACTATGCGGATTTTGAAAAGAAAAAAATCGCCCAGCTTCGCAGGACTGCAGATTTCAAGGGATTCCGTAAAGGAAATGTCCCTGAGTCTATGATTAGACGCGTGTATGGCGACCAGGTCCTTGTAGAAGCAGTCAATGAGGTTATTTCCAATGGACTTGATGAGTACATAAAGAAGAACAGTCTTCATATTCTCGGTGAACCTCTTGCCAGTGAGTCACAGCCTGAGGTCAGCTGGAAGGACGGGGAAGCGTTCAAGTTCGTTTTCGATATAGCACTTTCACCTGAAGTGAAGCTTGAGGTAGAGAAGACTGATACTGTCAATTCTTATGACATCACTGTCACTGAAAAGGAAAAGAAGACCATGACGGAGAATCTCACCAAGTACTATGAGGAGAAGAAGGAAGAGAAATCCGCTGAAGACATTGACAAGGAAGTGACAGAGAGACTTGAGGCCCAGTACAAGCAGGAGTCGGAGTGGAGACTTACCAAGGATATCCGTGATTATTTCGTTGAGAAGGCTGCAATCGAGCTTCCGGAAGAATTCCTTAAGAGATGGCTGTTTGCTGCTAACGAAGGAAAGGTCACGAAGGAGGATATTGAAAAGGATTTCGATGGATTCAAGGCTGATTTCCGCTGGCAGCTTGTCCGCGGTTATCTGATGGAGAAGTTCGGCGAGAAGGTAACTGACAAGGATATCCAGGAAGCTGCCGAGGCATTCGTGGCATATCAGTATGCGATGTACGGCATAGGAAACGTACCGGCCGAAATGATCAAGGAGGCTGCGAACAATGTGATTTCCGACCGCAAGCAGATTGCCCGTATAGAGGAGCAGGTTGAGGACCAGAAGGTGCTCGCAAAAATCCGCGAGACCATTACCATAAAATCAAAGAAGATTTCTGCGGAGAAATTCCGTGATCTCAAATAATGAAAAATATCCTTGTAATAGGCTCAACTGGCCAGATAGGATCTGAACTGACAATGAAACTCCGCCGGGATCTCCCAGGCGGAGTTACTGTTGCAGGGTATATTCCGGGAGCCGAGCCTAAGGGAAGACTGCTGGAAAGCGGCCCGGCCGAGCAGGCCAATGTGTGCGACGCCAAGCAGATCGCCGATATTGTGGACAAGTACGATATCGATACCATATATAATCTTGCCGCACTGCTCTCTGCAACCGCAGAAAGACTTCCCCTGAGAGCTTGGGATATACAGATGAATGGCCTGCTCAATATCCTTGAAATAGCCAGGGAGAAACGTTGCGCGGTCTTTACACCGTCATCGATCGGATCTTTCGGCCCTTCCACTCCTCATAAGAATACGCCTCAGGATACTATTCAGAGACCTACTTCCATGTATGGCGTAACGAAGGTTGCCACCGAACTGCTGAGCGATTATTATTTCACCAGATATGGCGTGGACACCCGGTCAGTCCGTTTCCCGGGATTGATATCATATACTACGCCTCCGGGCGGAGGTACAACCGATTATGCAGTCGAAGTCTTCTACTCTGCCGTGAAAGGGGAGGAGTTTGTCTGCCCTATCGCCCCCGGCACTTATATGGATATGATGTATATGCCTGATGCGCTGCAGGCTGCAGTTGACATAATGAGAGCCAGGCCACAGTATCTGCTGCACAGGAACTCCTTCAATATAGCATCAATGAGCTTTGAACCTGAGACTCTGTTCGCTGCCATCAGAAAGGAAATCCCGGACTTGAAAGTGCGTTACGCTGTGGATCCTGTCCGTCAGGCCATTGCAGACAGCTGGCCTGACAATATGGATGATTCCTGCGCACGCAAGGAATGGGGCTGGGCTCCGAAATTCGGTCTGGACGAGATGGTGCATGACATGATTGACAATCT
>JAKSJU010000042.1 GCA_024402095.1 Bacteroidales bacterium | reverse complement strand
CGTTTATGAGCAGGGGTTATCATCGGTGAGTATTTTCAAGCGCGGTTCCGGCAGGATGCGGGCAAGGGAGGCATTTCCGAGCGGAGCGAGGGTTTCCTCTGCCGAGTCTGGCCGCGCCTGCCGGAATCATTCTTGCTGTCAGCCGGGTAGCACAAGGCGGCTGCGCGCCCGGCGGACTCGTCAGATTACAATTTGCTGTCGCAAATCAATTCCTCCCTCGCCGGGCACGCAGCCGCTCTGATGTCAGCAGCAATGCTATTTTACTGGAGCGTCTTCCAGATGGCTGTCACTTCATATCTCTATATGGAATAGGAATTGTGAGTTATGCCACACAAAAAGAGAGATACTCTTTACCAATCTCATGAATGGCATTGATAATCTCCTGTTCGCGTATCTTTGAAGGCTTCTTGAATCCATTGATATAGTTTCGCATCAGGGTGGCATTAATACCCACCCTCTTTGCAAACTCGGATACGTTGATCTCTTTATGGACAAGGAAGAATTCCTGAAAAGTTGACGGAATGGCATCATCATATTTGAAGCTCTCAAACGAAATATCCTCGTCAAGGTCCCTCCAATGGAATCCTTCGAATCCGACTGTGTACTTCTGTCTCTGCTCATCCGTTGCAGATTTTAAAGCCGGATACCACAAAAGAGATTGTATGTATGTTCTTCCGGTTTCATCCTGCGCATAGATGAAATTGTTGTCAAAAGAAAGGTTACTCAGTTTCATTTTTACTTCTCAAAGTGCTCCTTCCACCGTTTGATGATGATATCTTTGTTCTCTTCGATTACGGCCTCAATTTTATTCAGGTCATTGGCCTTTATATTCTGCTTCTCACGCAACACGAAAGAGGAGCCAACTAAATCGAATACCGCATAACCGTCGTTCCCTTCAATGTGGACGTGAATGGGCTCGTGTTCACGACTGTAAAAGAAAAATGAGAACCCATAAAATCTGAATATTTCCGGCATATACGAAAAGCTTTATTCGCAAAAATAGGTATTATTTTCAATACCTCAAAATATATTTACCTAGTGCGAAAGCTCCGCTCGGAAATGCCTCCCTTGCCCGCATCCTGCCGGAATCATTCTTGCTGTCAGCCGGGTAGCACAAGGCGGCTGCGCGCCCGGCGGACTCGTCAGATTACAATTTGCTGTCGCAAATCAATTCCTCCCTCGCCGGGCACGCAGCCGCTCTGATGTCAGCAGCAATGCTATTTTACTGGAGCGTCTTCCAGAACTTTGGCTGAATAGCCGAGTTTGCGGATTGCGTTCGCAAGCTTGAGGGTATCAGTCTTTTCCGGACTGTAAACGATAGTCACGGTTTTGTCTGAAAGCTCGGCCTTGAGGTCCTTGACTCCTTTTTCGAAAGAAACGTTTTCCGTCACTTTCTTGACGCAGTTCTTGCAGTCGATGGTAGTTTCATACTTAACCTGGCGGAGGGGTTCCTTCGGTTTTGATCCGGCGAACATTACGCAGGATACGGCAAGCAGACAAACAAGTGTAGTGATTCTTTTCATATTGTTGTATTTTATTCTGTTTTCCAGATTGTAAGTCTTATTCCGGCATATATCTTTATTCCCATGATCGGTCCCCATACACAGCTGGCATCGAAATTATGGGAGAATGGATTGTCAGCCGAGATGATAGGGTTCGGCTGGGTGTAGTTTGTCAGGTTCTCGCCTCCGGCATAGATATCGAAACCCTTGAACCTTCTTGTCACCTGAGCATAGAGCAGAGGATATACGGGGGTATAGCCGTCACCGTACATTCCGTCCATCCCCTTCATAAAGTCCCATACCTTGCACGGGCCGTTCACGGATGCGGTGAAATCAAATATCCATTTGTTGAGCCTTGTCGCATACTGAAGGTTGAGAACGCCCTTGTACAGGCTCGTCATCGGTTTAATGTCGGAAGACTGGTTCTTCAGCTGCTGGTGGGCGTCCGTCACTCTGGCGGTCAATGTGGCGGTGAAACCGCGGAACAGTTCGGAAGAGAAGTCAAGCTGGAAATTGTTGGTATAGGATTTCTGCCCCTTTCCCAGCATATAGAAATCAATGGACTTGTCGGAATAGTCCACGAGCACCTGATCGGTGAAATTGGTACCGAACCAGTCCAGGCTGAGATATGTCTTCTGACTCTCATCGAATGGAAGATACCATGTGGCATTTGCGCCATAGGTCCAGGATTGTTCGAGAGGGTGGGACATAAGGTCTCCGTTCAGTACCTTACCGGATGACAGCACGCCCATGTTATCGATGAGAGGAGTGCTGAAGCGGATTCCTCTTCCGCCGTTTGCCCGGAACACCCAATTCTCGTTCGGCGCATATTTGAGAGTCACCCTCGGCGTGAATCGGAAACCGGCATTGTTGTAATAATCCCCTCTCAGGCCTATGATGGCAGAGAAGCGGTCCTCGTCGCGGAAAGTGTATTCACCGAATACTCCGGTGTTGCTCAGCACGGTCCTTGACGCATCAGACCAACAGAACGACTCGTTGTAGACATCCAGCATCTCACTGAGTCCAAGTGTAAAATGATGACTGTCATTGTCCTGATTCTGGTAAAGGAGATTCAGAAATGCGCTGTGCTGGCCCGCATCATAATATGAATACGCGCGGGACGCATCCATGAGCAGCTTGTTTCCGTATCCGGAGTCCATTCTCTGGAAGGTATAGTCTGCGACAAGAGCGAAATTGCTGGTGTTCTCCTCATTAAGCGGCACACCGACCTTTACATACGAGCCCAGCGACCGGTTCAGGATATCCGCTTTCCAGCGGCCGTCCCCCTTTTCCTCCATCTGGCCTCCGTTTCTGCGGTCCTGGATGGCACGTACTCCGAAACGTACCTGCACTCCGTCCTGTCCGAAATAGAGCCACCGGTTCGAGAAACTTAACTGGAGCTGCCTGGGATCATCCATAAAGCCGTCTCCGTTCATGTCCATGGACTTGAAATTACCGTCCACGTGGGCCAGGAATATGGTACTCCATGTGGACAGCTCGTCGAACTGGATTGCCGACAGCAGGTTGAGATCGCACTTCGTATCGTTCATCACTGATGCCTGAACGTACAGAGGAGTCTCGTCCGTAGGCTTGCGGTGCTCCATATTTATCTGACCAGTCATGGACTCCACACCGTTGATAACGGATGTGACACCCTTGGCTATCTGTATGCTCTCAAGCCATTGTCCCGGCACGTAATTGAGTCCGAAAGGAGCGCTAAGTCCACGCATGACCGGCCTGTTCTCGTCAAGCATCTGGGTATATATTCCGCTTTGGCCGAGGAGCCTTATCTGCCTCGCCCCGGTGACTGCATCAGAATACCCCACGGTCACGCTGGCCGAGTTCTCAAAACTCTCTGCAAGGTTGCAGCAGGCCATTTTGCAAAGTCCGGCGGCAGTAACGACCTCTGTTCTCAGGTCCTTGCCCTTTGAAAGATAATTGCCGCTCTGCCTTGCCACGAAGACAGAAGCTTCGAGAGTATCCTTTCTTTCGCCGTAAATGCCCGCGGTATCTATCTGGGCCGATGCATCAAAGCAAAGAGACACACTGACAGCCGATACTACAGCCAGGGAAAGAAATGTATATTTTATGTTTTTAATCATGCCTAAACCTTTCTTTTTCTACTAACGGATGCAAAAGTACGTGCATAATTTGTATTTTTGTGAGAGAAATACCAACAAATGATGATAAAATCAATGACAGGCTACGGCAAGTCCGAAGCAACGCTCGAAAACGGGAAACTCACTATAGAATTCAGGTCCGTGAACGGAAAGAATGCGGATATCAGCATAAAAAGTTCCCTGCTTCCGAAGGAGAAGGAGCTTGACATAAGACGCAGGATTGCGGAAAAGCTTCAGAGAGGAACGATAGACATGTTCCTGACCTGGGAGCCCAATACAGCTGAAAGCGCGAAGAAGATCAATGTAGAGCTCGCCCGTGAATACTATTCCCAGATTTCGGAACTTGGCGCATCCATCGGAGCTGAAAGCCTCAACAGGAATGAGCCGAATTATCTTCTTGCGACTCTGCTGAGGATGCCTGACGTGATTGATTCCACAAGGAAGGATGTCATCACGGATGAAAATTGGCCGTTGGTTGAGAAGGCCATCGATGAGGCGCTGGACAGGATTGACACATACAGGTCAGACGAGGGCGTTTCCCTGTACAAGGATGTCACCGGACGGGTACAGACTATCCTCAGCCTTTACGATGAGATTGAGCAGTACGAGCCGGAGCGTATCTCGGCGGCAAGGGAAAGGATTTTGAAGGCCGCTGAAGAGTTGAAGGTCAAGATGGATGAACAGAGGTTCGAGCAGGAAATGATTTTCTATCTTGAGAAGCTGGACATAAATGAAGAGAAAGTCCGCCTCCGCCAGCACTGCAAATATTTCATGGACACTATCGACAGCGAACCTTATCCGGGAAAGAAGCTGGGCTTTATCATTCAGGAAATGGGACGCGAGATAAACACCACTGGCTCAAAAGCAAACCACGCCTCCATCCAGAAGTGCGTGGTCCGTATGAAAGACGAGCTCGAGAAGATACGCGAGCAGTCCATGAATATTCTGTAGTTATCTGATTTCCAGCATACCTGCCTGGTGTCCCCAGCACCAGTCCTGAACAATCGGAATACTGCGTCCTGCAGCATTTTTGACATATACTATGTCGTCAAGCTTGGTATGGGAGTGCCCGCCTACCACCAGATCTATGCACTCGGTCTGAGGAACCAGTTCCACATCACTCACCCCGCTGTTCTCCGAGTTGAAGCCCAGATGGGAAAGAGCAATCACGATATCGCATTTCTCTACGTTCTTGAGATAGGAAGCCCACTTGTTGGCAGATTCCACCGTGTCGAATTTCGGAAGTCTGTCCGCTGTTTCCCTGGAGACAGATCTTGTTATGTCAGTCAGCAGTCCGATTATGCCGATTTTCTTTCCTCCCCTGTGGATGACGGCGTAGGGCTTTACGTACTTTCCGGCCTCGAATGAACTGAAATCATAATTTGCACACACCACAGGACATTTCAGATTGGCCAGGCGGCGGGCAAGTTCTTCAAGCCCGTTGTCAAATTCGTGATTGCCAAGTGTGATGCAATCATAGCCCATGGCGTTTACAAGGTCTATCTCTATGTCGCCATTAAGCAGTGTGAAATACGACGAACCCTGGCCGATATCGCCTGCATGAAGCAGGAGTACGTTATCAATTCCGTTGGCGGTCCTGACACTGTCTATGAAAGCCGCGCGTTCAAGCACGCCGGCAGTCCCGTCATAAAGAGGGTCGAGATGGCTGTGTGTATCGTTAAAATGCAGCAGGATAAGGCTGCTCAATATCATTATCAGAGTCTTCACCATAAGATCAATCGTTTATAATCTGAACCCTGCCGTCGGTCTCATACGAAATCGTTTTCCCTTGAGCCGTCAGATTCCGAACGTATGGCAGGACGGCATCCACTACAAGTTTGTCAGAGACAATCAGTTCCTGCGCATTTCTGGCGGCCTGGATGCCATCGCCTCCGTTAAGGAGGAAGTCGCAGGTAGCGAGTCCGTAAACCTTTTCATCATCAAGGGGTTCCCCGCCGACAAGAAAACTCTCGATCCGGTGGTTCACAATCTTGATTCTTACTCCTCCCAGGACCTGCATATTCGTGGCAGCCATCTTTTCTACCATATATCTTACATCAGAGCCCTTCAAAGCCACATAACAAAGTTTGTTTTTAAAAGGAAGCATAGACATTATGTCATCCATTATGACGTCACCCTTGTGGATATCGACCCGGATGCCGCCGAAGTTGACCAGTCCTATATCAACCTTCCTTCCCGTAACCTGCTGCGTCGCTGTCATCATACAGTCTACTATCATATTGCTTAGGGAAGATTCAGGATAATCCTTGATCATATCCTGGTCGGCATATCCGAGATATTCCTTAACGGGTGCCATTACAGGTTGGGCGTCAAGCATGATCTTTGCCACGTCTGCAACCATTCCGACATACTCTTTTCCGTTCGGCGCAGTATATACACCGTTGTCAATATAGCCGAGAGTTTCCCTGACATTGTCAGTCGAAGGGATAGTCGCACCGACACGGCTTCCGTCCATAGGTACCTGAGTCCATTTGTACTGTGCACATGACACGAGGCACAGGGCGGCGAGAGGCAATATTATTTTTGCTTTAACCATTTCCACAGATCTTTCCAGGTTGATTTCTTACCGAACATGAGGATACCCACCTTATAAATCTTGGCAGACAGCCACGCCATCAGGCCGGTTGTTACGATCAGCAGGGCCACTGACACAAGGATTTCCCAGGTCTCCACACCGAAAGGCACGCGCGCAAGCATCACTATCGGAGAGGTGAACGGAATCATCGAGCCCCAGAACGCAATCGCGCTGTCAGGTGCCCTGAACGCATAGATTGCGATAAAATATGCAAGCATGAGAGGAATGGTGAGAGGCAGCTGGAGTTGCTGGGTGTCACCTTCGTTCTCCACTGCGGAGCCTATAGCCGCAAACATGGATGCATAGAGCAGGTAGCCCAATATGAAGAATACGAAGAATACTACGAGTATCCTTGTGAAGTCCAGTCCCTGGATGGTACTGAGTATCGTGGACAGTTCCGACTGGTCCGCGAGCTGTGCAATGGCCTCGCCGTCGACATTGACTCCGGCTGTCTGTGCAACTTCCTGAGCGTCAAGGCTGTCGAAGATATCTTCTCCAAGCACGGAACCGGCAACTCCAACAATGGCAACAGTAAGGATTATCCAAAGAAGGAACTGGGTCAGAGCCACGGCTGCGACTCCGATTATCTTGCCGAACATGAGTTCAGTAGCTTTCACGGAGCTGACAAGAACCTCGACTACCCTGCTGGCTTTCTCCTCGATGACGGCTGACATCACCATGCTGCCGAATACGGTCACAAAGATGAAGATGAACATTCCGAGTATCATCGAAAGTATCGAGTTCACACCCGCCTCGGAAATCTTTTCCTCTCCGGAATCATCCATAGTGTAAGAGCGCAGGCGGACATTGGCCTTGACCTCGTTCATTATATCTTCAAGTCCTTCAATATTATAGGAAGCTATCCTGTAATTCTCCACGGCCTTGTTGATCCTGTTGTTTATATTCTCGCTCATCTCAAGGCCCAAAGGCTTGCGTGAGGTTATGTCGGCATTTACTGAGCGGCTGGCCGAGTCCAAAGCGGAAATAGAGAGCACAGCATCCAAACTGAGTTCTTCCATCCTGTTCTTCAATGAATCGGCATCAGGAGCCGCTGTCATATCGACATAATTGATGGTCTCGGTATTTTCGAGATACTCCCCTACGATACCGGAACGGTCGACGTATGCCACCGTCTTGGTCTTCTCCTTGCTGTTCACCATCATAACGATAGGCACGACGCAAAGGGCAGCCATAAGGACGGGGACGACAAAGGTCGTAACAAGGAAACTTTTTTTCTTGACACGGTTGAGATATTCCCTACCGATAATGATTTTTATAGTGTGCAGATTCATTTTTCTACTCTCCTTCTGTTACCAGTTTGATGAAAATGTCATTCATTCTAGGCATCAACTCTTTGTATGAGTTAATCTGGACGCCTTTTTCAAGATAGGTGCGAAGTGTCGACGCTCCGTCCGTCTCCCTAGGAAGGACCTCCGAATGGCGTCCCTGCTCATCAGTGTAGACAAGCTCGACATTGTTGTTTCCATACTTTCGGCGGATATCATCCACGCCACCGGTGATTACGAGCCTGCTCTTGTTGATCAGGGCGATGTTGTCGCACAACTCTTCCACAGATTCCATGTTATGGGTGGAAAGAATGATGGTTGCGCCCTCTTCCTTGAGACGAAGTATCTCCTTGCGTATCATTTCGGCGTTCACCGGGTCGAAGCCGGAGAAAGGCTCGTCCAATATCATCAGAGAAGGCTTGTGGACGACTGTCGTAATGAACTGAAGCTTCTGCGCCATACCCTTTGAAAGTTCCTCAACCTTCTTGTCCCACCAGGATTGTATCTCGAAACGGACGAACCATTTCTTGAGCTCGGCTTTCGCTTCGGCTGAAGACATGCCTTTGAGCTGTGCAAGATACATTGCCTGGTCGCCGACTTTCATCTTGCGGTAAAGTCCCCTCTCCTCAGGCATATATCCGATTTTTTCCACGTCACGCTGGTTGATTGGCCTGCCGTTGAAAAGAATCTCCCCCGAGTTCGGGATGGTTATTCTGTTGATGATTCTGATAAGAGTGGTCTTTCCGGCTCCGTTCGGGCCCAGAAGACCGAAAATCCTGCCTTCGGGAATTTCAAGGCTGACGTGGTCGAGGGCCACTTTCTGTCCGAAACTCTTGCAGACTTCCTTACATTCGATTATTGCCATATTTCTTCATCCTTGGGAATCTTCCCAATCATACAAATATAGCAATATATTTCAACTTGATTATCTTTGCATAATGCAAACCGACGTACTTCTGACCGGAACGATGGGCAACATCTCGGACGTGGTGAGGCGCAGCCTCGAGAGCCACGGCCTGAGCGTAGAGCAAATGCCTATCGACCAGAACGTCTTCAGGGACGAATTCGGCTATCACAGAGGCATCAAACGGGCTTTGGAGAGGATAACGCCGCGTATGATCATGCCAATAGGATGCCAGATCGCCCTTGCACGGTACAAATCCATGCTTAATGAAAGTATACTCGTACCGGTGGAGAGTGAAGAGAAAATCAGAACTCTGGACAGCAAATGCTCCTGCAGTGCCCTGGCCGCATCACTCGGCATCAGTCAGCCGACAATATACAAGTCGATACCGTCAGATGACTGTTTTCCTCTGGTTTTCAAGAGGGACGTCTCTTTCGGAGGGCAGGGTGTGCACATACCGAAGACTAGGCAGGCGCTGGACCAGCTTATCGCGCATCAGAGGGCCGGCGAGCCTTATCTGATGGAAGAATATGTTGAAGGGGAAGACTACAGTGTGGACGTCCTGAGATGGCACGGGTATTTCCGTGCCCTGTGCTACAGGACCGTAGCCCATCACGGGAAAGGACCTTCAACGGAAAGGATGCCCGTTGAGATGCCGGAGCTTGTAGAAACGGCCGGAAGGATGCTTGAGTCTATAGATTACAACGGAGTCTGCGGCCTGGATTTCAGGGTGGACAAGGAAGGCAGGGCCCTGTTCCTGGAGTGCAACCCGAGATTCACCGGAGGGCTTGAGACATCGATAGCGGCGGGGTTCGACATCCCGTATCTGCTGTGGGAACTGAACATTCGGAAAGGAAATGAATAAGACAAACGTAGCAAGGCTGCTTGACGCTGCCGGAATCAATTACGAGTTGATAGAATATTCCTATACGGAGGATGACCTCTCGGCGCAGCATGTCGCTGCGGAACTCGGCGAGGACATAGACACGGTGTTCAAGACGCTGGTGCTCCGGGGAGACCGCAACGGATGTTTCGTATGCGTCATTCCCGGGAATTTTGAAGTGGACCTGAAGGTCGCCGCAAGGATTTCCGGCAACAAATCCGCGGAGATGCTGCACATGAAGGAGCTGCTGCCTGTTACCGGATACATACGGGGAGGATGCTCTCCCATCGGTATGAAAAAACCATTCCCTACCTTCATTCACGAGTCGGCACTACTGTATGAACATATCTATATCAGCGCCGGCATCCGCGGGATGCAGATAAAAATCGCCCCTCAGGACCTCATTTCCTATATCAACGCCGGAATATATCCTATATAATCCGCCGCCTGTCAGTTGACCCCGCTTTCCGGCCCAGTCCGGCACGGGCTTCGGCTCTGCAATATCATTGCTTGTTCAATAGTGCAGGCCGCGTCCAGACTCGGCGGACTGGCGCCTGCTCACGCAGGAAACGCCTCCCTAGTCCGTGGCCTGCACTACAGAATTGCTGATAGTTTCCTAGAGAGACAGATTTTCACAGAGCTGCGTCAGGGACGCGGCCTGTCCTCCGGAATGCAATCGTCAGGGATGCGGCGGCGGACTCGTCAAGTTACAATTTGCTGCCGCAAATCAATTCCTCCCTCGCCGC
>JAKSJU010000041.1 GCA_024402095.1 Bacteroidales bacterium | reverse complement strand
TAATACTGGTAATTGTATCTGCAATTGAATGGAGGTACATTTTCAAAACCTTCACAGACCATTCCCTGATCCCTGAGAGAATTATAGTAAAGCGGTCCGTGGATTTCTGTCATACCTTCCTTTTTCGCCCAGGACTCGGCTTCCCCGAGCAGGAGTCTGGCCACTTCGATATCATTGATGCAATCGAACCATCCGAAGCGGGCGCGCCTGGTATGATACAAATCGTTGTACCGGGGATTTATTATTCCACAGATGCGTCCGACCACCTTCTTGCCCTCCATCGCCAGCCACATCTTCCTTGAACAATATGAGAGCGTTGAAACGGACATCAGGGCGTAAGTCTCCTGTTTGTGAAGCATCGGAACATACTGAGGACATCTGTCATACAGTTCATCCGGGAATGAGATGAACTTCTTAAGATCCTTTTTGTTTGTTACCTCAACGATTTTGTACATACTCCGCAAATTTAGCAAATTCCCGTGACATATTTAAGCGCAGCCTGAGCGCAAACACATCCGAATACGGCAGGAAGGTATGAAATTGTCCCGACCTGGGACTTCTTGTTGCGGCTTTCCTCTATCTGCATCGATTCACGGCGGGGAATTTCGATTGAAAATACAGCATCGAATCCCTCTGTAATACCCAGTTTGTGCAGACGTTTGCGCAGCATATGGGCAAGCGGGCATTGGAATGTTTGGGAAATATCGGCAATACGTACAGAAGTGGCGTCTAGTTTTGCACCCGAGCCCATAGAAGACACAAGATGTATCCCCTTTTCCAGGCAATACCGGATCAAAGCCACCTTCGGGCTCAAGGTATCGATTGCATCTATCACCACGTCAGAGCCGGACAGAGGGTTGTCTTCCTTAAGGTAATCTTCATTGACATAGTCGTAGCAGACCTGGATGTCAATATCCGGATTGATGTCCAGAAAACGTTCCTTCAGAACATCGGCTTTCCTTCTTCCCACCGTTGAATGAAGTGCAGGGAGCTGCCTGTTGATATTGCTAGGGCCGACGCAGTCACTGTCAATCAGTACTATGTGACCCAGCCCGGCCCGCACGAGCATTTCAGCGGCATAAGCCCCTACTCCGCCCAGGCCTACGACGGCAATGCGCGAGGAAGACAATCTTTCCAGACCGTCTTTTCCCAGAATCATTTCAGTCCGTTCAGTCCACACTTGTTTCGCCGAATTTTCCTATTTTTGCAATCGCAAATTTAATATAATTTCAATGCACACCAAAGAGCAGAAAACAGCTTCGTTCGGCAGGCTTCTGGATATCATGGACGATCTTCGGGAAAAGTGTCCGTGGAATGCAGAACAGACAATGGAGTCAATCCGTCCGATGACCGAAGAGGAAGTATATGAACTGAGTGACGCCATTATCAGAGGTGACAAAGCGGCAACGGCCAAAGAAATCGGAGATATCCTCTATCACATGGTTTTCTATGCAAGAATCGGGCAGGAGAACGGTTCGTTCGATATCGCCGACTGCATTGACAAGGTATGCGACAAGATGGTGTTCAGACATCCTCACGTATTCGGCAACGCTGAAGGCAAAGAATTGACTGCAAAAGAAATCGCAGACACATGGGAACTTATCAAGGCCAAGGAGAAAGACGGCAACAAGACGGTGCTTTCAGGCATTCCCGATTCCATGCCAGCCGTACTGAGGGCAATGTCAATGCAGGAAAAAGCCAGAGGATGCGGATTTGACTGGGAAAAGAAAGAAGATGTCTGGGATAAAGTCAGAGAGGAGTTTGATGAGGTCCTCGAAGCCTGTGGAGAGGAGGACAGGACACATATGGAGGAAGAATTCGGAGATCTTATGTTCGCCACCATCAACGCCGCCAGACTTTACGGTATCGACCCTGAAGCGGCACTTGGAAAAGCATGCTCGAAATTCAGGAGACGCTTCACTTATCTTGAAGAGAATACTCTAAAAAAGGGAATCAGATTGTCAGACATGACTCTTGCCCAGATGGATGCCATCTGGGATGAAGGCAAGGCCAAGGGTCTATGATTTTCTCGCAAAAAAGCTAAAATGCACCCTGCCGTACACTTTTTCCTTAACGAAGAAAGGATGCTCCCTGAAACTGTGCTCATTCCCGTGCTCCAGGATGAAATAGCACTCCGGATATAGGATATCCTGCGCAAAGACCTTGTCAGGAATAGTCTCAAGACCGTCCAGAGCATAAGGCGGGTCAGCAAAAACCATATCGAACTTCTCTCTGCATATCGGAAGGAAATCGAATACGTTGTCCCTTACCATCACCACGTTCTTAAGTCCCAGCCGATCAGCTTCAGTCTTTATGAAAGAAGCGTTCTCCCTGGCCATTTCCACGCAATATACTTTTGCCGCACCTCTGGACGCGAACTCAAATGATATAGCCCCGGTACCTCCAAAAAGGTCCAGGACTTTCAAATCTTCAAATTCGTATTCGTTGTTCAGTACGTTGAACAGACCTTCGCGCGCAAAATCCGTCGTAGGTCTTGCCTTGTAGAAAGCCGGAGGATTTATTGTCTTTCCCTTGAGCGAACCGCCGATAATTCTCATATCCGGTCAACAGCCTTGAAATATCTGTACAATGACATTTCGTCCTCCGCGCCTATCGGCTTTCTCCAGTAAATGGTTGAAACCTCCGGATTGAGCTGGAGGGATTTCATAGCAAGAAAAATGAAATATTCAGCCGTAGTGAAATCCTGTGCCTCATAGACATTACTGAGAAGAAGGCTGTTGCCTTGGGCTATCGCCAGAAAAAGCCAACCATCAGCGTAAGTAGCAAGTATTTTATTGTATTCCGGGCACTTGCCAAGATCCCGTAGAATATAAAACATCTCAGGTAGAGCACCTGTGCCCTCACCTGAGACGTTTTCATCTATCTCTTTGGAATATTTCCCCTCAACCGAATCCGCATAAACGAGCACCGCATCATACTGTGGTATCCCGACGCTCTTTATTTCATCCTTATTCTCCAACCGTACCACTTCACCAAGGGCTTCCCTAGCAGAATCCGGCTCAAAGAAATGTGCAGGAACGAGCGCACACTTCGGAGTAAGAAGGGAAATCTCCACTACTACTCCCAGTTACCTGCGTTGTTGTTAGGAGCCTCGATGCTTCCGACCTGAAGTCCTTCGTATCTGTTCTGAGCCCTGCACTCAGCATCAAGATTGATGCGGAGCTGGTTGTTAAGGCCCTTGAGAAGTGACTTATAAGGAATCTTAGCCTCGAAAAGAGGAACCTGAACTCCGGAAACCTGCTTGATGGTCGCATTCATGATGACTTCCTCTCCCTCTGAGAACGGGATATACTTGAGGCCGTTGATATCAAAATTCTCACGGTCTGCGAAGAGATTCTCCTTGACCGGAGTCTTGTTCTCTACTGAGAATACGAGGTTCTTGTCGCCTGCAAGGTACATCTGATAGAGTTCAAGACCTGAAATCTTGCCCTTGTTTGCTTTCTTGATCGCCTCAGTATGCTGAACTGCTGTCGAGTCATCCATTGAGCCAATCTGCATCACAACTGTCATCTGTCCGTTGTTGTAGAAATCGATAAGAGTATCCACTGCCGGTGCGAATCTGCCGTTTTCGGCTTTGAATGCAACCTGAAGCGTACGGATATCCTTCATCTGCTGGATAGCTACGCCCTTGCGGAAATCTCTCTGCTTGTTAAAATTGACTGGCTGCATGATACTGCTGACAATCGCTACTACGAGAACGACGATAATGACAGGGAATACAAACCAAGTCAAAATCTTTTTAAGTGTTTGATTCATATTGTGTAATTTTATTTGTTTCCAAAGTCGGACAAAGTTATAAAAATGATTTATGAAATGCAATATTTTGACTAAATTTGCGACCGATGAACAAATGGTGCAAGGATACTGTCACTGATGACAAAATCAAAAGTCTGGACAATCTTCTGGACTCGCATAAGCACATTGTCATCGTCACCCACATCAACCCGGACGGAGATGCTGTCGGCAGTTGCTGCGCTCTCATGCACTTTCTCAATGAGACCCGGGGGAAAGATGCCGTGGTGGTGCTTCCGAACAGATATCCTGATTCGCTGGCTTTCATCGCCGACGAAAAAGGCGTCCTGATTTACGGGGATTCCGATGCCGAAAGTGCGCTGGCATCATGCGAGTTGCTTATCTGTCAGGACTTCAACAGCCCCGAGAGGGCTGGGAAACTTTCCGGATACATAAAAGAAGCCCCGGTGACAAAAATTCTGATCGACCATCATTTGAACCCCTCGGAAAGCGATTTCGGCCTTTGTTTCAGCAAGACGGACATTTCATCCGCTAGCGAACTCCTCTACCATATCCTGATGTCGCTGCCCGAGATTGGAGACGATGTCTCAAAATTGCCTCCGTCAACAAGAAGGGCGATAATGACCGGCATGACGACAGACACGAACAATTTCGCCAATTCCGTCTATCCTTCCACACTTCAGATGGCCTGCGAGTTGTTGGCTTCCGGAGTGGACAGGGACGATATCATAAGTCATCTTTACAACGAATACAGGGAAAACAGAGTCAGAGCCATGTCAGAGCTTCTCAAGGATCATATGAAAATCCTGGACAATGGCATAGCTTATGTAATAGCATACAGGGAACTGCTTGCCGGGTACGATATAAGAGAAGGCGAGCTTGAAGGCCTGGTGAACATACCTCTCAGTATAAGCAGGGTCAGGATGAGCATCTTCCTCAAGGAGGACGATGGCTTTTTCAGGGTTTCCATCCGTTCGAAAAAAGGCGTCTCCGCAAACAGGATGGCTAAGGAGCATTTCAACGGAGGCGGGCATGAGCAGGCTGCAGGCGGACGGCTTTATTTTCCTCAGGATATCCAGTCCCCCGCACATGCAGAGGAATATATCAAGAAAGTAAGCGCGTAATGAAAAAAACATTGTTTTGGATAGTTGTCGCAGCCTTGTGCTGCATTTCCTGCGCAAAAACAGAACAGGAGAAAAAGAATAAGGCGGAGCAGTCTTATTTTGAAGCATGGATCAGAGTGAACTACCCTGATGCCAAGAAGACTTTCCCGGGGCTGTATATCGTAGATGACCAACCGGGCAGCGGCGAACTTGTCGGAGATCCAAAGGACAGTACTTTTCTTGAGGCTGATTTCACTATCAGCACACTGGACGGGCAGTATGTCACCTACACATACGAAGAATTGGCCAAGCAACTTGGGGTATACGACAAGAAAGTCTATTACGGACCAAAGCTTATGGGATTCGGTGAAGGAGCGACCTATGCAGGCGCTGAATACACTTTCAACACTATGAGAGTGGGTGGTCGGAGAAAGGCAGTCATACCCGGCTGGCTTATAACGATGAACAGATATGACTCCGAACAGGGATATATCGACAATATAACCGGAACCAACTATATCTATGACGTCACCATACACTCAAAGGTTGAAAATGAAACCAAATGGGAAGTCGATTCCATAGGAAGATATCTTCAGCGCAACTTCGGCAGAAGCGTCTCGGATTCACTCAAATACGGGTTCTACTATATTCAGACTAAGGCCCCTAGGGACACTGCCAGATACAAGAACGACAGCACGTTCTACATCAACTACATAGGGCGCAGACTTGACGGACAGGTATTTGATACGACCATAAAGGATACCGCCAGGATGTACGGCATATTCAGTCCGGACAAAAAATACGAACCTGTAAGCATCAAATACAACGACGTTTACAGTTCAATCACCTTGTCGGGCAGTTCAGTCATTGACGGATTCGCTTATGCACTGTACCAGATGCGTCCTTATGAATCCTGCACCGCCGTTTTCATCTCCGCTCTCGGATATTCCACTTCTTCACAGACCTACATTCCGGAATACAGCCCCTTGAGATTTGATATCAGTATTGTTGACAAGGAATAGAGGATGGAGCAGGGAAATGCAGCTCCTCTGGAGCTTGGAACAAAAAAAATAGGCACTCTACTGAAGATGTACGCAGTCCCGGGTATCATAGCCCAGACTGCGGCTTCTTTATACAATATGGTGGACAGTATCTACATCGGTCATATCAAGGATGTAGGCTCGCTGGCCATTTCGGGCCTGGCTGTCACTTTCCCCATCATGAACCTTTCCGCTGCTCTCGGCACACTTGTGGGAGTCGGAGGAATGACCATGATTTCCGTTCTGTTGGGGCAGAAGAACTATGACAATGCCAATAAGGTACTCGGTAACATCCTGTCTCTGAATGTGATAATTGGATTTCTGTTTACCGTATTCACTCTTTTGTTCCTTGACCCGGTACTGAGATTCTTCGGCGCCAGCGACAACACGCTGCCTTTTGCCAGGGACTACATGATAATTATCCTTATCGGCAACATTTTCACTCACCTGTACTTCGGGTTGAACGGGGTTATCCGTGCCAGCGGCCATCCTAAAACCGCAATGGGACTGACTCTATTCACTGTAATCTCCAATGCTATTCTGGATCCGGTTTTCATTTTTGCACTTGGATTGGGAATAAAGGGAGCTGCACTGGCAACAGTCCTCTGCCAGATGATGGCATTGACTTATTCACTCAGGTTCTTTATCGACAAAAGAAGAGTCCCACATTTCCCGAGGCCTATTTTCCAGATTGACAAAAGGATTGCCAGGCAGTCTCTTGCCATAGGCATAGGGCCGTTCCTGATGAACGCGGCAGCCTGCATTGTCGCTCTATTCATAAACCAGCAGCTGCTCAAATATGGTGGTGACCTTGCAATCGGGGCCTATGGAATTGTGAACAGAATAACCTTTATGTTCGTGATGATAGCGATGGGATTCAACCAGGGCATGCAGCCTATCGCCGGTTACAATTACGGAGCCAAGCAATATACAAGAGTCAAGGAAGTCTTCAAACTGACGGCAATATGCGCCATCGCGACCACCACAGTATGCTTTCTGGTCAGCCAATTGCTCTCGAAACAGGCTGTCAGTCTGTTCACCAATGACCCGCAGTTGCGGGAGTTGGCGGCAAACGCACTGAGGACCATGAACATGGCCATCGCTCTTGTCGGATTCTCCATGGTTGCCGGCAATTTCTTCCAGTGTATAGGAATGGTCAAGATATCCATCTTCCTTTCACTGAGCAGGCAGCTTCTTTTCCTTGTTCCACTGATTTACCTTCTTCCGCTTTGGTATCATGAAAACGGGGTATGGATCAGTTTCCCTATTTCTGACACAATATCTGTACTGGTATCCGCATTCTTCATAATCAGACTGTTCAGGAAGTTCAACAGGCTGAAGGATGGAGATGACGCGGAAATACTCGGCAGTGAATTATAACCGATTGCTATGTCAAAGAAAATCATCATCAACATCGGAAGGCAGTTCGGGAGTGGCGGCAAGGCCGTCGCTGAAGAGCTTGGCAAACGTCTCGGAATCAAGGTCTATGACAAGGAACTGATCAAAATTGCCGCAAAAGAAAGTGGATTCAGCGAATCGCTGTTCACTTTCCGCGACGAAAAGAGGCGTTTCTGGAAGATCAGCAACATATTCGGATCGAACAGGTACGGAGTAGGCAGTTCGCAGGCCGGGCTGAATGACGGCGAGATTTTCAAGATTATGAGTGACGTCATCCGTGACATTGCAGGTAAGGAATCCGCTATTTTCGTCGGAAGGGCCGCCAACTATGTCCTTAGAGACTTTGACTGTTGCCTCAACGTGTTTATCACTGCGCCCATGGCTTTCAGAAGGGCAAAGATAGCAGCCAGTGAAGGTATCAGCGAGGAGAAAGCTGAAGAGTATATATACAGAAAGGACAAAGCCAGAGCCGAATATTACAACTTTTTCACTTTCGGCCACTGGGGCAAGTCTGTCGAATATGACCTCTGCATCGACGCATCGAAGCTTGGGGCGGAGAAGACCGCAGATATCATAATCGATCTGGCAAGGAAACTGGATATGATTCAATAATTATTCAATACAAAGATATGGCACTTATAGAAAGCATTATCGAACGCGCCAAGTCCAACAAACAGCGCATTGTACTCCCGGAATCCCTTGAGGAGCGGACAATCAAGGCTGCAGACCAGGCTCTTGCAGATGATCTCGCAGAAATAATTCTCATCGGCAGCGAGAAGGAAATCAAGGAAAAGGCTGAAAGCCTCGGACTCAAGAACATTTCCAAAGCCACGATAATCGATCCTGAGACAAGCAGCAGGACCGCCGGTTACGCAAACCTTCTTTATGAGTTGAGAAAATCCAAGGGAATGACTCCCGAGCAGGCAAATGAACTGGCGAAGAATCCTCTGTATTTCGGATGTCTGATAATCAAGAGCGGAGATGCCGACGGGCAGATAAGCGGCGCTCTTTCAACTACTGGCGACACGCTCCGTCCTGCTCTCCAGATCATCAAGTGCGCTCCGGGAATCTCATGCGTCAGCGGAGCCATGCTTCTTATCACCAATACCAGGCAATACGGTGAGGACGGCGTTCTTGTTTTCGGAGACATAGCTGTCACACCGGCTCCGGATGCAAATCAGCTCGCACAGATAGCAGTCTGCACTGCGCAAACCGCTAAGAGCGTAGCAGGGTTTGCCGAGCCGAGAGTAGCTATGCTTTCATTCTCAACCAAGGGTTCTGCCAAGCATGAAGTCGTTGACAAGGTCGTCGAGGCGACATCCATAGCCAGACAACTTAACCCGGAACTCAAGATTGACGGAGAACTTCAGGTGGACGCAGCCCTGGTACCTTCTGTCGGCCAGAAAAAAGCGCCTGGCTCTGACATAGCAGGCAAGGCCAACGTCCTCGTATTCCCTAACCTTGAAGCAGGAAACATAGGATACAAGCTGGCACAGAGGCTCGGCAATGCCGATGCTATCGGACCTATCCTCCAGGGCATCGCCCGACCGGTCAATGACCTCAGCCGTGGATGCTCCGTGGATGATATCTACAAGATGATTGCAATTACCGCCTGCCAGGCAATGGATGCAAAATAAGGCTAGGCTTTAAGCGAAGCGGCAATATGCATGGTGTCGCGCGCTATGACCAGTTCCTCGTTTGTAGGAATCATAGCGACTTTGACCTTGGAATCCGGTGTCGAGATAATAGTCTCCTCACCGGAATTCTTATTTGCCTCAGGGTCTATGGTAATTCCGAGATAACCGAACTTTTCGCAGATCCAGCTGCGGACGCGAGGATTGTTCTCCCCTATTCCTGCTGTGAATACGATAAGATCCACGCCGTTCATTTCAGCCACGTACCCGCCAACCAGTTTAGCCACGTCATTGATAAGTTTCTTGAGTACCGTATCCGCTTTTTTGTCCCCCTTGTCGGCCAGGGCAAGCATGTCCCTACAGTCCGAACTTACACCTGAAATGCCGAGAAATCCGCTCTTCTTGTTGAGAATCCCGGTAATCTGGTCAGGAGTAAGATTTTCTTTCTTCATCAGATAAGGAACTATGCTGGCATCGATATTTCCGCATCTTGTTCCCATTATCATTCCTTCCAGCGGCGTGAAGCCCATTGACGTGTCAATGCACTTTCCGTTCCTGACTGCAGTTATTGAGCTTCCGTTACCGATATGGCAGGTGATTATCCTGGAGTTGTTCAGGTCAAGACCGGCCAGTTTCGCTCCTCTCTGGGAAACGTACTGATGTGAAGTTCCATGGGCTCCGTAACGGCGGATTCCATATTTTTCGTAATACTCGTATGGAAGGGCATACATATATGCATGCGGCTCCATTGTCTGATGGAAGGCAGTGTCGAATGTAACCACCTGAGGCACTGATGGGAGCACATTCTGCATCGCACGGATGCCCAGCAGATTCGCAGGGTTGTGGAGAGGGGCGAAATCACAGCATGCCTCAATCTTTCTGATCACGTCATCGTCAACCAGTGCGCTTCCGCTGAAATACTCCGCTCCCTGTACGACACGGTGGCCGACTGCCTGGATATCCTCAAAACTGTCAACAACTCCGTGTTCACGGTCAACCAGCGCGTCAAGGACAAGCTGGATACCGACCTTATGATCAGGGATAGGCAGTTCCACCTCATATCTGTCCTTGCCCGTAGGACGATGGCTCAGGCATCCTTCCGGAAGTCCGATCTTTTCAACGAGGCCCTTGGCAAGAAGGTCATATTCTTCGTCGTTTTTCATGTCAAGCAACTGGTACTTGATTGACGAACTGCCGCAGTTTATTACAAGTATTATCATCTCAAATGTATTTTTCGCAAGGCAAATTTAACAAAAAAGAGTATCTTCGCAAAAATCGGAAGAGGATGAAAGAGGCGGGTGATATTTGTGTGATTTCCATTCCATTCGTGGCCGGGATAGTGCTTTCTGCACTACTGACGAGCCCTTTTCTCTGTTCTTCCATTTCTCTAGTACTGGCAGCGGTCTTATTGTTGACGGTTGTATGCAGCAGGAGAGACTGCCGGATTCAGACAGCGATTCTTTATTTCTGCATCGGGGCATTCTGCCACTCC
>JAKSJU010000040.1 GCA_024402095.1 Bacteroidales bacterium | reverse complement strand
GCAGTTCCCTTAACTAGGATGGCTGCTCCTGGCAGAGGCTCGCCTGTGGCGGCATCTGTCACGACACCCTTGACAGTGATGTTCTGCGCCGATGCCATTACGCATGCGAGCAGAGCAAACGCTGTGAAAAAGATCTTAACTTTTTTCATAAGTTGAACTTTTGATTAAACAATAAAATATACTAACTACTCTTTAGTTACTAAATGATAAGCCCGTACGGAAAGGGCAATTTCGCGCAATATCGTAATAATTATTTTTATATGCAAATATTATAATCGGCCTTACAGGGCCTTATATCATAGGTTTATGGCAGAAATCAGCGGATTTTTGCCATTAATTAATTATTTTAATTTGAATTTGTAAGTAATTTGACTTAGAAACTGTAAAAAATTAATCTTCAGAGAAAGTGCAATTTTTTAGAGTATCTATTGCGCCATGCCACCGACCAGATCAAGTATTTCAGCTGTGATCTTCTGCTGACGCCCCTTGTTGTACTCAAGAGTAAGTTCGGAGAGCAGGTCTTCTGCGTTGTCCGATGCCGTCTGCATGGCTACCGTACGGGCAGCATATTCCGCTGCCGATGAATCCAATATCGCAGTGTATATCTTGAGCCTCTGCACCTGAGGCATCAGGGTTCCGGTTATTTCTGCGGCTTCAGGCTCGAAAATATATTCCTCCAACGCCTGCTCCGCCTCTCCCTCTGAATGCTGTGAGATTATAGGAAGGAACTGTTCCACAACAGGTACCTGTCTGTAAGTGGACTCGAAATGATTGTAGACAAGCAACACACGGGAGTACTGCCCGGCTTCAAAACCGTCCATCAAGTTCTGCGCGAACTCCCCGGCATCTTCGTAGGAAGGTTTTGCCACCAGAGAGGAATAATCCGCCGACTGGGAGAAACCCGCCTTTTTCATCGCATCGGACATTTTCCGTCCTATTGCCAGCACTTCCACGTCATCGTATTTGGATGCCTCGCCCAATGCAGTTTTCACGGCATTGACGTTGAAACTGCCACAGAGGCTGGAATTGGATGCTATCGCTACGATGACAGTCCTGCCGCTGCCTTCCGCTGACAAGGCGGAGGATGCAGGCAGTTTGCTCAATATGTCTTCAAGTGCCTTTCTGTAAGGGAGCATCGTCTCTATCGCCTTCTGGACCTTCCTCAACTTTGAGGAAGCCACAAGCTTCATCGCCGAAGTGATCTTCAGCGTTGACTTGACGGACCCGATGTGTTCCTTTATTTCCCGAAGCGAACCCATTATTCAGCTGACAATTGTGCGCAGATTATTCCGGCCTCCTGTGCAATGGCATCCTCGGTAGCCTTCTCAACCTTGCCGGAAGCAAGTTCGGCAAGCATCTCAGGATGTGACGAACGCATCCTCTCGAGGAACAGCTTCTGGAAATCAGCCACCTTTTCTATGCTGATATCAGCCATCAGTGCGTGAGTACCGCAATACAATATTGCCACCTGCTCGCCCAAAGGCATAGGACTGTACTGAGGCTGCTTAAGGAGCTGATTGTTCTTTCTTCCCTTGTCAAGCGTCATAGCAGTAACCTTGTCCATATCGGAGGAGAATTTTGAGAATGCCTCCAGTTCGTTGTACTGCGCCTGATCGATTTTCAAGGTGCCGGCGACCTTTTTCATGGATTTCACCTGGGCGGAGCCTCCGACTCGGCTGACCGAGATTCCCACGTTGATCGCAGGACGGAATCCCGCGTTGAACAATGATGACTCGAGATATATCTGTCCGTCAGTGATAGAAATCACATTGGTAGGTATGTATGCAGAGACATCTCCAGCCTGGGTCTCAATGAGTGGAAGAGCCGTGAGCGAGCCACCCGCCTTGACCTTTCCTTTCAATGAATCGGGAAGATCGTTCATTGTCTCTGCGACCTCCTGCTGGCCTATTATCTTCGCCGCCCTTTCAAGCAGTCTTGAGTGCAGATAGAATACGTCCCCCGGATAAGCCTCACGACCTGACGGACGCCTGAGGATCAAAGAGACTTCACGATATGCAACGGCCTGCTTGCTGAGGTCATCATATACGACAAGGGCATGTCTGCCCGTATCACGGAAATACTCTCCGATTGCCGCTCCCGCAAACGGAGCATAGTACTGCAAAGCGGCAGGATCGGCAGCTGTGGCGGCCACAACTACTGTATAGTCCATCGCTCCCCTGGCGCGAAGAGTTTCAACTATGGATGCGACTGTGGAACCTTTCTGGCCCACTGCGACGTAAATACAATAGACAGGATCGCCTTTCAGGAAATTATCCCTCTGATTGATAATGGTATCGATCGCTATGGCAGTCTTACCCGTCTGGCGGTCGCCGATAATGAGCTCCCTCTGTCCGCGCCCGATAGGAACCATGGCATCAATAGCCTTGATTCCGGTCTGCAAAGGCTGGGTCACAGGCTCACGGAAAATGACACCCGGGGCCTTGCGCTCCAAAGGCATTTCCGTCAGCTCGCCCTCAATCTCGCCCAGACCGTCCAAAGGGGTTCCGATAGGATCCACAACGCGCCCCAGCATCTTTTCTCCTACAGGGATACCGGCAATCTTTCTGAGTCTGCGGACCTTCATCCCTTCCTTGACATGATCGGTAGGTCCAAGCAGCACAGCTCCGACATTATCCTCTTCAAGGTTCATTACGACCGCCTTGACACCGCTCTCGAATTCAAGCAGTTCCCCGGCCTCAGCCTTGACCAGTCCATAGATTCGGGCAACGCCGTCGCTGACCTGGAGTACGCTTCCTATCTCTTCGTACTGAAGCGATGTGTCGATACCTTTCAACTGCTGGAGCAGGATTTCTGATATCTCGCTGGGTTTAATTGTATTCTGCGCCATTATACTATTCTGTTGTTTTTTTCAATAAGCTGGCGGCGGATGGCTTCGATATTGCTCCGAACACTCGCATCCAGCAGATAATCGTCAATTTCGAAGACAAAGCCTCCGATTATGCCCGGGTCGACCGTCGTCTCGAGGATAAGCCTCAACCCCGAACTTTTGGAAACCAGTTCACACAGCCTGCTGCCCAATCCCGGTGAAGGTACCGCCGTCGTGAGATGTGCAATACGCGCCCCGACAGAATCACAGTACATATCCACAAAACTTCTCAGTACGAACTTCAGATAATCCTCCCTTCCGTTCTTCCGCAGCAGAGCCACCAGCTTTTCGATGTCCGGTTCCAGTTCTGCAGGCATGATGTCAGGTTCACGGAGCAGGGAGCGGACCTGTTCACAGACCTGCTCTCCCCGGCCTGATTCCTGCGTCAGGCGCAGGAATGCAAGCGCATAGCGTGATGATATTATGCCTGTATTCATCTATCGTCAGCTGTTTTTACTGTCCAGATGCGCGGCTTCATCGACCAACTTGTCGAGAAGGGCCATCTGTTCCGCTTCTGTACTGAGATTTTTTCTTATCACCTTTTCGGCAACTTCCACAGAAAGCAAAGAAACCTGCCTGCGTATATCTCTCATGGCTATTTCTTTCTCGTGCTCCATCTGTACTCTTGCGTGGGCGATGATGTCGTCCGCCTGGCTCCGGGCATCCTCCTTTGCCTTGGCTATCATCTGGTCACGGGCTTCTGAAGCCTCCTTGAGTATCCTGTTCTGCTCGGCACGCGCCTCCTGTATCATTTTGGTCTGCTCTTCCGAAAGTCTGGCAAGGCTCTCCTCGGCCTCCTTGGCCTTAGCTATGCTCGCGTTGATCCTTTCGCTTCTGCGGTCAACCATCCCGGTGATCATAGGGAAGCCGAATTTTGCAAGCAGGAAGAAGACGATCCCGAAAATAAGGGTCATCCAGAAAAGCAGTCCGAAATCCGGAGTAACAAGTGACATAAGTCCTACTGGTTAATTCCGATAAGGCAGACAAGGATAGCAAAAAGGCACGCACCTTCCACAAGCGCACCGATGATGATGGCTGTCATACGATAGTGACCGGCCTGCTCAGGCTGGCGTGCGCCTGCCTCAAGGGCTGATTTACCGATTTTGCCGATACCTATGGCTGCAGCGAATGCTGCCGCTGCTGCACCGATAGCAATTCCTGCTTTTCCGAGAGCTGCACCTGCAGCTGCCTGAAGAATCATTGTAAGTAACATAAGCTTTATTGTGTTAAATTGTTATTCTGTCTCGGGCTCCTGCCGGCTCAATCCGATGAATACCGACGAGAGCATTGTAAATACATACGCCTGGAGGAATGCCACAAGCAACTCCAGCACATCCATAAACACTCCGAAGAACACTGCTATCACGCTGAGGCCGGCATTCATGGCCGCACCTAGTTCGGCGGTCAGGAATACTACAGCCACTACACCGAGCAGCATCACGTGGCCTGCCAGAATGTTTGCAAACAGCCTTATCATCAGAGAGAACGGCTTTGTGAACATACCGATTATCTCGATGGCCGGCATCAGAGGGAAGGCTTTAAGGTAAATCGGGACGTCCGGCCAAAGTATGTCCTTCCAGTAATGTTTGTTTCCGAATATGTTAACCGCAAGGAAAGTGCAGATTGCAAGTACAAAAGTGATTGCGATGTTTCCGGTGATGTTTGCGCCTCCCGGAAAGAACGGCACGATTCCCATCAGGTTGTTCACGAAGATGAAGAAAAAGGCCGTAAGCAGATACGGGCTGTACCGCTTGTAATCTTTGCCCACACATTCCTTGATGATGTCATCCTCAACCATTGTCACCAGCATCTCGACAACTCCGGCGAATCCTTTCGGTGCTTCCTGGGTGGCATCGTGCCTGCGGTACCAGCGGGCCGCCAGAAGGATTATGAGGACTACCAGAAGGCTATTGAACATAAGCCCAGCCACGTTCTTGGTAATGGATATGTCCAGAGGTTTTACCAGTTCTCCGGAAGGCATGACCTCCACCAGCTTGCCCTCGTGCGCCTCACCCTTCGCCGCTATCCTGAATCCTTCATAAGTCTCCCCTTCGGAGATATGCCGCGAACTGAAACAGTGCCAGCCGCTGGTCTTTGAACGAACGATCACCGGAAGGTTCACTGAAACAGGGTGTCCCTTTATGGTGGTGATGTGCCATCCGTAACTGTCTCCCACGTGCCCGAAGAGATATTCCTGCATGTCAATATCCACAGCTCCGGCCTTCAAAGGCAGGAACAGGATGGCCAGCAGGAGTATTTTCTTCGTCAGCTTCATCTGGTTTCTATGCAAATCTGCATTTTATTGTCTTTGAGTCTGACGACTCCGCCTTTGATTTCAAGGCTGTCTTCAGACGGGCCGCCGGACTCCGGGATATTCCTCCAACGTATCTTCCCCGGGGTAAGCAGGGATATGATAGGCGCATGATTGATCAGCACCTCGAATTCGCCTTCGGCTCCCGGGAGGAATACGGCTTCGGCTTCAACGTGCCTCGACCATTCCGGGGACAATATCTCTACACTTATCATCACTTGTGGGCAGCTTCAAGCAGTTTTTCTCCCTTGGCGACAGCTTCCTCAATGGTACCGACATTCAGGAATGCCTGCTCCGGAAGATAATCGCACTCACCGTCCAGTATCATGTTGAAGCCCTTGATGGTGTCTTCGATGTCCACCATGACTCCCTTGACTCCTGTGAACTGCTCTGCGACAGAGAACGGCTGGGACAGGAATCTCTGCACCCTGCGGGCCCGGTTGACTGTCAGTTTGTCTTCGTCCGACAACTCGTCCATACCAAGAATGGCGATGATATCCTGAAGTTCCTTGTACCTCTGAAGTATCTGCTTGACTCTCTGGGCTGTATCGTAATGCGCCTGACCGACAATATTCGGGTCAAGGATGCGTGAAGTGGACTCAAGCGGATCGACTGCCGGATAAATACCAAGCTCCGTAATCTTTCTGCTGAGCACCGTCGTAGCGTCGAGATGCGAGAACGTTGTTGCAGGTGCAGGGTCTGTAAGGTCGTCCGCAGGCACATAGACAGCCTGTACGGAAGTGATGGAGCCATCCTTTGTGGATGTGATTCTCTCCTGCATCTGGCCCATCTCAGTAGCAAGTGTAGGCTGGTATCCTACGGCAGAAGGCATTCGGCCAAGCAGAGCCGATACCTCTGAACCGGCCTGTGTGAATCGGAAGATATTGTCGATGAAGAAGAGGATATCCCTCGGGCCGTCTCCCGTGTTGCTGTCACGGAATGACTCGGCGAGGGTAAGTCCGGAAAGAGCCACGGAGCTTCTGGCTCCGGGCGGCTCGTTCATCTGGCCGAAGACCATTGCCACCTGGGATTTTTCAAGTTCATCCCTGTCCACCTTAGAGAGGTCCCAATGGCCTTCTTCCATAGACTTGTTGAACTCTTCCCCGTATCTGATGACATTGGATTCTATCATTTCACGAAGAAGGTCGTTGCCCTCACGGGTACGCTCCCCGACTCCCGCAAATACCGAGAATCCGTTATGCTTCTTCGCAATGTTGTTTATCAGCTCCTTGATGAGCACGGTCTTTCCGACTCCGGCTCCTCCGAACAGGCCGATCTTTCCTCCCTTCAGATAAGGTTCCAGCAGATCGATGACCTTAATGCCGGTGAACAGGACTTCCTGCGAAGTGGTGAGGTCCTCGAATTTCGGCGGTTCCCGATGAATAGGCAGCGCATTCTTCCCGCTGAGTGTACCGAGTCCGTCTATGGCATCCCCGGTAACATTCATCACACGGCCTCTAATCTGAGCCCCCGTAGGCATGACGATAGGGTTCCCCGTCACAGTCACTTCCATCCCTCTCTGAAGTCCGTCGGTAGAATCCATCGCCACAGTACGCACTGTGTCTTCTCCTATGTGCTGCTGGACCTCGATTACGAGAGTCTTGCCGTCTGCGCGGCTTACTGTCAAAGCCTCATGAATACTTGGAAGCTTTTTGGCAGCTTCTTCCCCGGACAGGTCGAAATGAACATCCACCACCGGGCCGATAATCTGAGAGATGTGTCCTGTTACTCCTGGCATATCAAATGGTTATATTTTTACTTGTTCATTGCCTGCGCAACTGCAACTGCGACAGCTACCGAGCAACCAACCATAGGGTTGTTGCCCATTCCCATGAATCCCATCATCTCGACGTGTGCCGGAACTGATGAAGAACCTGCGAACTGTGCGTCACTGTGCATACGACCGAGGGTATCGGTCATTCCGTATGATGCAGGGCCGGCAGCCATGTTGTCCGGATGAAGTGTACGTCCGGTACCGCCGCCTGATGCTACTGAGAAATAAGGCTTGCCCGCAAGCACGCGCTCTTTCTTGTATGTTCCGGCAACAGGATGCTGGAAACGTGTAGGGTTGGTTGAGTTACCGGTGATGGAAACGTCAACACCCTCCTTCCACATGATTGCAACGCCTTCGCGGACGTCATTTGCGCCATAGCAGCGGACACCGCCGCGGACTCCTTCTGAGTACTTGGTCTCATTTACGACCTTCACCTCTCCGGTATAGTAGTCAAAATCGGTCTCCACGTATGTGAATCCATTGATGCGGCTGATAATCTTGGCAGCATCCTTTCCGAGTCCGTTAAGGATGACGCGGAGAGGCTTCTGGCGAACCTTGTTTGCCATTTCGGCTATCTTGATTGCGCCTTCTGCAGCTGCGTAGGACTCATGTCCGGCAAGGAATGCAAAACATTCTGTCTCCTCACGGAGAAGTCTTGCAGCAAGGTTTCCGTGGCCGAGACCCACCTTGCGGTCATCAGCGACTGATCCCGGGATACAGAATGCCTGAAGGCCCTCACCGATAGCCTCGGCAGCGTCAGCAGCGTTCTTGCAACCCTTCTTGATAGCGATGGCAGCGCCTACTACGTAAGCCCACTTTGCATTCTCAAAGCAGATCTTCTGAGTATCCTCACACATCTTGTAAGGATCGATACCCTTCTGTGTGCAGATGGCCTTTGCCTCTTCAATATCCTTGATACCATATTTTGCGAGAGCAGCATTGATCTGATCAATACGACGCTCATAACTTTCGAAAAGTGCCATAGTCTCTTACTCTTTACGTGGATCAATATACTTAACTGCCTCGGCGAAACGGCCGTATGTGCCCTTTGCCTTCTCGATAGCCTCAGGACCTGTAGCGCCACCCTTGAGTGCGTCCATAAGTTTTCCGAGGTTTACGAATTCGTAACCGATGACCTCGTTGTTAGCATCGAGAGCCATCTTGGTGCAGTAACCTTCTGTCATCTCAAGATAACGTGAACCCTTGGCCTTGGTTCCGTACATTGTACCTACCTGGCTGCGGAGATTCTTTCCGAGATCCTCAAGGGATCCGCCTACAGGAAGACCGCCCTCTGAGAATGCGGACTGTGTGCGTCCGTATACTATCTGAAGGAAGAGTTCGCGCATCGCAGTGTTGATGGCGTCGCATACAAGGTCAGTGTTGAGTGCTTCGAGGAGAGTCTTCCCCGGAAGGATCTCTGATGCCATTGCTGCAGAGTGTGTCATACCTGAGCATCCGAGAGTCTCGACGAGAGCCTCTTCAATGATGCCGTCCTTAACGTTAAGGGTAAGCTTGCAGCAACCCTGCTGAGGAGCACACCAACCGATACCGTGTGTAAGACCGGAAATGTCCTTGATTTCTTTTGCATGCACCCACTTTCCCTCTTCAGGAATAGGTGCATTGGCGTGATTTGCGCCTTTTGCTACGCAGCACATCTGCTGCACTTCTTTTGTGTAAATCATATCAGTTATTAAAATATTGAGTCTATCGATTCTACGAATCTTACAAAAATAAAAAATATTCCCCACAAATCGTTGTGATATTTTTCATAAATGCTACTTTTGTAGAAACACTTAAACATTCCTGCCATGAAAAGACTGACACTTTTTATTGCCGCTGTCCTGCTGTCCTCTGCAGCATTTGCACAAAGTACCGACCGCTATTGCAACCCTCTTCCGATGCCTGTAGGCCAGGGAGGTAATGCATCCGGTGACGTTACTGTACTGAGGGATAACGGCAAATATTATATGTTCTGCACCGGAGGCGGCGCCTGGGTTTCCGAAGATATGGTGAACTGGGACTTCCATGCCGTACAGCATGTACCGGTAGCGCCGGACGTCGTGAAATACAACGGCAGGTATTATATGTCAGGAAATGACAGCCCTCTTTATGTCGCTGACAATCCTCTCGGACCATATGAAATCCAGGGAGAGTGGAAGAATACCGGAAGCGTGGAAGAAGGATGGAACGGGGCATTCGACACCCATATCTTCATTGATGATGACAATAAGCCGTACCTGTTCTGGCCGGGAAGGGGCATCAGCGGAATATATGGAGTCGAGCTTGATCCGGATGATCTTTCACGTTTCAAATCAAAGCCAGTGCATTTGTTTTCGTTCAATCCTGACCATAAGTGGGAATGCTACGGTGAAATGAACGAGTATCCGGGAGTGGCCTGGATTGAAGGGCCTTGGGTGATCAAGAGGAACGGTACATACTACATCGAATACTCGGCTTCCGGCACCCAGTGGAAGACATACGCAGAAGGATATTATACTTCAAAGAATCCTCTAGGTCCGTATGAATATGCTCCGAACAATCCGCTTCTGCGAAAGACGGAAGGCCTTGTGACCGGCACCGCCCACGGATCGATAGTTCAGGGCCCGGATGACGAGTGGTGGCAGTTCTACACCATTGTACTTTCCAACCCTCCGGGAGGACGAAGGATAGGTATGGACAGAGTTGTGTTCGATGACAACGGATATATGTCAGTTGAAGTGACCGATTCCCCACAGAAGGCTCCTGTCAGTGCCAGGGAATGCAAATCGGTACCTGTTACAATAAACAAGATCAAGGCTATGAACGCTCTTTCCAAGGTTTCTTCAGAGCAACCCGGGTTCTATGGCGCATACGCTGTTGACAATTACAGCGGCACGGTGTGGAAGCCGTCAGAAGATGACAGGACTCCTTCAATAATGGTTGAGTTGTCCCCGGCAACACGCTTTGACGTCGTGCAGCTATTTACCGTGGATGGAATGAGAGTTCTTTTCGGCGGAGGACGCGGTTTCGGCAGATCATTTACCGCTCCTGTTTATCAGTATAAACTTGAGGTTTCCCAAGACGGTGAAACTTTTACTACTGTCGTTGACCGCACGGAAAACAAACTTGCAAAAGATACGGTGTTTGATGAATTTGAACCTGTCGAGTGCAGATTCGTTAAACTTACCGTGACAGGCTGGCCTGACAATACGCCTTTGAGCATTATTGATTTCACAGTTTTCGGCTATCCTTCCAAGGCTTTGCCGGCTGCGGTCGCTACGCCCGTTTTCAACGATCTGCCTCTTGATTTTCAGACCAGACAGGCAACAGGAACCAGATTGCGATAATGGATATTGAAGAGAGAAGCCGCAAGGCACGCGAATTCTTTCGCGACGGTTATAATTGCTGCCAGTCCGTCCTGCTCGCTTTTCAGGACATAATCGGGCTGCCGGAGGATCGGATCGCCACCTTGGGTTCCGGATTCGGAGGCGGAATGGGAAGGCTCAGGGAGGTCTGCGGTGCGATGTCGGCAATGGTCTTCCTTGCTGGTGTCATCTGTCCGGCGGCGGATCCTGCCGACAGGAAAAGAAAAACTGAGAATTATGCTCTTGTCCAGAGATTTGCCGCAGAGTTCAAGGAAGCCAACGGCAGCATAGTCTGCCGGGAACTGTTGCAGATAAGGGCATCCCGGACGGAATCTCCCGCTCCAAGCGAACGCACGGAGCAATACTATACTTCACGCCCCTGCGAGCGAATTGTCGGCAATGCAGCACGCATAGTCGCGGAATATCT
>JAKSJU010000004.1 GCA_024402095.1 Bacteroidales bacterium | reverse complement strand
ATTCTCTGAATGACAACTGCGTAACCGTCCGCGACCGTGACACGATGCAGCAGGAGAGAATTCCTATCGCAGAGCTCAAGTCAATGATCGACAAGAAAGTCAATCTGAATAATCTGCTCCGCAACCTTTAATCGGAACAATAAATAAAAAAGGCGTCACTCGAAAGTGGCGCCTTTTTTTGTATATGCACTGCATTCTGAGGTACGTTCAGTGTGAACTTACCGTCGATGTCAGTAACAGTACCGATTGTGGAATTGGTGGTGAAGATGAGGGATGCTCCGATAACCGGGAGCCCTGCATTGTCTACGACAACACCACTTACTGTGCGGTTCTGCGCATAGGCATTGCTGCCCGAGAGAACGCATAATGCGAGGACGGCAATGGTCCCCAGCACTTTCGAAATGTGTTTAATCATAAATAAAATATTAAGGTTATTAGTGTAGGATTCGGTGTCCGATGTAAACGGTCGAAAAAAAGTGAATTTCGTCGAAAAATCCTGTTATTCGGTAACAATAACTGATAACGAACTTTGTAGAAAAATAAAATTTTCCGAAATTGTGGCGCCGAAATATGACGGAATTTGTTTTTGACACATAATAAATAGTATTATTGTGCAATAAAGTATCAGTCGTGAGATTGATGAAACACGTTTTAATACTGAAAACCAACCAATATTAATTTATTTTTAACCAATGCGTATTTTAAAAAAGTTCATTGGCATCGTAGCAGTGCTTGCGGTGTCAATCTCTGTGAGCGCACAGAACGTAACGGTAAAAGGTAACATCAAGGACGCTTCAGGCGAACCTGTTATCGGAGCTACCGTTATGCAGTCAGGAACTAACAATGGTACAGTTACCGACCTGGACGGTAATTACCAGATTTCAGTTCCTGCAAGTGCTTCCCTTACTTTCACTTGCATCGGCTACTCAGACCAGGTTATCGCTGTAGCAGGCAAGAGTGCCATTGACGTTGTTCTCGTTGAAGACAATGAACTTCTCGAGGAGACTGTCGTGATCGGTTACGGTGTCCAGAAGAAATCCGACCTTACCGGATCCGTCGCTTCAGTCCGCGAGGCTGATCTCAAGAACCGTTCAACTTCTGACGCTGCAGCCGCCCTCCAGGGCAAGGCTGCCGGTGTGGAAGTCATCTCTACCTCTGGTGCTCCTGGCAGCGGCTCCCAGATCCGCGTCCGCGGTGTATCGTCCAACAGCGGCAACATCGGACCGCTCCTTATCGTCGACGGCCTCAAGGTCAGCAGCATCCAGTACCTCGACCCTTCATTGATCGAGTCAATGGAGGTCCTCAAGGATGCCGCTTCCGCAGCCATCTATGGTGCAGAGGCAGGTAACGGTGTCGTCCTCATCACCACGAAGCAGGGTGGAAAGGGGCATGCATCGATCTCCTATTCCGGCAAGCTCATCAATCAGTCTCTCGCGCACAGACCTGAGATGCTGAACGCCGAGCAGTTCATCGACTACAAGGAAAGACAGGGCTATGCAATCCAGGATATGCTGAAGAATGCAAACTACAAAGGTACCGACACGGACTGGTTCAGTGAATACTTCAATCCTTCATGGAGCACCCAGAACACAATCACACTTCAGGGTGGTAACGACCGCGGTCATTATCTTTCAGCACTCAGCTTTGTCAATCAGGATGGTATCATCAAAGGTGACAAGGACGTTTACAAGAGACTCACTGCTCAGCTGAATGCCGATTACAAGCTCTTCGACTGGCTGGAGGTAGGAAACAATCTTTCCTTCGAGAAGTGGTCAACCAAATCCGTTTCCCAGCAGGGCTATGGCTCAGCATTTGAGTCTCTCATGACAATTGACCCTTGCACTCCTGTATATTGGACAGATCCAAGTCAGTTCAACCAGGACTACAGAAATAAATACGAGGCTGTTATGGCCGGTGCTTCCGAATATCCGTACAGATTCCTCCGTGACGAGAACGGCTGGTTCGCCACTTCTGCAATCGATGAGACCAGAGGAGGCAGCCCGTTCGTTCAGAGAGATGCCACCGACGGCTCAAGCGAAGGTCTCAACGTCATCGGAACAATCTTTGCGAATTTCCAGCCGGTCAAAGGTCTGGTGATCACCAGCCGTTTCGGTTTCCGTATCACCCAGAGCAACACCCACAGCTATCAGGCTCCATATTTCTCAAATGGTAAAGCGGATGTCAAGACATACACCCTCAGCGCTGCAGCCAATAACGGTCTTTACTATCAGTGGGAAAATTTCGCCAACTACAACAAGAATTTCGCCGGCAAGCACGACCTTAATGTGATGGCCGGTATGTCCTTCATCAAGAATCAGTCCGACAATGTCAGCGGTACAGCCACCGGTTCAGACATTCTTAAGGGATACGATGAAAACTTCCGTTATCTGAACTATGTGAAGGATGATGCGACCAAGAAGTTCTCCAACTCTCCAAGCCAGTCCGCAAGTCTTTCATACTTCGCCCGTCTGGGTTACAGCTATGACAACCGTTATTCAGTACAGGCCAACTTCCGTGCTGATGCCTTTGACTCTTCTAAACTCTCTGCCAAGAACCGCTGGGGTTACTTCCCTTCAGTTTCTGCGGGATGGACACTCAGCAACGAGCCTTGGCTCAAGGATGCAGTTTCCAACAACAGCATCTCCTTCCTGAAGCTGCGCGCTTCATGGGGTATCAACGGTAACGTAAACGTGCTCAGCGGATATCCATACTCCACATCCATCTCTCTCAACAGCCAGTGGTATCAGTATCACGTCAATGAACTCGGAAACTCATATGGATCAGCTCCTGACGGACTTGCAAACCCTGATCTGACCTGGGAAACTTCCAATCAGGTTGACGTGGGTCTGGACACCCGTTTCCTCAATAACAGGCTTTCATTCACCCTCGACTGGTTCCGCAAGGAAACCAGGGACCTGCTTGTCTCCTATTCTCCAACTCCTGAATACGGTGTATCAAGAGTTACCAGCAATGCAGGAAATGTGCTCAACAGCGGTATTGAAACCGAACTCGGATGGAAGAATACCATTGGTGACTTCAGCTACAGCATCAATGCGAACTTCTCTTATCTGAAGAACAAGGTTACCTACCTTCTCCCATCTCTTCCTAGAATCACTCAGGACCCTGCTTCAGGAAGCAACTATCCTAACACAACGGTATTTGAAGTAGGACAGCCTATCTGGTACATCCGCGGTTATGTTTATGATGGTGTCGCTGAGGATGGTTCCGCTATCCTTAGAGATATCAACAACGACGGCCAGATCAGCGATGCGGATATGACCAATATCGGTAAGGGCCTTCCTGATTTCACATACGGTATTACCGTCAGCCTTGATTGGAAGAACTTTGACTTCACGCTCTTCGGCTCCGGAGTCGGTGGCTGCGAAATCCTTCAGACCCTCTACCGTGCAGGTTATCACAACAGCTTCAACTACTACTATCTCAATTCCTGGAGCGAGACGAACAAGAATGCCAAGTTCCCTGATCCTAAGAAAGTTTCAGGCGATATGAGCTACTGGGGTTCTACCGCGTCAATCTTTGATGGTTCATACTTCAAGATCAAGCAGATCCAGCTCGGTTACACTCTTCCTAAGAAGTTGACAAAGAAAGCTCTCATCAATCAGCTTCGAGTTTATGTTTCTCTTGATGATTTCTTCACTTTCACCAGCTATCCGGGCATGGATCCTGAGACTGCAACTTCAGGTGCCGCTTACGGCCGCGGTGTGGATGTCGGTGCATATCCAAGCATGAGAAAAACAATGTTCGGCGTAAATCTTTCTTTCTAATTTACAGGAGATAATAACTATGACAAAATATATTGTTGCCTTAACGGCGGTTTGCACATTACTTTGCTCTGCCTGCACATCGCAGCTGGATATCCCGCAGAAAGGAGTTGTTGCTTACGAAACCTATTACACTTCCGATGAAGCAGCGGAGGCTGCTCTGGTCAACGTGTATGCAAAGATGGTTCAGAGTGTTTTCGGTTCCATCGGAAACTGGAATCCATATTTCTTTATGTTGAACTATTCTGCTGACGATGTTTTCGCTGCAGGAAAGAACAAGGATGACCATCTGGATGTCCGTCTCTTCAATGAGTACCGCTATGATGCATCCTACAGCATCATCAAGAATGTTTACTCAAGCATTTATCAGACAATCTACGCCTGCAACCTCCTTATTGACAACTTCACCAAGGAAGGTGCATATTCAAGCAGTGTTGTTGACCGCTGTATTGCTGAGGCCAGGGTTGTCCGTGCATGGTGTCACATGACAGCTGCACTTACCTGGCAGTGCCCTCCTCTGGTAGACCATTGTCTGACCAATGAGGACCCTACAAACGTTGAGTCCCAGAAGTTCCTTCTTGACTGGTGTATCAAGGAATGCGAAGACGCACTTCCTAACCTGAGAGAAAGAAGCAGCAAGTCTGACAAGGACGCCACCACCTATGTTACAAAGGGATTCGCTCAGTTCGTAGCTGGAAAGTCTGCAGTATTTGCAAATGAAATGGATGTGGCCCGCAAGCATCTCGGTGACCTTATCAACTCTGAAAAATATGCGCTTGTCCCTGGCGAGCGCTGGTGGGAGAACTTCCATACTCCTGGAGATGGCAACGAAGAGAAGATCTTCGAGCCGAACTGGGTCTATGACTCCAATAACTCATCTTCCGACAACCAGGCCCGTGCCAAGTGGAACCAGAACAACACTCTCAACTGGCGTGGTAAGAACATGAACTCTTGGCCGGTATGCCAGGCAACCACCGGTTGGAACGGTGGTGCCATCAACGGCTATTTCGCAGAGCAGTTCCTTGCGCATGACGGTAACGGTCCTCGCCGTATGGGTACCTTCTTCACCGCTGACGAATGGCTTTACGGTATCGACAGTGAAGGCAATGAGATCTTTGACAAATTCCCTTGGATGCGCTGGGATACCGACTACGTCGGCGACAACCATACTTCAGGGCAGCTCAAGCCGGCTTCAGAATGGACTCTCGAAAACAAGAAGAAAGATCCGAAGAGAGGTATGAACGCCAACGGTTTCTTCGGCCGTACCTACTATATGAACTGGAAGTTCATGTCACTCAACGGCATCGATGTCGTTCCTGAGGTTTCCGACGGTGCATCCAACCAGTCCAATTCCAAGTGCGCACGCTATGCTGAGGCTCTTCTCCTTTATGCTGAGGCCTGCATCGGAAGCAGTGACGCCGCAAAGGGCAAGGCTGCTCTCAATGAGATCCAGCGCCGTGCAGAAGTTCCTGAGACCGAGCTCACCCTCGCCAATGTCCAGGAAGAGAAGCAGTACGAACTCTGGTTCGAAAGCGCAAGATTCCACGATGTAGTCCGCTGGGGCATAGCCGACCAGGTCTGCGGAAAGGATCTTGACAGATATCCTGAGGCTTTTGACGCAATGTCAAAGCTCGGTGAACCTGAGCACAGAATGTACTACGTCGAGACCAAGCCTTACGAGGGCATCCCTCACCAGTTCATCAAAGGCAAGCACGAGTATTTCCCATTCCCGGCTGATGTCTGCGCAATCAATCCTGCTCTCCACCAGCTCAACGGTTGGGCTACTGAAAAATAAACCTAGTCGTATGGAACAGTTAAGCCGGTCCTCCAAGGACCGGCTTTTCTCTTATCTTAAATTCCGCCCGTAACCAATTTCATCGCATGTTTTAATTTTTAGGGGCAAAACAAAGGAATAATTGCTAACTCAGAGGCACATCTCCGCATCCGAACTGCAGAGGCAGCTCGGGCACAAGAACTACAATCCTATCTGGGAGACCATCGACAAACAGGTGAAGACACACATTGATATGGATTCCATCATAAACTCTGACGATTCTACTTCATATACAAACTTCAAGAACCTTGTGAAGGAGCATCACGCTCAAGTCATTCCTCACGACCAGATAGGAAAACTCCTTCCTTGGGTTCACGTGGCCATCAGCAATGCGAAGAGGCTTCTGCTGGACATCTATCATGACATCAGTCCGGAATATCTCCAGAGCTACTTGAACGAGTTCTGCTACAAGTTCAACCGACGATATTTCGGTGACGGACTCTTCGACAGAATGCTGCTGGCTGGCATAACCTACAAAAATGAATTTAGGTACAACATTAAGTAATCATTATAAAATATTAAGGTTATAGTTAGTGTCTGTAATGAAGAATGCCGAAAATGGCAATTTTCAAGCCTCAGATTTTATAAAATTTTTACAAACACATAGGGCGCTCGTCGAAATTTTTAAAAATTTCGACGTTTATTCATGTAATTAATAAAAATGATGTATATTTGAGACGGAATAGTAAAGAGACATAGTTTCTTTTACGATTTCTTTATGAACAAACCTAAAATTTTATCTATTAACCAATGCGAATTTTTAAGAAATTCATTGGCATCATAGCAGTGCTTGCGGTGTCAATCTCTGTGAGCGCACAGAACGTAACGGTAAAAGGTAACATCAAGGACGCTTCAGGCGAACCTGTTATCGGAGCTACCGTTATGCAGTCAGGAACTAACAATGGTACAGTTACCGACCTGGACGGTAATTACCAGATTTCAGTTCCTGCAAGTGCTTCCCTTATTTTCACTTGCATCGGCTACTCAGACCAGGTTATCGCTGTAGCAGGCAAGAGTGTCATTGACGTTGTTCTCGAAGAGGACAATGAAATGCTCGAAGAAACAGTCGTTATCGGTTACGGTGTGCAGAAGAAGAGCGACCTCACAGGATCCGTAGCCTCGGTTCGCGAAACCGAACTGTCGAACCGCTCGACTTCTGACGCCGCCGCCGCCCTCCAGGGCAAGGCCGCCGGCGTGCAGATCTTCAATGATTCCGGTGCTCCGGGCGAAGGCTCCTCGATACGAGTCCGCGGTATCTCCTCCAACTCCGGCTCCGGCCTCGGTCCGCTTCTCATCGTGGACGGTCTGAAGGTCGATAACATCAACTATCTCGATCCTTCAATGATCGAGTCCATGGAAGTCCTGAAGGATGCCGCCTCAGCCGCCATCTACGGTGCACAGGCTGGTAACGGCGTCGTGCTCATCACCACCAAGAGCGGCTCATCCAAGAGCAAGGACGGCAACATCTTCTACAACTATAAGATTACGCTCGCACGGCTCGGCCACCACGCCGAGGTCATGAAAGCTGCGCAGTACATCGACTGGCAGCAGCAGCTCGGCAACCTGGCGTCCACCGAAGATCTCATCACCACGGGCGTTTGGGACGGCGTGACCGACACCAACTGGGCCGACGTCCTCTACGGGACCGGCGTGACGCACAGCCACACCTTCGGCGCCCAGGGCGGCAACGACCGCGGCTCCTACTTCCTGTCTCTCAACTACGTGGACGAAGACGGTATGGCACGCGGCAACACCGATACCTACACCCGTTTCACCGCGCAGATCAACGCCGACTACAAGATCAAGTCCTGGTTCCAGGTCGGCACCAACACCTCCATCGAGCGCCGCAAGCAGCAGAAGATCGGCGAGCACTCCGAGTACGCAGGCAGCAGCGCCGGCCTCCTCGGTACCCTCGTCATCGACCCGCTTACCCCGGTCTACTTCAAGTCCTATGACGAACTCCCCCTGGGCATGAAGGACGCCGTTGACGGCGGCAAGCAGAAGGTCTACGGTCCCGCCGAGCATCCGGGCTGGTACTACGCCGTGTCCAAGATCCTCGAAGGTGACGGTATCAACCCGCTCATTTATCGCGACCGCAACCAGAAGAAAGAAGAAGGCTGGCAGGTCCGCGGTACCGTGTACGCCAACCTGACCCCGATCAAGGGCCTCGTGATCACGTCCCGCCTGGGCTACCGCATCAAGCAGAGCTACAGCAGCGACTACTCCGAGCCTTACTATGCGAACGCCAAGTCGTATTCCAAGACCTACAGCATCTCGGCTTCGTCCTCCCAGAGCCACTACTATCAGTGGGAGAACTTCGCCAACTACAACGTGGACCTTGGCAAGCACGCCATCGGTGCGATGGCCGGTATGTCCTACACCTTCTCCGACAGCCGCGGCGTGAACGCCGGCCTGGAAGGTGATGATCCGTTGAAGGGTTACGCCGAGAACTTCCGCTACATCAGCCAGGACAACGGTTCCGGCACCAAGACCATCGGCGGCGGCACGCCGAGCCAGAGCACCCAGATCTCCTACTTCGGTCGTCTGAACTACAGCTACGACAACCGTTACAGTGCACAGGTCAACTTCCGTGCGGATGCCTTCGACTCCTCCAAGCTCTCACCGAAGAACCGCTGGGGCTACTTCCCCTCTGTGTCCGGAGGCTGGACCATCAGCAATGAGCCTTTCTTCAAAGACAACGTGGACCACAGCATCGTCAATCTTCTGAAGATCCGCGGATCCTGGGGTATCAACGGTAACATCGACGTGCTCTCCGGTTATCCGTATTCCACGTCGATCTCCTACAACAGCAAGAACTATCAGTTCCACGATTCCGACGTCCTCACCCTGGGTTCCCAGCCGGACGGCCTCGCGAATCCGAACCTGACCTGGGAGACCTCCGTCCAGACCGACCTCGGTCTCGACCTCCGCATGTTCAACAACCGCCTCACCCTGGGTGTGGACTGGTTCAACAAGGACACCCGCGACCTGCTCGTCAACATCAGCCCGGTGGCTGAGGTGGGTATCTCCTCCACGACCGTCAACGCCGGTTCCGTGAACAACACCGGTTGGGAATTCGAACTCGGCTGGCAGGACAACATCGGTGACTTCCACTACAGCATCAACGCCAACCTCTCCACCCTGAAGAACAAGGTTACCTACCTGGAGCCTTCCGTGGGTCACCAGAAGGGTTCCAGCTTCGGTAACATGAAGTTCTCCACCTGGTTTGAGGAAGGTTACCCGGTGTGGTACTTCCGCGGCTACCAGTATGCCGGCGTCAACGCCGAGAACGGCAAGCCCGACTACTATGACAAGGACGGCAACCTCACCCAGTCCCCGGTCGACGCCGACATGGGCTACATGGGCAGCGCCCTCCCGCCCGTCTCCTTCGGTCTCACCCTCCGCCTCGAGTGGAAGGGTCTCGACTTCACCGTGTTCGGCACAGGTGCCGCAGGCCATCAGCTGATGCCTTGTATCTACCGTGTGGACCACAGCCAGATCAACTCCCTGGTTTACTTCTACGAAGAGTGCGGCAAGTCCCTCCCGAAGATCGAGAACATCCTGACCAAGGAATTCTGGAGCTCCTCCGCCGTCGTCTTCCGTGGCGACTACTTCAAGATCAAGCAGATCCAGCTCGGCTACACCCTGCCGAAGAAATGGATGAAGAAGATCTTCATCAACGACCTCCGCTTCTTTGCCTCCATGGACGACTGGTTCGTGATCACCAAGTACCCGGGCTTCGACCCCGAAACCGCTTCCACCGGTTCCACTTCCGGTATGGGTCTGGACAAGGGTTCTTACCCGAACTCAAAGAAACTTATGTTCGGTGTTAACATTTCCTTCTAATCCGACTGCCTTATGAAAAAGATACTTACTATCGGTTTAGCCTGCGCGGCCGCAGTTGCGGCCCTGACCTCCTGCAACCAGGATCTTCTGAATATCCAGCAGAAGGGTGTCATCGCCTACGAGGATTTCTATAAGACCGACGACGACGCCCAGTCTGCCCTGACGACCGTCTATGACGCATTCATCAAACTGATCAACGACCAGGGTTCCAACAACCCGGCCTGGAACGTGGTTACCAACGCCTGTGGCGACGAGCTCTACTGGGGCGGAGGCAAGAAGAACGGTTCCAGCTCCGGCGGTCAGGAAATGAACGAATTCCGCAACACCTACGACAGCACCATCCCGCATATCAAGACGGTCTACAATGACCTGTACTCCCTGATCTACAAGGCCAACCTCGTCCTGGACAACTTCTACGGCGAGAGCGGTGAGAAGTGCGACTCCCAGATCAAGAAGAGCTGCGTGGCCGAGGCCCGCGTGGTCCGGGCATGGGCCCACTTCACCCTCGCCACCTATTGGGGCACCCCGCCGCTCGTGGAGCACGTGCTCGCCGGCGACGCCCGTCCGACCAACTGCGACCACGACGTCCTGATGACCTGGGTCATCAACGAGTTCAAGACCGCCATCCCCGACCTCAAGCCGCGTAACGGCAAGACCGACAAGGAAGGCGCCTGGAAGATCACCACGGGCAACGCCCAGGCCTTCCTCGGCAAGGCCCTCGTCTTCGACAAGAAGTGGGATGAAGCCAAGTCTGTCCTCAAGCAGGTGATCGACTCCGGCAACTACGACCTGGTGCCGACTGACCAGCTGCTGACCATGTTCCGCGTGGCCGGCGACGGCAACGAGGAGAAGGTGCTGGAAATGAACTACATCTACAACCAGGGCATCAGCATGGGTTCCTGGCACTATCACTTCCAGCGCAACCAGGCTCTCTTCTTCCGCAACATCAAGAAGTATCCGACCGTGCTGCTTCAGGCCGGTGACGGCTGGGGCAACAACGTCTCCCCGACCAAGCAGTTCATGGATGCCATCCTGACCCACGAGCCCAATTCCGCCCGCCGCAAGGCCTGGTTCGCCTCCTATGAGGAGTTCCTCACCGACTATCCTTACCCGCTGGCCGCTTCCACGGTGGATGTCCCCGACGAGGACGGCAAGAAGAGCAAGGTTTCCTACAAGGCCGACGCCGACATGACCGAAGCCGAGAAACTCATGGACTTCCGCCGCGGTCTGAACTGCGAGAAGTACGACGAGACCTATGCCAACTGCGGCTACTACTTCATGAAGCTCGTCCCTTGGGATTGTGACCTGATCCCGAACAGCACGACCGTCACCGAGGAGAACCGCATCATCATGCGCTACGCCGAGGTGCTCCTCCTCTACGCAGAGGCTTGCGCCATGAGCAGCGATTCCGACGGCAGCGGCCTCGCCGCCCTCAACAAGGTGGCCAAGCGCGCCGGCGCCCCGACCTACGACAATCTGACCATGGACAATGTCAAGCAGGAGAAGTGGTTTGAGCTCTGCTGGGAAGGCACCCGCTTCCCCGACCTCGTCCGCTGGGGCGACGCCGCCACCGTCCTTGCCTGGAAATCCCACGACAAGATGCCGTACCTCGGCGACGAGTTCTACGTGAAGGGCTCCATGGGCAAGAAGACCACCGGCAAGCCGCACAAGGCCCGCGTCTCCTACATTGATGACGGCTGGGCAGAGCTCGGCGGCGGCTTCCAGGCTGGCAAGCACGAGCTCATGCCGTTCCCGTTCGACGTGGTTCAGCTGAACCCCTGGAACGAGGAGAAAGGCGAAGGTCTGAAGCAGAACCCGGGCTGGGAGTAGTTAAAGTTTGCCAGTCAGCTGGCAATGACTATAAAAAAGGAGTTGCAGAATGCAGCTCTTTTTTTGTTTAACGAATAATCGTAAAAAAACAAACATGAAAAAATTTACTTTGGTTCTCTTGATGGCTGCCTTGGCGTCCCAGGCTACTGGTGCCTTTGGGTTTAAATGGAAATCCATCCCTGTGGATGGTTCACGTACAGGTGTGACATCTCCTATGGTCAATAATGTAGATAAAGCTATAGGTACATTTGACGGAAGCACTTATGTAGCTCCGAACGGCCGCAGGTTCAAAAAGAACACCGCTACAGCCCGGGTGGCAAAACTAATGCTCGATGCGCAGCCTGAAATGGCGGCTCTCAAGGAAGTTGTAGGATATGCTCCCAAGAGGATTTCCCGTCGTGGAACCGAGAATGTACTTGGAGACTGGTTTATCGACATAATCATGGAGGCCACGGAAAAGGAGGTAGGAAAGAAAGTCGATATCGGTATTGCCAATAATGGCAGCATTCGAATCGACATGCCTCAAGGAGAGATTATGAGTTATGATCTCTTATCAATGTTCGCTTTCAAGCACAACCTCTGCTATGTGACAATGTCAGGAGAGCAGGTATTGGAACTGTTTAATTCCATGGCCGGGAAAATACAGGTCGTTGGAGGAGTCAAGATTACTGTCAAGGAAAGCAGAGTCAGCGAGCTTCTGGTCGGAGGCGAGCCTTTGGACCCTGAGAAGATATATGGTATTGCCTCCCTTGATTTCCTCTTGAACGGTGGAGATGATATTTATATCTCAAGGTATGCAGAAAGCCATATTTTGACAGATATCAATATTTATGATGCCGTATTGGAATATGTGCGAAAAAATACAGCAAACGGCAAGATGATAGAAAAAGTGGCAGATAATAGAATAGTTGTATTGTGAAAAAACTGTTAATAATACTAGCGTTCGGGCTGTTGCTGACATGCAATGAGGCTGGTGCCAGAAAACTTGTCATTGTTCACGTTAATGACACTCACAGTCATCTTGATCCGGAACGTAGCGGATTCACAGCTGGCCGTGGTGGAGTGATAGAGAGGGCCGCATACATTGACAGCCTCAGGAAGGCTGTAGGGAAGAACCATGTTCTCCTGCTTCACGCTGGGGACTGGGATCAGGGTACACCTTATTATTCGGTTTTCAACGGGGATTTGGAGGTGAATCTTCTCAATGCTTTGAAATATGACTGTGTCACGTTCGGAAATCATGAGTTCGACAACGACGTTGAAGACATTGCCCGCAGAGTCAAGATGATCAACTGTCCGGTAATATGTGCCAACTACGATTTCTCCTCATTCGATATGGGAGAAAAAGGAGGCCCTTATGCCATCGTAAAGCGAGGAGGCTACAAGATAGGAATCATCGGGATGCTGACTGATATCGATTATAGCATCACTCGTGCAGCTGCAAAAAGAATTCCCAAGATTGAGAATGATGCGGAACAAATCAACAAATGGGCTTCATTCTTGAGAGAAAAGAAGAAGTGCGACCTGGTGATAGTCCTCTCACATATGGGATATGAAGAGGATGTGGATGTAATAAAGGGTATCCACGATGTTGACATCATTATCGGCGGACATTCACATACATATCTCAGGGATTTCACATATGCGGAAGATATGGAAGGGAAGAAAGTCCCAGTAATCCAGGTTGGAGAGTGGGGTCTTAATCTCGGACGTATTGATATCAATTAGATAAACAGTTATAATTTATCAGTTAACGAAATCCCTGGCGATGGCGCCCCAAGGCTTTATGACTTCGTCAGGCCACAGGCTCGTTGAAGAGGTCCACGAACTGGCGGAAGGAGTACTTCTCGGCGCGGACAGGATTCCACAACGAATTGTACATACAAGAGGTCTCCAGGCGGGCGCAGCATTTACACGAGGGGCAAGCCAGCAGTTACGATGGCACAGATTACAAAAAGAGGAAGTATTTTATCGCTAATACGTAATGAAGAATGCCGTAAATAGCAATTTTCAAGTCTCAAATATTATAAAAAATTTTTACAAACGCATAGGGCGCTCGTCGAAAATTTAAAAATTTCGACATTTATCCATGCAATTAATAAAAATGATGTATATTTGAGGCGGAATAGTGAGGAGACATCTTTTTCTCTTGCGCTTTCATAATGAACAAACTAAAATTTTATCTATTAACCAATGCGAATTTTTAAGAAATTCATTGGCATCGCAGCATTGCTCGCGATGACAATCTCTGTGAGTGCACAGAACGTAACGGTAAAGGGTAGCATCAAAGACGCTTCAGGCGAACCGGTTGTCGGTGCGACTGTAATGCAGTCAGGAACAAACAACGGTACTGTTACCGATTTGGACGGTAACTATCAGATTTCTGTTCCTTCAAATGCATCCCTTACTTTCACTTGCATCGGCTACTCGGATCAGGTTATCGCTGTAGCAGGCAAGAATGCAATCAACGTTGTCCTTGAAGAGGATAATGAAATGCTTGAAGAGACAGTGGTTATCGGTTATGGCGTACAGCGCAAAAGTGACGTCACCGGTGCCATCGCTTCTGTAAAAGCGTCCGATCTTGAGAACAGAACAGCTACCGACGTGGCTCAGGCCCTTCAGGGAAAAGCTGCCGGTGTGCAGATTATCAACTCATCAGGTGCTCCTGGTTCTGCTTCTTCCATTCAGATCCGTGGTTATTCTTCAAACAGCAAGACATCTCCTTTGATGATCGTCGACGGACTTAAGGTTACTGACATCAGCTACCTTGATCCTGATATGATCGCTTCCATCGAGATCCTCAAGGATGCCGCTTCTGCAGCTATCTACGGTGTCGAGGCTGGTAACGGTGTCGTTCTCATCACCACCAAGACAGGTAGCTCTGAGAATGGCAAGGGAAGAGTTACATATTCTTTCCAGAATGCCATCCAGACTCTGGCTCGCAAGCCGGAAATAATGCATGCACAGGACTATGTTGACTATATGCTGCTTTCAGGTGCCGCTAAGGAGTCAGACTTTGCTTTCTGGGACGGAAAAACTGATACTGACTGGATCGACCTGATGACAGAGAAAGGTTATCAGAGAAGGCACACTCTCGGATTCGAGGGCGGAAACGACAGGGCAAAGTTCTATGCTTCCCTTTCTTATACCGACAACAACGGTATCATCAAGGGCGACAAGGATACAAACAAGCGTCTTGTCGGCCAGGTCAATGCAGAATACAAGATCAACAAATGGCTCACCACAGGTGTCAACCTGACAATCGACAAGAGCGAGAGAACTGCTGTAGGTGAGAGTTCCAGCACACAGAGCAGTGTCTTCGGTGCAGTTTTGGCAGATGACCCTCTGACACCTCTCTACTATGAGAACGGTATTCCTGAACATGCTCAGAAATTCATCGCCCAGAACATCACTCCGTTCGGACACACGGTTCCTACGGATCCGCAAGGAAGGGTATATGGTATTCCTGCATTCCCTACTTCAAGCTATATGTGGAACCCTCAGATTCTTCTCGACCAGAGGGATTCTGAGACCAGGAGCTTCAGGGTAAGAGGTACAGCATACCTCAACATCACTCCGATCAAGGGTTTGGTATTCACTTCACGCCTCGGATTCCAGGGTGGCTACAGCCATACCAATACATACAACTACGAGGAGTTCCTCACTTGGAGAAATGTCCAGACAATGTCTATCAGCGCAAGCGAGAATGACAGAGTTTACTATCAGTGGGAAAACTTCGCGAACTACAACACTACAATCGCGAAGAAGCACGCCATCCAGGCTATGGCCGGTATGTCATACCAGCAGACCTATACAGACAACCTCAGCGGCAGCGCAGACAAACTCACCTACGACGTTCCTCTCTACCGCTATCTGAGCAACTCTGTGAACACCACAAAGATGACTGTTTCAGGTCAGCCTAACACAACCGCCAATATGTCATTCTTCGGCCGTCTCGGTTACACCTATGACAACAGGTATTTTGTTCAGGGTAACTTCCGTGCAGATGCTTATGACTCTTCAAAGCTTGACAAGGCCCACAGATGGGGATTCTTCCCTTCAGTTTCAGGAGGTTGGAATATCAGCAATGAGAAATTCATGAAGACCGTCAAGGAGAAGACAGGCATCACATTCATGAAACTGCGTGCATCCTGGGGTATCAACGGTAACGTCAATGCTCTCGGTGCTTACCAGTATGCAGCTTCAATGAGGGCTGACGAGTTCTACGGAACAGACTTCGGTCAGGGATTCGTAATCGGTGTACGTCCTTCAACTGTCCTTCCTAATCCTGATATCAAGTGGGAGACTTCACGTCAGTTCGACCTCGGTCTCGATGTACGTGCATTCAGGGAGAGACTCACCTTCACTGTCGACTGGTACAACAAGAACACTCACGACCTTCTTACAAGCACGACAGCTCCATCCAACACAGGTGCTGAGACCACTTACGTAAATGCAGGTCTTGTCAACAACCACGGTACTGAGTTCGAGCTCGGTTGGAGAGACCATATCGGTGACTTCTCTTACAGCATCAACGGAAACCTTTCAACCGTTCACAACAAGGTTCTTCAGGGTACAGCTCCTGATAGAGTTCCGGGACAGAAGATCTGGAGTTCTGATTATGTTACTTACTTCGAGGAAGGATATCCTCTGTGGTACCTTAGAACATATATGGTTGACCATATCGACCAGCAGACAGGTGCAGCCGTCTATAAGGATTTCAACAACGACGGTGTAATCAACCTCGACGACCAGGACTATGCCGGTAGCGGTATCCCTAAGTTCACTTACGGTATCACCATCAACCTCGCATACAAGGGATTCGATTTCGTTCTCCTCGGTTCAGGTTCACAGGGAGCAAGCCTCCTCTATTCAGTATGCCGTGCTGATGCAAGCCAGCAGAATACTCTCGCTGAATTCTATACCCAGGCTTGGCAGAGCCCAAGCTCAACAGGATACAAGTATCCGAAGCCGGATGTCAGCGACAAGTACTACAGAGTATCCAACATGAGAGTATATGACGCTTCATTCTTCAAGATCAAACAGATGCAGCTCGGATACAGCCTTCCAAAGAAGCTCCTCAACAAGACCTTCATCGGCTCATTCAGAGTATATGCTTCTCTTGACGACTTCTTCACCTTCACCAAGTATCCTGGAATGGATCCTGAGGTCAGCCACTTCGGACAGTCAGCATCAGGACTCGGTATCGACTACGGTTCATACCCTATCTCAAAGAAGGTTGTCTTTGGTGTTAACATCTCACTTTAATTTGCAGGTAATATGAAAAAGATATTTACTATTTTATCAATCGCCGTTCTCGGCATTGCCTTGAACTCTTGCGAGAAGAATCTTGATATTCCGCAGAAGAGTGTGCTTTCAATGGATTACTATGAGAACGCAACTCCTGAGCAGGCTGACGCTTTGATTGCCAGCGTTTACAAGCTCTATTGGGGCGGTAGGGACGTGACCAGTGTCAACGGTATCGACAAGATCATCTTCCTCAACTCTCTCGACGATGACCACTATACAGGTGGTGGCCGTTACGGTGACGCTAGTTATCAGTTCCAGGATGCAGGTGCTTACAAGGTAACTGCAAGTGACAACTCTATGAAGACCGTCTATAAGGGTGTTTACGGAGTTATTTATCACTCCAGTCTCATAATTGAGAACATCCCTGAGCAGAATTCAAAGGAAATCAACAGAGTGAAGGCTGAAGCACACTTCATGCGCGCTCTTGCAATGTTCGACGCTGTCAGATGGTGGGGAACTCCAATCCTTGTAACTCACGTTCTCGGAGCTGATGAGTATTATCTTGGAAACACTCCTACCAAGGAGTCTATCGACTGGATCCTTGATGAGATGCAGATTGCTATCGACGGTCTTGATCCTATCGCAGGAAAGGGCCAGCAGAAGGCATACGGTGCACGTATTTCAAAGTACGCCGCTCAGGCATACCGCGGAAAAGTTCAGCTCTGGTATGCATCAAGATATAATGACGCTTCTTATCTTGCAGGTGCTGTAAGTGACCTCAAGGCTGTCATCAACTCAGGACTCTATGAGCTTAACCCTGATATGTTCAAGCTCGTAAGACCTGCAGGTGACTTCTGCTCCGAGTATCTTTTCGAGCACAATGCGGACAACGGTGACGGTTTCCCTGGAGACCCTCAGAATGACCTCCGTCATATGTGGACAGGCTGGCCTACAAACATTGCAATTCCTTCGGCTATATTCTCTGGTTGGGGATGGAACCAGGTTTCCAAGGAATTCGGTGAATTCCTCGCCGCTCACGAAGGTGACATAGAGAAGCCTCGCTTCAAGTCAACAATCCACACTTACGAGCAGGTTCTCGCTATGGATTACAATCCTGGCACTGTCCCTGGTATGATGAGTTCTCTTGCTCACAACGCTGGTTATTTCACCTATAGAGGAATAGCCTTCAATGATGATATGTACAACAACGGTCAGTGGGCATACTCAGGAGCCAACGAGCCTATGCTCAGATATGCAGAGGTTCTTCTCCTTTACGCAGAAGCTCAGTTCCTCAAGGACAACGATGCTGACGGTTCAGGTCTCAAGGCTCTCAACGAGGTTCGTACAAGAGCTCAAATTCCTGAATTGACATCTATGACTTATGATGACATCAAGGACGAGCGCCGTGCAGAGCTCTTCTATGAGCAGGAGAGATTCTTCGACCTCCAGAGATGGGGAGACGCTCCTACAGCTCTTGCAAACAAGGGTAAGGTATTCTATACGTTCCACGGATATAAGCCAGGAACCACAGAGTGGAATGTAGAAGCTATAACAGGAACGGCTTACAACGGACCCGGATGGCAGGACAAGTATATGCTTCTCCCATTCCCTAACGAGCAGCTTTCTGCTAACCCTAACCTCAAGCAGAACCCAGGTTGGTAATAGATTATTCATTAATTATAGACAAGTATGAAATTTACTAAAATCGCACTTCCTCTTTTCGCAGCACTTGCACTTGTAGGATGTACTTCCGCTCCTCAGGCAGCTGAGGAAGCAAATGCTTACCCAGTAATTGAACCGGGCGAGCAGGCTCCTCTCGCAGATGTAGGCCAGAAGAACTTCGGTGGCATGCATACACCTGCAGCAGACGTTGATACTGCTGCCAGAAATGCTGCAATGAGAGCTCGTATGGCTGAGATGAACAAGATCAGAACCGTTCATTTCAATGACCTCTCAATGTCTGATCCTTACATCTACGCAGACCCTGAGACCAAGACATACTACCTCACCTCTTCAGGTGGCCGTATGTGGAAGAGTCAGGACTTCGTAATGTGGGAAGGCCCTTACAATATCGTAAATCTCGAAGGTACATGGATGGAAAGAGCCGGCTTCGCTGCCGCTGCTGAAATCCACAAGATCGGTGACTATTATTACTACGCCGGAACTTGGAGTGACCACAGCGACCTTATCCAGCAGGTGCCAAGAAGGTACAATGTGCCTCACAACCAGACAGTGCTTCTCCGTTCAGAGAACGTAGAGGGACCATACGAGGTGTATGACGAGAATCCGAACCACGACTTCCAGCCTCGCAAGGATGACTGTATCGACGGTACTCTTTATCAGGAGGACGGCAAGATCTACATGGTTTACGTTCACGAGTGGACACAGCTCATCGACGGTACTATGGAGTATGTTGAGCTTTCTTCAGACCTGAAGAAGACCATCTCCAAGCCGGTATGTATGTTCCGTGCTTCAGAGAACCCTTCTTGCGGTGAGATGAACGGACTCGGTGAGGCTACATTCGGCCTCAAGATGCCGGGTTGGGTTACCGACGGTCCTGAGATGTTCCGTACACAGACCGGTAAGCTCGGTATGCTTTGGGCTACCTGGGGCAAGGAGCGTTATCTCCAGGCAATCTGCTACTCAGAGTCAGGTACAATCGCCGGACCATGGGTACAGGAACCGGAACCATTCCTTGCTAACAACTCAGGTCACGGAATGCTCTTCAAGACATTCGAAGGTGAGCTCAGGTACATCGTTCATCACGTAGAAGGCAACGGTCCTCGCAAACCACAGCTCTGGACAGTTGACGACAGCGGTGACAAACTTGTCCTCGGACACATCATCGACGTGAAATAATCTGGACTCAACAGATAAAGCAAAGAAAGCGGATGCCGGGTGCGGCACCCGCTTTCTTTTTATTAACTTTGCTGCGTAAAATTTCTAGACTATGGCAGACAATAAGTTCGCACAACTGGGCCGCGTGGAGGCAATAAGACAATTATTCGAAGGGACGGGATACACCGCTTTTGAAGAGCCGTGCTGGTTTGACGATGCGGATGGCGGCTATGTAACTACGGCGTCCAGACTCCTGCTTGAGGGAATCGATTTCAATCTTGTATATTTCCCGTACAAGCATCTCGGCTACAAGAGTGTGATAAGCGTTGTCGGAGAATTGTATGCGGTGATGGCAATGCCGCGCACCTTGTCCGTCGTTCTCGGCGTGTCCGCCAAGCTGGGCTTCGACCAGATCAGCGAACTGTGGTCCGGTATCGTGTTCGCAGCAAAGGAGCACGGCATCAAGTCTGTCAGCCTTGACCTTCAGCCGTCACAGACAGGGCTAAGCATCAGCGTGAGCGTCACAGGCGTCGCTTCAAAGAAAGTTCTCCGCCCTAAAGCTGCAAGCAAGGATCTGATTTGCGTATCCGGCAGCCTCGGGGCAGCATACCTTGGGATGCAGGTCCTCGAACGGAAACCCGGGGAGCTGGAGACCTATAAAATGCTTGTCGGCGCGTACCTCAAGCCAGAATTAAGCCCTCAGACGGTCACGCAGCTCTGTGATGAGGGAATATACCCTTCCTTCGGTTACTTCGTCACAAGGGGCCTTTCTGATGCCGTAAAACGGCTTTCTCGGGACAGCGGGCTCGGAGCCAAGATATATGCGGACAAGATTCCTTTCGAAGGCAACTCTTTTGCCCTGGGCAGGGACCTGGACATTGATCCCGTTTCCGCCGCTATGAACGGAGGGGATGATTTCAAACTTCTCTTTGTGATACCAATCCTCCAGCTTGAAAAGTTCCGCAAGAATTTCCAGACTTTCGATATCATCGGACATCTTGCACAGAAGGATGTGGGTCCAGTGCTGGTTACTCCCGACGGAGTCGAACTCACAATGACTGCACAGGGCTGGAACGAGCAGGAGTAACTAGAGTTTCTTAGAGACGGTGTAAGGGATACCCAACTGCTCGATTCCGTTCACGAAATCCGAGCTGACGCCCACCTGATATTTCTTCGAGTAGAATTCTATCTTGTATCCGGTACTCTTGTCGAAGATAGTTATATTGAGCGGAGTCTTCCCTTTGTTTCCTTTTACCAGCTTGTTGAACTTCTTTCTGAAGTCTTCGTTCAGCATTTCTGAATCGATGTTCAGAGTGATGCCTGTCATATACGCTTCCGCCACATTTCCGAGAAGTGATACTTCCTTGATCTTGAATTCATAAGGTATCTGCTTCGGAACATTGCCGTCATCTTTTCTGCCGACGAAGCGCGGTGCGACCTCTCCGCAGAGGAAGACCTGGTCGTGGAGATTGAGTTTATCCCTGTATTCCTGATATTCCTTGCCGAACAGAGCCTTTTCGAAGCTGCCGCTGTAGTCTTCCATCATGATTTTCGCCCCCTGGGAACCGGACTTCGTGGTAAGTGTCTTGACATCCGTGATGATGCCGGCAACAGCGATTTTCCTTCCTGACTGCTTGGCTTCACACTCATCTATGAGGTCCTGGAGCCCCGAAAGCTTGCAAGTGGTAAAGTTCTCTATTTCGAACGCATATCTGTCCAGAGGATGGGATGACAGGTACATGCCCACCAGCTCCTTCTCGAGTTTCAGAATCTCCAGCAGATCCTCGTCACCGACCATGGCAGGCATCTGAGGTCGGTTCGGTTTCATTTCTTCGACATCCCCGAACAGTGAAGCAGAGCTGTCTTCCTTGTCATTTCTGAACAGTTCGGCATAATGTATTATTTCATCGATGAACAGATCTCCGCTTGCGCCGGGAAGCATGAACTGGCTTCTCTTGTAGCCGAACGAATCGAATGCTCCGGCGAAAACCAAAGTTTCAAGGGCTTTTCTGTTGACAGCTCCGGACATCCTTTCCATAAAGTCATAGACATCGGCGAAAGTGCCGTTGGCATTCCTCTCGGATATTATGGCATCCACCACGTTGTCACCGAAGCCCTTCATTCCACCGAGGCCGAAACGGATGTCACCCTTCTTGTTGACAGTGAAATGTGCATCACTTTCATTGACGTCAGGGTTCAGCACACTGATTCCGTTCTTCCTGCAGTCAGCCATAATCTCTTTCAGCTCCTCCATGTTCGCGAGGTTGTTGGAAAGGTTGGCCGCCTGGAATTCTGACGGATAATGGGCTTTCAGCCATGCTGTCTGATAGCTTACCCAGGCATAGCAGGTAGCATGGGACTTGTTGAAGGCGTATTCGGCGAATGCCCTCCAGTCCTGCCATATCTTGTCCAGGGTTTCCTTTGGATAGCCGTTGGCCGTGCCTCCCTCGATGAACTGCTTGTTGAGCTTCTCCATCTCGGCAATCTTCTTCTTACCCATAGCCTTGCGGAGATGGTCCGCATCTGCTCTAGAAAAGCCGGCAAGCCGGCGGGAAAGAAGCATGACCTGCTCCTGATATACGGTGACTCCGTATGTGTCCTGCAGGATGTCCTCCATATCAGGAAGATCGTAGGCAATGGACTCTTCCCCTCTCTTTCTCCTGACGAACTGAGGGATATAGTCCATAGGTCCCGGACGATACAGGGCGTTCATCGCAATGAGATCCTCGAATCTCTGGGGATGGAGTTTCATAAGCCACTCCTTCATCCCGCCGGATTCAAACTGGAACACGCTCTTGGTATCGCCGCGTCCGTACAGCTCATATACCAGAGGATCATCGATAGGGATACTCTCGATATCGATGTCCTTACCGTATTTCTTCTTGACAAGTGAAAGACATTCCTTTATGATGGAGAGAGTCCTCAGACCGAGGAAATCCATCTTCAGCATACCCACAGCCTCAATCTGCGAGCCTTCATACTGAGACACCCAGACTTCCTGCCCGGAGGCCTTGTCAGTGCCTATGGATATAGGAATGTAGTCAGTGAGATTCCCGCGGCCGATAATCATCGCACATGCGTGGATGCCTGTCTGACGGATGCATCCCTCGAGCTTGAGGGCATATTCCAGAACTTCACGCACGAGCGGGTCGCCTTCTTCGTATTCCGCCTTGAGCTCGGGAACATACTTGACACAGTTCTTGAGTGTAGGCTTGAAGGTCTTTTTCTCTCCGTTTTCATCCTTTGCCTCGAAAGGACGGTCCGGAATCATCTTGGTAAGCCTGTTGGACTCCGGGATAGGCAGCCTGCTGACTCGCGCGACATCCTTGACTGCGAGTTTCGCCGCCATCGTGCCGAAAGTCACGACATGGGAAATGTGGTCGACACCATAGTGGTCCTGAACATACTGAATGACCCTGTAGCGCCCCTCGTCATCGAAATCGACGTCAATATCCGGCATTGAGATACGCTCCGGATTGAGGAAACGCTCGAACAGCAGGTCATATTTAAGAGGATCCAGATTTGTAATCTTCAGACAGTATGCGACCATACTTCCTGCTGCCGAACCACGTCCTGGGCCAACAGAAATTCCATTGTTCTTCGCCCAGTTGATGAAATCCTGCACAATCAGGAAATAGTCAGGGAAACCCATTCGGCAGATGGTCTTGAGCTCGAAGTCAAGTCTCTCCGCAGCAACGTCATCCAGTTCACCGTATCTTTCTTCAGCCCCCTTGTATGCCAGGTGGCACAGAAAAGCGACAGAGTTGCAGAACTCGTTTCCGCGGTAGTTGCCTTCCTCGTCTGTGCGTCCTTCATCAATGATGGACTTGTATTTTTCCAGGTGGGTTTCGATATGTGCGAGGAAGTCCGACTCAATCTGGAACTTAGGGAGCACGTGACCGCGTTCAAGCTCGAAACGCTCTATTTTCTCGTAAACTTCTATGGTGTTCACCAGGGCCTCGAGATGTCCCGGGAACAGTGCCATCATTTCATCCTCACTTTTCAGGTATTCCTGCTGTGTATAGTGGAGACGGTCGGCCTCATCCACATAGGAGTTGGTATTCAGGCAGATGAGTCTGTCGTGTACAGGGCCATCCTTCTTGCGGACGAAGTGTACGTCATTGGTAGCAACCACCTTGACCCCGTGCTTTTCGGCCAGGCGGAATATTTCGCTGTCGTATTCCTTCTGCTTCTCGTAGAGTTCGAGTGAAAGCCCAGGGACTTCGGTCTTGTGAAGCTGGACTTCCATATAGTAGTCATTGCCGAACACTCTCTTGTGCCAGTTGATGGCTTCTTCAACGGCTTTGACATCCCCGGCAAGAATAGCGCGTGGAAGCTCTCCTGCCAGACAGGCCGAACAGCAGATAAGGTCCTCGTGGTACCTTTCGATGATCTCGTGGCTCACTCTCGGTTTATAGTAGAAACCTTCGATGAAGCCGGTGGAGACAATCTTCATCAAGTTCTTGTATCCGTTGAAATTCTTGGCCAGCAGTATCAGATGATAGTATTTCTCGTGCTGTTTGTCTTTAAGCTTATGGTCATAATGGCGTGTCACATACACTTCGCAGCCCACGATAGGCTTGACACTGGGATGTTTTTTGGCGACGTCACAGAATTCCTTGACCCCGTACATATTTCCGTGGTCAGTGATGGCTACGCCCGGCATTCCGAGCTCCTCGGCACGTGAAAAAAGGTCTTCGATATTGCTCAGACCGTCAAGAATCGAGTATTGTGTGTGGACGTGAAGATGAACGAATGACATAGTAAACAAAGATAAAAAAAGGCCGCGAGATTTCGCGGCCCTCTTATCATAAGTTATCAACAATCTTATTTGCCTGACTTCTTGGCAGCCTTACGGGTAGCGTCGAACATAACCGGAGTACCGATCATGATAGAAGCGTAAGTACCGATGCAGATACCGAGGATGAGAGCGACAGCAAGACCTCTGATTGACTCACCGCCCGCGATAGCGATTGCAAGCATAGGGAGGAGAGTTGAAACTGAGGTATTGACTGTACGTGTCAAAGTCTGGTTGAGGGACTTGTTGACCGTCTCCTTGAAGTCATCGTTAGGATGCAGACCGACATTCTCACGGATACGGTCGAAGATAACCACGTTATCGTTGATAGCGTAACCGATGATGGTCAGGATAGCCGCGATGAAAGTCTGGTCAACGTCAAGGTTGAACGGAAGGATTCCGCTGAACAGTGAGAAGAATCCGATGACGATGATTGCAGTGTGTGCAAGAGAAACCACACCACCGAGACCCCAGGTCCACTTCTTGAACCTGAGTGCGATGTAAACGAAGATTACGAGGAGTGCGAGGATCACTGAAATGACAGCGGATCTCTTGATATCGCTTGCTATTGATGCGCCAACCTTATCTGAAGATATGATACCGTTAGGGTTGTCGAGAGTTGACGTGAACTGGTCGAGAGTCATAGGCTCTGCGAAGAATCCCTTGAGAGACTCGTAGAGCATTCCCTCAATCTCTGAGTCAACGCTTGAAGACTCATCCTTATACTTATAAGAAGTAGTGATCTTCATCTGTGCGTCACCACCGAACTGCTTGACCTCGACTGAAGACTCTGCGTCAGCTGCATTGAATGTCTTTTCAGCTGCAGAACGTACGTCTTCAGCGGTGACAGGCTGGTCGAATCTTACAACATAGGTACGGCCTCCAGTGAAGTCAACACCATAAGAGAATCCCTTGATGGCGATTGAACCGATAGCGATAAGAATAAGAGCTCCGGAAATGATGTAAGAATATTTGCGTCCTCCGAGGAAGTTGATCTTTGTTCCCTTGAGGAAGTTCTTGGTTGCATTGTTCTCGAATGTGATGTTCTTGCCCTTGCTGATGCGGTCATCAAAGATAAGCCTTGTGATGAAGATTGAGGTAAGGACAGAGGTGATGATACCGATTACGAGAGTTGTAGCGAAGCCCTTGACAGGACCTGAACCGAAGAAGAAGAGAACGAAACCGGTGAGCAATGTTGTCACCTGACCATCGATGATGGCTGAATAAGCGTTCTGATATCCGTCGTGAACAGCCTTTCCGAGTCCCTTGCCTGCCTTGAGCTCCTCTTTGATACGCTCATAGATAATAACGTTTGCATCGACGGCCATACCGAGGGTCAATACGAGACCTGCGATACCAGGCAGTGTGAGGACTGCTCCGAATGATGCAAGTGTACCGAACAGGAGAATCACGTTGGTAAGAAGAGCTATGTCAGCTGCAACACCTGCGCCCTGATAGAAGAACAGCATGTAGATGAGCACGAGGAGGAAGGCAATCACGAATGAGATAAGTCCGTCGTGGATTGACTTTGCACCGAGTGAAGGTCCTACGACCTGCTCCTGAACGATTGTTGCAGGTGCAGGAAGCTTACCTGACTTGAGGACGTTTACAAGGTCGGTAGCCTCTTCCACGTCGAAATTGCCGCTGATTTCTGAAGAACCGCCGGTGATTTCGCCGTTGACTACAGGATAAGAGTAAACGGTACCGTCAAGAACGATAGCGATCTGCTTGCCGATGTTGTCCTTTGTAAGGCGTGCCCAGGTGTTGGCGCCTTCAGCGTTCATTGTCATGGAGACTGTAGGGTTACCGTTGCGCTGGTTGTTATAAGAAACGCGGGCGTCGGTAACAACGCTACCGTCGAGAGGTGCCTTTCCGTCACGAGCTGATGCCTTGATAGCAACGAGTTCGTAAAGATTCTCGCTTGTGATATAGTCAGCAGGCTTTACAGACCACATAGGGATGAAGTCTGCAGGGAAAAGGTCAGCTACTTCAGGTGTAGCGAGAAGTGCGTTGACGGCATCCATGTCGGCAGCCTTTGCATAACCGAGACATGCACTGCTGTTGTTCTGTGAAGGTGAAAGGACAGCGAAAAGAGGATTTGCCTTGCGGTAAGACTCGATGTCTGTATCGTCCGTACCCTGTGCTGAAAGCTCCTCGGCGATGATATCGGACTCCTCCTCAGCTGCTGCGACTTCCTCTGTCTGCTCTTCTGCAGGCTCCTCTGAAACTTCTTCGGAAGCGAGCTGTGCAAGCAGATTGTTGGCTTCTACGAGATATGGGAAAATTTCCTGATACTGGTATGTTGTCCAGAACTCGAGGGATGCAGTTCCCTGGAGCAGTTTGCGGACACGCTCAGGCTCTTTCACACCCGGAAGCTCGACAAGGATGCGTCCGGTGTTTCCGAGCTTCTGGATTGAAGGGGAAGCCACACCGAAGCGGTCGATACGGTTGCGAAGGACGTTGAATGAGTTTGCGATGGCACTTTCAGCCTCTTCCTTGAGCACCTTGACAACGTCATCGTCTGAAGATTCAGGCTTGATGCGGTCGCGCATCTCGTAAGTACCGAAAACCTGAGAGAGCCTCTGGCCGCCGCCCACTTCTTTCCATGCTGCTGCGAAAAGGGTGATGAGGTCTGACTGTGAGTTGACGCTGCGCTCCTTTGCAAGAGCGAGAGCGTTCTCGAACTCAGGAGTCTTGTTGTCGGCTGCAAGGACCCTTACGAGGTCTTCGAGCTGGACCTGAAGCATAACGTTCATACCTCCCTTGAGGTCAAGACCGAGGTTGATCTCTTTTGCCTTTACGTCTTTGAAATTGTATCCGAAATAGACTTTCTCGGTTGAGAGAGAGTCTGTGAATCTTGTAACCTCGTTTTTCTTGATTGAGTCGAGGTAAACTGCACGATCCTGTTCGGAAACGTTCTGGAATGCGGCTGTCTGCTGGATTGACTGTGCCACTGCTTCTGCGTGCTCGTCAGCTTTCTTCTCCTCGATGCTGGTCACGAGAGTGAAAGACAACTGCCAAATGCAGGCGATTGCAAGCAGGATTGCCACAAATCTAATTGCACCTTTACTTTGCATAATTATAGTTTTTAAATTTAAAATGCATAAATAGCTCGCAAAGTTAGTATTTTTCTTAAAAGAAAGAAAGTTTGAATCAGTCTTTTTGTATATTTGTAGAGTACTAAATCAATTTTTATATGTGGTGGATTATTGCTGCTCTTATTTTTGTCGGGATTCTGTTCATTCTTGCCGAGATGCTGCTGGTTCCCGGAGTGGGTGTGGCAGGCTTCGTCGGAATCATATCCCTTGCTGCATCCTGCTGGTACGCGTTTGACAAGGTCAGCACCAGGGCGGGACTCATCATAACTGCCGTAAACGTAGTTCTGGCCGTGATTATGCTGGTCATAGCCCTTCGCGAAAAGACATGGAAAAGATTCGAACTCGGCACGGAAATCAACTCCAAAGTGAACAATGAGGTCTCCCAGGTGAAGGTTGGAGACAGAGGAATTGCGATGACGAGGCTTGCACCTATGGGAACCGTCAAATTCGACAAGGTATCCTGTGAAGCGAAGTCTTTTGACAATTGCATGATAGCCGCTTCTACGGAAGTTGAAGTAGTGCTGGTGGAAGACAACAAAGTAATAGTAAAAACGATTTGATATGGATTTTGTAATTCTTGCAGCGATCATTGTTGTCGCTCTCATTATCATTCTCTGGTTTTTCCCGGTAGCCCTCTGGTTCCAGGCACTGCTTTCAGGAGTGCATGTTTCGCTGATACAGCTCATCCTCATGAGATGGAGAGGTGTAAATCCGAAAACCATCGTCATGGCAATGATCACGGGAACAAAGGCCGGGCTGGTTCTCAAGGTCAACGAACTTGAGGCCCACTATCTTGCAAAGGGAAATGTCACCAAGGTCGTGATGGCTCTCATCTCTGCAAACAAGGCCAACATTCCTATGGATTTCAAGATGGCTACAGCCATCGACCTTGCCGGACGTGACGTTTTCGAAGCAGTCCAGATGTCAGTCAACCCTAAGGTAATCAACACTCCTCCTGTCACTGCTGTGGCAAAGGACGGTATCCAGTTGATAGCCAAGGCCCGCGTGACAGTCCGCACGAATATCAAGCAACTTGTCGGAGGAGCAGGCGAGGAGACGGTCATCGCCCGTGTAGGCGAGGGTATCGTATCTTCCATCGGTTCGGCGGAGAGCCACAAGGAAGTGCTCGAAAATCCGGACAGCATCTCGAAGCTTGTGCTCAGCAAGGGACTTGATGCTGGTACTGCCTTTGAGATTCTCTCAATTGATATTGCAGATATCGACGTCGGCAAGAATATCGGTGCCGTGCTTCAGATGGACCAGGCCGATGCGGACAAGAACATAGCTCAGGCCCGTGCAGAGGAGCGCCGCGCAATGGCTGTCGCACAGGAGCAGGAGATGAAGGCGAAGGCACAAGAGGCCAGGGCCAAGGTTATCGAGGCAGAAGCTCAGGTTCCGCTCGCAATGGCCGAAGCATTCCGCAGCGGCAATATCGGTGTTATGGATTATTACCGGATGAAGAATATCCAGGCCGATACCCAGATGCGTGAGGAGATCACAAAGTAGATCGGCGTCCGCTGTCCTTTATCATTCCTTCTACGGCTGCATTGAATTCTGCGGCCGTTTTCAGTTCATTCAGATCCAGGTGGATGCGGAATTTCCAATGATTATGTGAATCGGCAGGGTAGTTTATCCTTTCGTTCTCATAATCCTTGCGTCGCAGTCCGGCATCGATTGACAGCCAGTCCTGAAGAGGGAAAACTGCCAGCATCGAACCGGAGTCAAGATGGCGCTGGAGAATGTTCCTGCACTCCCAGGTTTCGAGGTCTCCTCCCTGGTGCTGCATCCTTATGGTGTCCATATCGTGAGATGATGTGGCGCATACGCTGAGGTATGGCCAAGGACGTCCCTTGTCCATCTGTTCCATCTCCAGTGAGAGAATCTTCTCGTGATCCATTACTCCCGGCACGCAGTCCGGGACCATTCCGAGATCCTCACCGCAGGCAAGCATTCCCGTTGCGTTGAGAAGTTCCGGAAGTTTTTTCTCGGCATTCCTGCGCCAGAATTCGTCATGACGGTGGAAAAAGAAGTCATTGTAAAGAGCTCCGAACCTTTCCTGCTGCCACTGCTCCAGATTGGATGAAGCCGGAGTGATATAAGGCTGATACATTCCCGGATGCCTTGGATCAGGATGAAACAGCCCTTCCAGAGGAAGTCCCATATTGCGGATTTCTTCCACGCTGTATGGCATTGCAGGATTGAAATGACCTTCGAGACCGCTCTTGTGCTCCACAGGAATCTCCCAGATACGGAAGAATCCGAGGATGTGGTCTATACGGAACGCGTCGAAATATTCGGCCATTTTCTTCAGACGGGAAGACCACCAGGCGAAATTGTCCTTCGCCATCTCTTCCCAGTTGTATGTCGGGAAACCCCAGTTCTGACCGTCCGTGGAGAAATAGTCCGGAGGTGCTCCGGCTGATGAGTCCAGAAAGAACAGTTCCGGGTGATAATAGGCTTCCGCACTGTCGCGACTGACACCGATAGGGAGGTCTCCCTTGAGATAGATGCCCTTGGAGTGGGCGTATCTGACCTCTTCGCTGAGCTGCTTGTCCAGATGGTATTGCATCCAGCAATAGTATTCCGGCTCCAAAGAGTCCCTGCGGGCGCAGAAGTTTGAATATTCCTTCAACCAGTATCCGTTTTCCTTGATGAACTTCTGGTAAGGCTTGCCAGCCATGTCCTTTTCTCCTGTTTCCAGGAAGGCTTTGCGGACAAGTGCCATCTTCGCTTCGAATACTTTCGGATAATCCAGCTCGGAAAGGGCGTTGAGGCTCTTCTGCTTCTTCTTGAAGGCAGCATCCTCCTTCACCCCGATATCCTGGAGATGAATATAGAGAGGGTTGAGAGCAAATGAAGAGATGGGACTGTAAGGATATGAATCGTCCCACCCGCCTTTCCTGGTCGTATCATTGATCGGAAGAAGCTGCAGGATGCACTGACCCGTTGCAGCAGCCCAGTCCACAATAGGGTGGAGATCTCTGAATTCACCTATTCCGAAGTCGGACGGTGTTCTGAGGGAGAAAATCGGTATGGCTGTGCCGGCACCGCGGAATCCGGGCCTGTCGAAAATTGCGGCGGAATGTTTCCTGGGGAAAGGACAGCCCTGAATGGGACAGTCTTTCCAGTCATCGCGGATTTCGGACTGCGCCTTGGAACTGTGGTGCTCCCACTCGCTTCTGACAATCAGGTCGTCATACATTACAACATAAAAATAATCCTTGAGCAGTTTTGCCGGGCATGCTGGAATGGTAACCGACCAGATGCCGTTCTCCTGCCAATTCATAGTATATCTTTCGTTGCCTGATACGAGGCAGAGGGTTTCGCCCCATATGGTGTGGTATTCGATTGAGAAGGTTATTTTCATTGTTTCAGTGAAAGACAGTTCAAAAAAGAAATTACAGTTTGTAATAGCTGGAAAGTATTGCTGCAAACCATCCGGGAGGCAGAATCTTTTTCAAAGTTACCGATAGCCTCTGCTCCAGCGTGGATATGATATAGCTGTAGGCAGGATTCTTCTTCCTGACAATTTTCGCAATCTTTTCAGCGAGATACTCGGGCTTCAGACCCGTATTCTCGTCATTTTCTATGCTGGCAAGAGACTCGGCATAGCTTGGATATGCCTTGTATGCCTCCTCGTCGGAGACACTCTTTCTCTGTGCGGTGAAGTGCGTGGCGAAATCGCCCGGCTCGATGACGATAACCTTCACCCCGCTCTTGCGGAGTTCGAGCCTGAGTGCCTCACAGTAGCCTTCAATGGCGAATTTGGATGCAGAATACAGTCCCTGGAACGGAAGTCCCATAAGACCTCCTATCGAGCTGAAGCATATAATCTTGCCATTTCCCTGCCTACGCATGACCGGAACCACATAGTGTAGGAATCTGACCATTCCCATCCAGTTGACGTCCATCTGGTAGCGGGCGTCATCCAGAGAGGAGAACTCGAGAGGCCCCCCGATACCCATTCCGGCGTTGTTGATGAAAACATCAATCTTTCCTTCGGCGGCAATGACCTGGTCTACCGCAGCCTTGACTTCTTCGTCACTGGTGGACTCCGCCTTGATATAGGTCACTCCCGGGATGAACTCCCTGGCGTGGCGGTGTGTACCGTACACCTTGTGACCCTCGGCCGCCAGTTTCCCGGCCATTGCCTTTCCAAAACCGGAAGTGATGCCGGTGATAAGGATAACCATAGATTAAGCTATTATGTCCAGTTTCTTGAAGATTCCTGTAAGTTTCTCCACGGCAATGTCCACCTGTTCGCAGCTGTGAGTGGCCATGAGCGCGAACCTGATCATTACGTCCTTCTCCGGCACTGCAGGGGCGATGACAGGAGTAATGAAAACGCCCTCGTCAAGAGCAAGCTTGACGATTGTCATAGCCTTCTCCGTGTCACGGACGAACAGAGGGATGATAGGGGACTGAGTGTGTCCTGTATCGAAACCGTTGGCTTTGAACGCTTCCTGTGCGTGACGAGTGACCTTCCAGAGATTCTCGATTCTCTCAGGCTCTTCAAGCATAATGTCAATGGCCTTGCTGACTGCCGCTACGTTTGCAGGCGGCATGGATGCGCTGAAAATGAGAGAACGGGACTGATGCTTGAGAACATTAATCACGTCGGAATCCGCGGCAATGAATCCACCGAGGGAGCCGAAACTCTTTGAGAAGGTACCCATTATCAAGTCGACCCTGTCGGTCTCTCCGAAATGGTTTGCAGTTCCCCGCCCGTTTTCACCGAGCACTCCGAGTCCGTGGGCGTCATCAATCATTATGGATGCGTTGTATTTTTCGCAGAGGTCGCATATCTGAGGGATAGGGGCGATGTCTCCTTCCATGGAATATACTCCGTCAACTACGATAAGTTTGAAAGCGTCCTTCTCACAGACCTGAAGCTTCTTTTCGAGAGACTCCATATCGTTGTGCTTGAACTTGTATACGGTGCTGAAACTCAGGCGGCTGCCGTCGATGATGCAGGCATGGTCGAGCTCATCAAGCAGTATATAGCCTCCGCGTATTCCGAGGCAGCTTACGACTCCGAGGTTTACCTGGAATCCGGTGCTGTACGTAACTGCTTCCTCCTTCCCGACGAGCTTGGCAAGTTTCTCTTCAAGCTCGCAGTGGATGTCCAGTGTTCCGTTGAGGAATCTTGAACCTGAACAGCTGGTACCATATTTTTTGATTGCCGCAATGGCAGCTTCTTTCAGTCTTGGGTCATCAGAAAGGCCAAGATACGAGTTCGAACCGAACATCAGGGCTTTCTGGCCGTTTGCCATCGTCACCACAGGATCCTGTCCTGTTGAAATAGGACGATAATACGGATAAATACCCTTTGCCTTAACATCCTGAGGCACAGTGTATTTGTCGCAAATTGCATTTAATATTTTTTGCATTTTGGTTTGGTTTTAATACACGACAATGGCGCAAATATACAAAAATCTGCGAAAGAGTTTCCTACTTTATAGAGATTCCGAAGCCGCCTCCAGGGGCCATCGTGACATAGATAACGCTGTTGCAGTCAACAATTTGCGTTCGAATGTCGTAAGCTTGAGGATTATCAAGGAAGTGGGCGTCGGAAGCATCCGAATAGATTGTGGCAGTGAATTCCCGGCCAGGCTCCAGAAAGTCGAAGCGGATTTCGAATTCCCTTTCCTGTGAATCTGTCACGCCTCCTACGAACCATAGTCCGGTATCCTTAGCTTTTCTGGCCGTGACCACATAATGCATTGGCTCGGCGTAGAGATAACGGCTCTCGCTCCAGTCCACTGCCACATCTTTTATAAACTGGAATGCGTCCATATGTTCCAGATAATGTTCCGGAGTGTCTGCGGCCATCTGCAGAGGGGAGTACATCGTAAGGTACAGACCGAGTTGTCCGGCGATAGTGGAATTCACATGCGAATCGTTTCCGCACCATTCTTTGAGGTTCTGTTCGAAGATTCCCGGAGTGTAGTCCATTGGCCCTCCGTTTAACCTGGTGAAAGGAAGAATTGCAGTATGTCCCGGGGTAATGCCTCCAAAGGCCTGGTATTCGGTTCCCATTGCGGATTCGTTTCCTATGAGGTTCGGCCATGTCCTGCACAGTCCGGTAGGGCGGACTGCCTCGTGTGCATTCACCATAATGTGGTGTCTGGCGGCTTCCTTGACACAGTACAGGTAGTGGTTGACCATATATTGGTTGAAATGGTACATTCCCTGAGGCAGAATGTCGCCGACGTAACCGGATTTGACGGCATCATAGCCATATTTGTTCATAAGGTTATATGCTGCTTCCAGATGCCGTTCATAATTCCTTGGGGAGCTGGATGTCTCGTGATGCATCACAAGCCTGATACCCTTGGAATGGGCGTATTCATTCAATGCTTCGATGTCGAAATCCGGATAAGGGGTCAAAAAATCGAAAACATAATCCTTGTCGCAGTTGGCCCAGTCCTCCCAACCGATATTCCAGCCTTCCACGAGCAGGGCATCGAAACCGTTGTCTGCGGCGAAGTCGATATAGTAGCGGACTCTTTCGTTGTTTCCGCTGTGGCGTCCGTGCGGCTTGGCGGATGAATAGTCGGTCTGTCCAAGTTTCACAGACTGAAAGTCATCGGTGTAATGCCAGTTTCCGTAACCTGCAATCATTTCCCACCATACGCCCATATATTTGACAGGATGTATCCAGCTGACGTCCTCGATGGCGCAAGGTTCGTTCAGATTGAGGACGAGACGGCTTTGCAGCTGTTCGACGGCTGTCCGGGCGACCTGGACGGTACGCCAGGGAGTCTTTGCAGGCGTCTGCAGATTGCCATTGTATCCCTGGGCATCCGGAGTCAGCCATGCCTGCAGACTGTGTCTGCGTTCGTCAACAAGAAGACTCATGCAAGGAAAATCAACCAGTGCGGCTTCGTGTATGTTTACGTAAAGTCCGTTCTGCATTTTCATCTGCAGACTGGTCTGGACACCGGAGGTGCTGAAAAATGTCTGGCTCGAGTTGCCTCTGAGCTTGTCCCTGAAGTGGGAGCTCACTTCAGACAAACGGCATTCGGTATACTCATATTCCTGTGTGTCGTAATCTCCCGGTATCCACCAGGCCAGGCAGTCATCTGCCATTGCGAACTCAGTAAGTTCCTCTTTCACCACGAAATATACCAGAGGCTGCCCTTCCGGAAATTCATACCTGAATCCCAGGCCGTCATCGAACAGACGGAAACGGATGTCCATCCTGCGTTCGGATTCAGGCTGGATGAGGCGGACAAGCATCTCATTGTAGTGGTTGCGGATGGAAGACTCCTCGCCCCATACCGGTTCCCAGGTTTCATCGAAGGAATCGAATATGACGGTATCGGCAACGAAACCGTCGTGCATGGAGAATCCCGGTTTGCTGTCCTCTTTGGTGATAGAGGAACCTTTGATCTTGATTTCCTCAGCCTTGACAGTACCTCTCATGTCGAAGCCCATACGGCTTGGAAGAATAACTTTGGTATTTTCCCTGCTCAGGGAGTACTGAGGGGCTCCATCAATAAGTGCGAACTGAAGGTTGAGGTTTCCGTCAGGAGAGTTGAGTTCGCAGCAGGGCTGCCATTCGGCGTTGTTGCATGCTGTAAGTGCGAACAGGCAGAAAATCAAGGATTTAACTTTCATTTTATGATGTTTTTCATTTGTATCAGAATTGAACTACGAGGCATTCGCGTCCTCCTACAGTCATTGGAGCGGTAACATCAACATTTTCTCCAGTTATGACATTGGTGCCACAGGACAGACCCGAGGTGATTTCTCTGTAGTCCGACCAAGGGATTTCGCGCGGCTGCGGATTATTGTTCACATAGACGAAGACAATGCCGTCTTCGGAGTGTCGGAAATATGCGTAGGTGTTGTCTCTTGAAAGGAAGTGCCTGAAGTCTCCCTCCTGCACGATCCGACATCCCTTTCTCCATTGAAAGAGAGTCCTGACATAGTCGTGGAGGTCTTTGGAGGCAGGGTCCTGCTCCCAATCTTCATTGAACTCCACCCTGAGTCCTCCATGCCCTTGTGACCTGTCGCGGCTTACGGCCAAATACTCGTCTCCGGTATATATCTGGGGGAACCCTCTGAGAGTGGCCATAAGAGTCATAATGATTTTCATTTTGGCAGGATCTTTCCCTACTATGTCCGCAATACGGTCTGTGTCGTGATTGCCCGGGAAGATCATCATATTGCTGACGTCCTGGAAATAGACATCATTTGCCATTGAATCATAAATCTTCGTAATGCCTTCATCCCAGCTCTCGCTGTCGGAATTGATACTCCTGCATATTGCATCGTGGAGGCAGAAATCCATAATCGAAGGAAGATGGGAATTGAATCCGTCCCTGTTGGGATTGCCGGCCTGCCAGTATGCTACCTGAGGGACATTGACGGACCAGACTTCTCCCACGATATTGAGGGACGGGTATTCGTTGAGGATGGATTCGCACCATTCCGCCATAGGATATTTCTCATTGTAAGGATATGTATCCACTCTCAGACCGTCCAGGTCGGCCCATTCAATCCACCATACGGCCCACTGTTTGAAATACTGGAGGACGAAAGGATTGTCGAGATTCATATCAGGCATCGATGTGTCGAACCATCCTCCAAGCATATTTACCTTGTCCAGATTGGAGCAGTACGGATCATTCTGTGCCGAGAAGGCGCAGTTTGAGTGGGTATATTCGGGCCACTGATGCACCCAGTCTTCGAACGGCAGATCCTTCATCCACCAGTGGGCGGCTCCACAGTGGTTGGTGACAATGTCCATAATCATTTTCAGATTGTGGGAGTGAGCGTCCTTCACCAGCTCACGATAGGCGAAATTGCTTCCGAAACGGCTGTCAACGTGATAGTAGTCGGAGCATGCATATCCGTGGTAAGAACTCTCGGGCTCGTTGTCCTCAAGCAGCGGATTCGCCCAGATGGCAGTCATGCCCAGATCCTGAATATAGTCCAAATGGTTGCGGATACCCCTTATGTCACCTCCGTGGCGGCTGAAGAAGGCATCGTAGTCGGCCTTTTCATCCGTGTTGGATGTATTGTCATTTGAAGGGTCACCGTTGGAAAAACGGTCCGGCATCAGAAGATAGATAGCATCTGCCGGGCCGAAACTTTTTCTTGAGGCTGAGCCTTCACGTCTCCCAGCTATTTCATACGGAACACTGAAACTGCTTCCGTCCTTTGTGAAAACGATGTCGTATGTGCCCGGCTCCGCCGTTGAAGAAACGCTTACGTCAACGAAAGCGTAGTTTGGGCTGTCTGCCTTGTGTATACCAGTCACTTTCACTCCTTCCCCTCCACTTATGCTTATGTCATAAGAAGATATGTCATCTCCCCGTATGAGAAGCTGGAGAGGGGTTTTCATCCCGACCCACCAGCTGAGAGGCTCTACCCTTTCAACTCTTCTTCCCGGATAACTTATGATGAAATCCCACGGAGCCTGCAGTTGGACGCCGACTGTGACGGTATTGTCTCCGAGCGTCCTCCTGAACTCGATGTGATTGCTGTTGCATTCAATAATTTCGAAAACACCTTCAGGGTCTCCGGACCTGAGTGCCGGATTTGAATGTTTGATGTCCGAAAGGTATTTATAGAAGTCAGAATATTCGTTCCAATCGTATGAAGTGATGGCGTCCTTCTCGAAGAAAGCGAACCTGTGATGCATACCGACTTCCTGTCCCGTATATATCAACGGCTGTGTCCCGGGGAGTGTCCAGCAAAGCACGGTCATGGCCTTCCATGCATCCCCCATACGTTCGAATTCCGTACCCGCCCAGGCGTTCTCGTCGTGATTTGAAGTGAACGCCAGACGCATTGCGTCCGAAGGGTAGTTCTGAATTTCGGTCCTGATATATTCTTCGAGCTTCGTGCCGTCTGCTTTTCCTGTGGCTATGTCATTGAGAAGATGATGGAGTTCCCAACTATAACTTGCGTCGAATCCGGATACGGTGTGAAGTTCAGGTTTCTCTCCTTCGGCAAGCCAATATCTGCCCGGATATTCCTTCCTCAAAGGGCTTATCATTGATTCCCAATATTCCACAGGCATTTCTCCCGCCACATCGCATCTGAATCCGTCCACATCCCTTCCGAGCCAGAAACGGAAACAGTCGCGCATTGCGGCACGCATCTCCTCATTGGAGAGATCCATAGGAGCGATGTCCGTCCAGTCGTGTTGGACGACGAAATTGCCTTTCTCGTCGTGCAGGAACCAATCGGGATGCTCTTGAGCCCATTTGGAATCAGGGGAGGTATGGTTTGCCACCCAGTCGAGAATTACTTTCATACCGAGCCTGTGCGCTTCCTGTACGAATTCGTCGAAATCTTCCAGAGTACCGTATTCGGGATTGATTGCGAGATAATCCTGCGGGGCATAAAAAGACCCCAGAGTCCCTTTGCGTTCTAGCTTCCCGATAGGATGGACAGGCATCAGCCAGACAACGTCCACGCCTATTTCCTTCAGCATAGGGAGAACTTCTGAGGCAGCATCGAAAGTCCCTTCAGGCGTGAGCTGACGGACATTCATCTCATAAATAACGGCATCCCTGCTCCATTCTGCATAGGGAGTCTCGTTGTCTGCGGGAGAGGAACAGGAGAATAAGGCCACGGTTGTGACCAGCAGGGTCAGATAACGTTTCATATCTTGTTGGAAATAATGATTTTTGCTTTTACGAGTCCCTTGGAGGACACTTCTATGTTGACTGGTCCGTCAGTTGCGCCTCCTTCGACGATAAAGCACAAGGATCCGCTGAAAAGGTGCATATGGGGCTTTTGGAAACTTTCAAGACAGGTAGGGTCTCCGTTTGCGACAGCCTTGAAACTGCCTGACCCGCTGACTTTGATATTGATAAGATTATCGGCATCCGGTACTGGATTCCCGTCCCCGTCATAGACGGTGACCGTCAGATAAACAAGGTCATCAATGCCTTCGAGGCACTTCTTGTCAGCAGATATCTGTAGATATTTCGGAGAACCGGCGGTGTGTACTGTCCTTTCTTCAGCCTTGTTCCCGTCCTTGTCATAAGCAATTACCTTCAGTTCTCCGCTTTGATAAACCACGTCATCCCATACGAGGCGGAAGCGCCCGGTGGAAGGCTCGGCATTGAAGCTTCTGCGCCCGCGGCTTTCACCGTTCACGAACAGCTCGGCAGAAGGATACGAAGTGTAGACGTAAACAGGCGTGATTTCGCCTTCCCGTCCCGGCCAGGTCCAGTGAGGGAGGATATGCAGGGTCTGTTCTGACTCATTCCACATACTGCGGTAAAGGAAGTATCTGTCCTTTGGGAGTGTTGCAAGGTCCAGTATGCCGAACATCGAGGAGTGATTCGGCCAGGCATCCGTATCGTAAGGCGTAGGCTCGCCGAGATAGTCGAAGCCGGTCCATACGAACTGCCCCAACAGCCACGGGTAGTCGATGTCCGCAGCAAAATCCTCGTCAGGGATATTGCTCCAGGTACAGTAGTCGAGATCATAGGAACTGCATTGGTGGTCCTCAGAACACTCGCTCATTGCTTTTCTGACAGGGAAATGATATATGCCGCGTGATGATACGGTAGATGCCGTTTCTGTGCCCAATATGAATCCTTGCGGAAGGAGAGGGAACAACTGAGCGTATCTGTCAACCTTGTAATTGAACCCCGGGATGTCAAGAACAGAACTCATACCGTATGCGATGCCACCGTCAGGTTGGTCCATACCGCTCGTCACAGGGCGCGTAGGATCTTCCCTATGGCAGATTTCCTGTAGGGACCGGCAGACCTCCACTCCGTGATCCGACCACTGGGAAGGGACTTCATTGCCGATGCTCCACATCACGACTGAAGGATTGTTCCGAAAATGTCTTATCATATTGACCAGGTCTTTTTCCGCCCACTGGCCGAACAAACGGTGATATCCGTTTTCGCATTTCGCCTCGTCCCATTCGTCGAAAGGCTCCACAATAAGCATAAATCCCATCTCATCACAAAGTTCAACGAGGGCCTGTGACGGCATGTTGTGTGATGTACGGATGGCATTGCATCCCATATTCTTGAGAAGGGTCAGGCGGTGGCGTATGGCCGAACGGTTTACGGCTGCTCCCAGTGCTCCCAGGTCATGATGGTTGCACACGCCCTTGAACATTGTGTGCCTGCCGTTGAGAAAAAATCCTTCCAAAGGACGATATTCGAGGCTTCTGATTCCGAATCTTGTAGCAACGCTGTCCAGAACCCTGTTTCCCCGGGTGACGGAGACCCGGTTGCGCCACTTTGCCACCTCCCATTCAGTATCAATGGAGGCGCCATCCAGTATCTTCGTGACGGCAGTGTATAGGGCTGGAGATTCCGGACACCAAAGGGAAGGATTATCCACCGTGAGATGTTGCGTTATCGGATCCGGCAGATAAAGTCTGCGGGTGTCGGTGCTTCTGGCAACTTCTTTCCCTTCACCGTCCAGAATCACTGTCTCAAGGGTCACTACGCTTCCTTTTTCCAATCCTTCAATCTCGGTGCTGACAGTTATGGTTGCCTTCCCGCTGCTCACATAAGGGGTCGTGACTCTGGTCCCCCATACGGGAACGTGAACGGCAGGTCTGTCTATGAGGCGGACTTCCCTGTACAGTCCGGCGCCGGGATACCATCTTGAGGAGCTTTCGAGGTTTTCAAGGAGAACGATTACCTCGTTGTCCCCATTCCTGACAAGTCCGCTGATATCGAAATGGAAAGCATTGTATCCGTACGGCCATTCACCTGCTTCCTGCCCGTTGACCAGGACCCGTGCATTGCTCATGGCCCCGTCGAAATACAGGCAGAAGTTTCTCCCCGCAGTGTCCGGTATGTCGACTGTGGTACGATAGCATCCCTTTCCTATCCACGGGAGTCCCCCGCTGCGTGCAGTGTGCTCTACGGCTTCGGTTTCCCCGTTCTGCGTTATTGCCGTGACTTGAAGATCAATGGACCGGTCGAACGGTCCGAGGATTGCCCAGTCATGTGGAACGCGGACTTCCGTCCATCCGTCTTTTTTCGAATATTCGTGGTCTTTTCTGAACTGCCAGTTCGGAAGCAGGATGGAAACAAGGGCGTAGAAAAACAGCAATTTCATAAACGATGAGTTTTGAAAGGGTCCAGGGCTACGGTCGGCATCCCGTCGGAAAAAGCTCCGTACTCGTAGTTGAAAACGGATTTCTCGGCTTCAGGCTCCCAGAGTATCACTCCTTTGAACCATTCATAGCCTTCGGTGTTGTCGAGTATGTATTCAAGACAATCCCTGGATGCTTCCGGCAAAGCGTTCGGCATACCGAATTCCACAAGCATCACAGGTTTCGAATATCTTTCGTGAAGCAGCTTGAAGTTGTAAACGGCTTTTTTTGTCTTGTCTCTCCAGTCAGGATAAGCACCGTTTTCCCAATATGAAGGGTAGAGAGACAAGCCGATTATGTCATAATTTGCATATCCGGTCTGCATAAGGTCATAGAACCAGGTCAAAGTCTCTGTTTTCCAGGAATTGCTGATATGCAGTATGACAAAGGCGTTATCATAAATTTCCTTCACGGCACGTGCGCCGGCGTTGAAATATTTGATGAAGGTTTCGGCCTTCTGCCCGGACACCCTTCCGCTTTCCCATAGCATTCCGTTCTCCACTTCGTTGCCGACCTGCACCCACGTGACATCTATTCCAGCATCTTTTAGATATTGCAGGACCTCCGACGTATGGTTTTCCACCGCCAGCGCCATCCTGTCAGCATCAAATCCTTTCCAGGCTTCAGGCACGTTCTGCTTTCCCGGGTCGGCCCACCAGTCGCTATAATGGAAATCTATCATTATGTGCATCCCGAGGTCCTGCGCCCTTTTTGCCTTGAGGAGAACGTCCTTTTTTGCACACCATCCCTCTTGGGGATTGACCCAGACTCTCAGGCGGACGGTATTAATCCCGAGCTCCTTCATAAGGGTTGTGCATTCCATCTCCTTGCCTTCCCGGTTGCGGAACGAGTAACCTTTGGATTCCATTTCTGTAACCCAACTTATATCCGCGCCTTTTGTGAAGAAATCTTCAATGGACGGGTCAATTATCGGTTCTGACAGGAGTTCGGGGTTATTACCCGGCTGGCAGGATGTAAGAGTGAGTAGTAAGGCTGAGAAAATGAATATCCTGAACATATTTCTTATTGGAGGAACAGTGCTGATGAATAGCCGCCGAGGGTAAGTCTGGAGCCATTTGCTGTGGCGGTACCGTTGGATCCTATCATAGTCGCCAGGTCGTCTCCGGTGACTTCAAAAGTGACGGTGGCAGAGCTGAAGTTATGAATAACAAGAATCTTCTGCCCGTCGTATTCGCGATACCAGGCTCCGACAGCGGTTTTGCCGATTCCGTTTCTCTCCTTGAAACTGCCCTTTGCCAGGGCAGGATAGGAATCGCGCAGAATGCCGAACTTCCGGTATACGTTCAGGAGTGATGAATTGTCAGCAGCCTGAGATTCAACAGAAATGGAGGCAGTAAGCATTGACTTGTCAACCTTGCCGCCAAGAGCACCGCAGGCTGCACTGGAAATATCGGTAGTCCACATTATAGGAGTGCGGACATATTCGTCACCGTTGGACTTGGTACCCCAGTATCCGAGTTCCTCACCCTGATAGATATAAGGTTCTCCGCCGGCCGTCAGCAGCACCGCCGCTGCAAGCTTGAGTTTACTATGGTTGCGGCCGATGATGGAGGCGGCGCGATCTTCATCGTGATTGGTAAGCTTGGTCGCGGCAATGGCGTCTGAGCGCATTGCGGAGTATTTCTGATGATAGCCGTCTATGGTGGAGGCGAAGCCGGAGCCCTTGCCGGCATTGATGGCTTCGGTGAGACGCCACCAGAAGGCGAATTCGAAGAAGGCGTTGAGGCCCTTGTAATAAGGGGTGACGAGTTCCGGCTCGTTCCACTGCTCGCCCACCATATAGATGTTGTCGGAGTGGCCTACTGCTTTGAATGTGGCGTTGCAGTGATTGTAGAACTTTTTGAGGAAAGTAGGATTTTCGTCGGAGGTCTCGTTATCGTAGATGTGCTTGACTGCATCCAGACGGAAACCGTCCACGCCCATATTTATCCACTTGTCAGCTGCGGCGCAGACATCCTTGAAGGCGTCGGAACTCTCGCAGGTGGCGGCGGGACCGTAGTTGAGGTCCGGCATATATTCGCCGAAAACAGACTGATACCAGATGGGTCTCATCCAAGGCATAAGTATATCGTTGTCGGAATTTGATTTCAAATTGAGTGGGACGCCCCAGACAAGGGCCTGGGCGTTCGTAGAGGTGGCACCGTATTTCATTGTGCCCCATTCTGTCTTGCTGGTGCGCACGAGGACGCCCCAGGAACTCTCGAAATCCTCAATCGAGAGCGTGTATATATTGTTGCCGTTGGAGTAGAATTCCGGCATTGTACTTTCGGTGACGGAACCGTACCAGAGGTATTTCCCGGAACCGGGAGTGCCGTCGTTCGTGACAGTATCCACTATGTCTGCCCTGAGGGTTTGCGGCGTGCCGTCGGAGGAACACTTGAGGGTGAACTTGACATTGATTCTGCCAGGGTCGGTGCCGGATACTGTAGGGGAGTAACCCGATTTCTGGGTCTGGGAGAAATGATAATAATCCCGGTGCTTGCTGTCCGGGTTCATCTTCCCTTCGATGAACCACGGATGTTCCCTGGATGTATGGTTGAGCACAAAATCAAGGTATATCTTCATATCCTTGGCGTGTGCTGCATCGAGCAGGGACTGGAAGTCGGCTTCGGTGCCATACTTCCTGTTGACAGTGCTGTAGTCCTCCACGTCATATCCGTGGTAGGACGTAGCAGGGTGTATCGGACTCAACCAGAGAGCCGAAACCCCCATCTCTATTAAGTAATCGAGTTTTGAAGCGATACCGTTGAAATCACCAGTGCCGTCACCATCCGAATCACAGAATGAATAGACAAGCAACTGATATGATATGTCACTTTCCCCACCCGTGATGACAGGAGCGGGCCTTGGTCTAGGCTCAGGATCCGGGTCAAGGTTGCTGCCGTTCTTATTACACGACAAAAAGACTGATAACAAGACAGCGGCTAAAATAAACGATTTAAGGTATCGGGTCTTCATCGTAGAATAATAATGCAAGCATCCTTCATTGCGAAGGATGCTTGCAAAAGATGTTCAACTATTTGATTTCACCGGTACCGGCATTGAAATTCAATGTCACGGTTTTTCCAGCTTCACAAGGAACTGCTTCCTGGTCACTTCCTGCTCCCCTGTATACAATTCTTCCATCATATACATTGAACTCCATCCTCCACCAGTCAACTCCGAAGCATTCGGCGGATGTGTACATCCTGACATTTCCGGCCTTGAGGACAGGCGAAGTGACTGTGCCATCATCTGCCACTGTCCATTCCACACCTGAATCCCAGCCATTCTCGAAACAGTCGCCTATTCCATAGACATTAGCTGGCTCCACTGCGACTTTCCCGGCGGCATAATCAACACAGATGATGTATAGTCCGTCAGACTCCACCATATTGTTGGAAGGGGTCACAAATCCGGTATTTGAATCAAGGGTGCAGAAATCACCGCTCCATGCCTTCTGCGAACAGAACTTGAACTCTGTTGTGGTCGTCATGTAACGGATGGCCCAGAAGGCACCGCTCTTTCCGTTAACAGGGGTCATTTCGACTATACCGTCGGATGCCCAGTCCCATCCACCGAAATCGTTTCCGATGATGTACATGGTCTCAGGTACACTCGGCTCCTCTCCTTGACCTTCCAATGATGCGGTTCCCGCATTGAAATCAAGGATAACGGTCTGTCCTTTCTGGCCTTTGACTCTATCCTGGTCGCCGGCGTTCCCTCTGTATGCGATCTTTCCTTCGAAGAAGATAAACTCACGGGTCCACCAGTCGGTATCAGCGATGGATGATGCAGCATACATGCGGATTTCGCCGGATTCCTGAAGTGCGGCCTTCAAGGTCTTTCCGTCCGCTTCGAACAATGCCGTCTCCATGCCTTCATTCCAGCCGCCGAAGCAGTCGCCCATGCCATAGATTCTAGCAGGCTCGACATGAACCATTCCCCTCTTGAGATCGACGTGTACCATATAGAATCCGTCCTCTGTAACAGTGCAGTTTCCTCCATCTTCAACAAATCCATCATTTGTCTCAAGTCCCCAGAAATCCCCGTTCCATGCTCTTTGAGAGCAGAACTTGAATCCTTGTCCGGCAGTGAAATAGCGTACTGTCCAGAACTCTCCGATACCGAGGTTGTCCTGATTGAACTGGTAACATACCGGTGTCATCTCTACGACTCCGTCAGAATTCCAGTCCCAGCCACCGAACTCCGCTCCTATCATATAAAGATGCTCAGGGAATTCGACAGAGAATATGGTAACTTCCTTTGTAGAGGCATTGAATGATACCTTGTAGTCACCGGCTTCAGGGACAGTGATGTTCTCACCAGGCTGCACAGCTGTGAAACCTTCTCCGATAACCGGAGTGAAACCGGCTTCTGCTCCGTAGGTCTTATCAGCATCCCATGAATAATCATAACGGATTTTGAATTCACCGGTGATATTCACTACAGGACTAGTCCATATATCACCGTTCTGAGCCATCTCAACATCAATTTTCCATTCGTCGCCGTTGATTTTGCCAATTAGCGAATAGACCGGTTTGTGCTCATTGACGGTAATGGTACCTGCAGCATAATCATAAATTACGTCATACAGTCCCTCAACACCGACCATGATGTTCATGGAACCTGTCATGAAAGGAACCCCGATTTCAGGTTTGAAAACGTCGTACGGGTTAGTTGGATCTATGATGCTCTTTGCATTTGCCTCAGGGCCGCCGACAGAGATACCCCAGTCATGGTCAGCACGGATCTTGAACTCATCGGATGCAGTCAGGGACACATTTCTGATAATCCATGTATCGCCTGCGATATTTGTCATATCGAAATCCTCGTCCCATGATGACCCGCCGATAGTACCGATGAGGGACAATTTTTCGAAGGCAGGAACCGGACCTGGAGTAGGATCAATTGTAGGTTCATCTTTGCCGTACATTTCGTCATTGATTTCGGCGTAGAGAGTAACGTCGTTCATGTAGAAATAGATACGATGCTGTCCGGCAGGGATAGGAATATTGCCTGCACCTCCCTTGAGGTCCTCAAGGTCACCGCCCCAGTTGTTGTCCCAGGCTCCGTCGAGACGGAATTTGAACTCTGTGTCGGCTGCCAGGTCGACATCGGCCCAGAAGCGTCCGCGGAACATATTGTACGTCATCACAACATCGTTGTCCCAGTCTCCGTTGAGGCCGATGACGCCAACCTTGTCGAATGACATTATCTTGGTGAGAGTAAGGTTATCCTTGTTGAACTCGAAGAGATAGTATCTCTTGGCTCCGTAGCATACGATGTTCTGTGAACCGTCACCGTTGACAAGCTGTACGGATCCGGCTTCGGCTGCTTCGCCCTGGTTGGCTGATCCCCAGTTGCCAGAGTCATTGTCCCAGTTTCCACCTCCGGTAATCTTGAATCCGTTGGCTGCGGAACCGTCTTCCTTCTTGCACTGGAAGTCGACAACACCACGGTAAATGACTTCATCGTAAGAATAGTTGAAGAGTTTCGGGTAGTCTGAAGGAGCCCATCCCTGATAATCTCCAGGAACATCCACTACAGGTAGATCACCCTTGGTTTCCTCATATACGGTGAATACGGCCGTAACAACATTTGAATGCTGTACGTATTTTTCGATGTTGGATCCCTTCTCTGTCTGCATATACGCATCCAGCATGAAATCAACGGACACTTCCGTCTCAGGCGCTATGCCCATATTGAGGAGAGTCTTGTTGAATTTCTTCTGAGCGAAAGAAATCTGACCGTCTGCGATTGTCGCGTCAACTTTCTTCGCATTTGCGAAATTATTGCCGGAGATATCCATCCAGAGGGTATATGATACAGGGACGGAAAGCCCGAAATCCACTGCTGAATAAGAAGTGGTGACAGGGAGGCCGTCTTCAGCCAGAGTGCACCCCGTAATCTGTCCCAGACCCTGAACGGTCACGTTGCCCGGGATGAACTGGGCATCAATATGCTCTTGAACACAGGATGTTGTGAACAGGCTTGCAAGAGCGATTGCGAATGCTAATAATATTCTTTTCATAATCATCTTCTATTAATATCCTGGGTTCTGCACGAGGTTGCCGTTTGCATTGAGGTCATCTGCAGGAATGGAGAAGAGGTTGAAGTGGGAGTCAACGCCCCTGCCTTCAGCCACGCCGCCCTTGAATTCCCAAAGGTAGTCTGATGAGGTGAAGAGACCGAACCTGACGAGATCCTGGCGGCGGAATCCCTCAAAATAGAGTTCACGTCCGCGTTCGTCAATGATATTGTCAAGGTTGAGGTCGAGGTCGTCCATGCCGGCACGTTTGCGTACTGCGTTGAGATAGGTCTGACCCTTGCTCTTGTCCGCAGCACCGCGTGCAGCACATTCTGCGAACATCAGGTAGGCGTCAGCGGAACGGAATACAGGGAAATCGGTATCTACGAATCCCTGAGCCTGTGCGGCTGAACCATCGTGGTTGATGTTCGTGAACTTGGTGGATTTCCATCCGTCAGATGCACCGTCACCGTCACGTAACTGATCGATGAACTGCTTGAAATCCCCTTTCCAGAATTTTGCGCGGGCATCATTTTCATCGAATTTGCTGGTGAATGTACCCGTGAGTGAAAGTCCTGACCAACCGGAAGAAATTCCAATCTCGGCAACATCCATAGTCTTGCCTGCTTTGCCGGTCACTGACCATGTACTTGCGAAGATAATGAAGTTGGTGGAACCGTAGGAACAGAGCTGAATACCGTCCTGCGGTGCTACAAAGATTATTTCATCTCCGTTGTAGGTGGTGTTCTTGGTGCAGCGGTGGTTGTCCGCGCAGAAGAGTTCAGACCAGACATTGTGAAGCGGATACTCTGAAATGATGGTTTCACAAAGAGCAGCACACTTGTCATACATTGCCGTTCCCTTCCAGACCTCGGCATTGAGATAGAGTTTTGCCAGAATCATCTGGACCATACCCTTGTCGGCACGTCCGTATTCATTCTTCCCGGCATCGGAGAGCCCGTTGGATCCGAGAAGGTCGTTGGCTTCGTCGACCATCCAGTCGAAAAGGTCAGCACGCAGTTTCATTTCAGGGGCTGTCGAGCCTACAGAGTTCTCCTCAGTAACGAAAGGAACGTTGCCGAACATATCAATGGCGTGGTAGTAACTCAGAAGCCTTAGGGCGCGTGCCTCGTCGATGAATGCCTCCCTCTTTGTGAATCCGGAGATTTCCGTGGCCTTGGCCCTGCGGATGAATTCATTGCACTGGCTTATCTGATAGAAAATTCGCATGTACATACTGAAAACGAACTCATTTGAAGCGTTCCAGCACATATTGTGAAGGTCAAAGAGTGTTCCATCGTTCCAACATACGGTGGCGACATCGGTTGTCACTTCCTGGAGGTTGACAACAGCTCTGAAATACTGTCCGTATCCGCCGTCGACACCATCGATGTCAGGACCGCCGTCCGGTCCTGATGAACTGGATGAAGAAAGTCCCTGATAGCACTTTGCCAGGAACTGGTTGAATGCTTCCTGAGAGTTGAGGACGTTTTCAGGGAGAGCAGTATTAGGGTCAATAGGAGTAACGTTGAGGTCTTTAACACAAGAAGATGTGAAACCTGCAACTATCAATGCCGCGAGGGCTATTGCGAAAATATTAATATTTTTCATATCTCAACAGTGTTAAAATTAGAAATTGAACTTGACACCGAGGATAAATGTACGCGGCCTAGGGTACATATTGTTGTCGATACCGTTGAAGATTTCAGGATCAATTCCCCTGTAACCAGTGATGCAGGCTGCATTCTGAACGGTTCCGAAAACATTGAGGTTCATATCGCGGTCGGCCACGGTCGCAAGTTTGAAGCGGTAGCTCAGCGTTATGTTGTCAATCTTAAGGAAAGATGCGTCCGTGACGTACATATCTGACCAGTACTGTGCATAGTTCTGGAAGTTATGTTCCTCCGCGGTTACGTAACGGTTGTTGATGAAGCTGTTCGTGCTGAGGTCCGTGAGGAGGTCGCCGTTGCTCATTACATTGTTGTAAACATAGTTGCCTACGTTTGAATGTGCGCTTATTGCGAGGGTGAGTGCCTTCCAGGACAGCTGTGTATTGAAACCGAATGTCCAGTCAGGTGCAGCCTTATGGAAACAGTACTTATCAGCGACATCAATCTTGCCGTCTTTGTTGCGGTCTACATAAAGACCCTCGACAGGTTTTCCGGCTTCATCATAAACCTGCTGGTAAACGAAGAATGAGTTTGGAGCCTGTCCTGTCTGATGTATCTGGATAGTATTTCCTGTACCACCGGAAATTCCTCCGGTATATACGCCATAGTAGTTGTCTCTCTCGTCATCAGTCGTAAGTCTGGTGATGACGGTTTTGTTCCAGGCAGCATTGAATCCGAGAGTCCAGCTCCAGTCCCTGGTCTGAACAGGAATAGCATTGAGTTCGAACTCGACACCGGTGTTCTCAAGGTCTCCGATGTTTGCGTCCAGATAGTTGCTCAGGTTTGCTCCGGCAGCTACAGGAGTATAATTAAGGAGATCCTTGGTATACCGCTTGTAAACATCGAGGCTGGCTGTGAGCCTGTCATTTATGAAACCGAAATCCAATCCGGCGTTCCATGTAGTGGTGGTTTCCCATTTCAGATCGGCGTTGTAACCCTTGGCCGTGATAGGCTGGAATACGTCATTGCCGAAGAAATACTGGCATGCATTGGTGTTGTACACATAAGTAGCCAGAGTAGGATAGTATCCGTTTCCGAGGTCCTGCTGACCTGTCTGTCCATAGGAGAGACGAAGTTTCAGGGTTGATATTTCCTGTGCATCCTTGAGGAATCCTTCATTCTTGATGTTCCAACCGAGGGCTACTGATGGGAAGAGACCCCATTTATTATTGGAGAATCGTGAAGTTCCATCAGCACGGAACGTAGCGGTAATCATATAACGGTTGTCATAGTTGTAGTTGAGACGGCCGAAGAATGAGACAAGATAAAGTTCACCCTTTCCTGTGTAAGGATTAGAAAGATAATAGCTGGCATCGGACCTTGATGTCCCGTCAGCCTTGTATGTCTCGCTGAAAGACTCATTGTAGAAGTGCTGCCAGCTGTAACCGGCCATAACATCGAAATTGTGCTTGTTTGCCCATACGTGAGAATAGTCGGCATACATTTCGAGGGTTTGATCAAGCTTCTTCTGGTTGTAATTGGTATGATATCCGGAAGCATGATTGTTGGACTGCTGATTGGTTGAGTGCATGGACTGCTCGGTATCAGGAGCGACATCCACCGTACCGTTGGAATAGGTGTAGTCCAAACCGAGGTTGAGATTGAACCTCAAATCTTCGAAACCGTGCACCTTATAGTCGAACTGTGCGTTGCCGAGGAACCTCTTGGCGTTGCTGATATCATTTTTATCATTGATGAGAGCGACAGGGTTCTGGTTTGCCATTGTATTGCAGTTGTCAACTGTGAAAGTTCCTTTCCCATAGTTCCACCAGCTGTATCCGTTGAGACCGTCCTTGTCATATACTGGGCGTGTAGGGTCATACTGGACTGCCTGTGTAATGGCTCCGGTATTGGCGAAGCGGGTATCCATATTCATTCCCTTTCCATTGAGATTGACAGTGAGGTGGTTGTCAAACATGGTCGGGGCGAGGTTGACTGAAATCGTTCCTCTCTTCATATTGGAGGTCTTGAGGGTACCGTTGTTGTCAAGGTAACCGAGGGCCACGCGGTAAGGGAGGGTGAATTTCTCATTGCCGGCCTTTCCGGAAACGGCCACGTTTCCTTCATAATTCTGGGCAAGCTGGAAAATCTCCTTCTGCCAGTTCGTGGTGGCGTTTCCGAGATTCTTGTATGCATCGCTGTCCGTACCGAACTGCTTTGCCATAAGATTGCGGAGACCGTCGGCGTCAAGGACATCCACGTACTTTGCGTTCTGGCTCAGTGAAGCGGTGAAGTCGGCGTCGATATGAGGAATCCTGCCGCTTGACTGGCCTTTCTTGGTGGTAATCATTATGACACCGTTGGAAGCGCGTGAACCGTATATCGCTGTGGCGGATGCATCCTTGAGGACTGTGAAAGTCTCGATGTCGTTAGGGTTGATGGACGCAAGTGCATTGCTTGTTCCGCTGATACCGTCATTGGATACAGGGAGTCCGTCGATTACGATGAGAGGGTCGTTGGATGCGTTGAGCGAAGAGCCGCCGCGGATGCGGATAGTCGATCCTGATCCCGGAGCTCCGTCTCCTGCCGTAACAACGACGCCTGCAGACTTGCCTGTAAGCAGTTCGGCCGGAGAGGTTACGATACCCTTGTTCAACTGATCCGCCTTCACGGCAGAAACGGAACCGGTCATATCGCTCTTCTTGACAGTACCGTATCCGATTACCACAACCTCGTCAAGGAATTCAGTATCCTCGCTGAGAGTGACTGTGGAAGGCACTTCTGAAGCTTTGAATGAAACCGTGGTGTATCCGATGCAGCTGATTTCTATGAGAGCGTCAGCGGATGCCACATTGAGTGAATAGTCTCCATCAAGACCGGTGACTGCACCATTGGAAGTCCCCAGCTCGACGACAGTTGCGCCGATGACCGGGCCGGTCTGATCGACAACCACTCCTTTAACCGTGTATCTGCCCTGGGCGGATACAGCAACGGCTGCCATACTTGAAAGAATGACAGCAGCCATAGTGGTTAGGATTTTTTTCATAAAGAAAAATGGTTTATTGATTAGTTATTTGAAGAATTTGTTTTTACAATGGTCACTGCGACCGCGCCGCAGATCAGAAGCAAGCCCGCTGCAAGCAGCATCAGAGCCTGCGAGCCGCCGAAAAGTTCCAGAACAAGGCCTCCGCAGGCTGCCGCTACAATCTGTGGCAGGCAGATGGTACAGTTGAACAGGCCCAGATATTCACCCATATGGGAAGTTCCCTTGAGAGAATTCGTAAGGATGGTGAACGGAAGAGCCAGCATTGCTGCCCAGGTAGCTCCTATGAGGAGATAACTGCCGAACAGCATATATTGGTTATGAATGAATGCAACGGAAATGAACCCGGCGGCTCCTATCAAAAGGCTGGTGATGTAGGCATTTCTGAGACTTTTGAAACGGGGAATCACTATTGCCCAAAGGATTGAGCCTACTGCCTGTACTGCGAAGAGGACGCCCACCCAGTTCCCTGCCGCCTGGTATCCCTCCGAAGAGACATCGGAAGTTCCCCAGCAGTTTGATGCTACGGCACCGTTGGTGTATGTCCACATAAACAGGAACGCCGCCCAGCAGAAGAACTGTACGAGGCCGACAGTCCAGAATGCCTTCGGTGCGTGTACAAGAAGCGAAAGAAAGCCCTGCCGACCGGTATTGTCTCCGGCAAGCTCCTGAGAATCAATATTGTTGAACTTTGCGTATTCTTCAGGAGAGAACTCTCTTACCTTAAAGAAGGTGAAGAGCACGCAGGCAATCAGGATTGCGGCCCCGGCGTAGAAACTCCATATTACGGAGTCAGGGATGACTCCCTTAGGGGCAGTGTTAGCTATACCGATCCAAGTGAAGAAAATAGGGAATAGGTAACCCATCAGACTGCCTGCGTTGCACAGGAGACTTTGGATTGAATAAGCCTTTGTCTTTTGCTCATCATTGACCATATCGCCTACCATCATCTTGAAAGGCTGCATTGCGACATTTATGGAAGTGTCCAGGAATATCAGGCTGAACAGTCCGAACCACATCGCGGCGTTAAGTCCCAGGAAAATATACGATGTACTGAGGTTGAAACTGCCTGCATTCGGCAACAGAATCATTACCAGGACAGCGATTATCGCTCCCGCGAGAAGGTATGGCTTCCTCCTTCCGAGACGGCACCAGGTCCTGTCTGACCATTTGCCGATGAGAGGTTGCACTATCATACCCATCAGAGGTGGGAGAATCCAGAAAAAACTCAACTGATGCGGATCGGCACCAAGTGTAGCAAAAATACGGGAGATGTTGGCGCTTTGCAGCGCATAAGCAATCTGCACTCCGAAAAAACCGAAGCTCAGGTTCCACATCTGCCAAAACGAAAGTTGTGGTTTATTGGTCATTTTAATGTTATAACGAAGGCCAATATAGATATTTAGTCGGTACTTTTTTCGTCAGGATGACGGATTGTGATATTTTTATGATGAAATTGTTGTTTTGAAAGATGAATTGATAACTTTGCGTATTAAAATGTCGGATTTGCTATGATGAAAAGAGATACCGGTCTTTGGATCATAATATTGTTCACGTTCTTGCACGCATTCTGTTGCGTAGCATGCAGGGCCATAGAAGTTGAGGACGAGCACGCTCTCACCCTGCTTACCATAGCGATGACTTTCATCCTGTGCTATCGCAGAGATATAAAATTCTTTTATACGATTGCAGCGGTCATCCTTGTCAATGTACTTGCCTACCTTATCGGCAATTGTCTTCCGAAGTTTCTCATCCCGTTGATGGGGGAATCGCTGTGGGTATATGTCATCTCGACGTCGGTGACAACCCTGATATTGGGTGCATTGTTCGAGTTAGTCATTGACTTCATCATCAAGAACTCGGAACCTGAGTCCAGAACACTCAGGCAGCGGTGGGTAGTGAGGCTCAATGACAGGATTGTTCCGGTAAAGACAGAGCAGATAGCCTACTTCTTTTCTGAGGAAAAATGCAATTATCTCGTTACTTTTGACGGAGGGAGATATATCATTGATTCCACAATGGACGAAATCGTCGCAGGCCTGGACCCCGAACTTTTCATCAGAATCAACAGAGGTTGCATATTGTCCCTGGCCTGCATAGACAGCGCAGTAAAGGACAATGGCAGTTACATCGTGAACGTCCATCCGAATCTTGGCAGGGAAATATCCGTTGCCAGATCCAGAGTGGATGATTTCCTCAAATGGTTGGGATAATTATTGATTCTAGACTTCTACCGCAGTGTCAAACTCCTTGAGGAAGCGCATGTCGTTCTCGAAATAGTGGCGCAGGTCGTTGACTCTCCATTTGAGCATAGCGATACGTTCAAGTCCCATTCCGAAAGCGAAACCGCTGTATTTCTTGGAATCTATCCCACTTGCTTCCAATACGTTAGGATCTACCATTCCGCATCCGAGAATCTCCAGCCAGCCGGTTCCCTTGCAGATGTTGCATCCCTTGCCGTGACAGATATTGCAACTTACGTCAACTTCAGCGGAAGGTTCTGTGAACGGGAAGTAGGACGGACGCATACGTATTTCAGTCTCCGGTCCGAACATTTCGCGGGCGAACAGGAGAATAGCCTGCTTGAGGTCAGCGAAAGTGACGTTTTCATCTATATAAAGGCCCTCGACCTGATGGAAGATGCAGTGAGCGCGTGCGCTGATGGCCTCGTTTCTGAATACACGACCCGGACAGATGACCCTGATAGGGACGTGCATATTCTCCATGGCGCGCACCTGAACGCTTGATGTATGGGTGCGGAGGAGAAGCGGATTAGGATGCCCGGTTGAAACGAAGAATGTATCCTGCATGTCTCTTGCAGGGTGGTTTGGAGGGAAATTGAGAGCTTCGAACACATGGTAGTCATCCTCAACTTCAGGACCTTCCGCAACGTCATAGCCGAATTTGCGGAAAATGTCCACAATTTCCTGGCGGACGATGCTTACCGGATGACGGGAACCCAGCTCCAAAGGATCTCCAGGCATGGTGAGATCGTGCTTAGGCCCCTCTGAAACCTCTCCTTCACCGATAGTCGCCTTCAGCTCTTCAATCCTTGCCTGAGCGGTCTGTTTGAGTTCGTTGAGGGTCCTACCGAACTCAGCCTTCATCTCTTTGTCGAAAGTGCGGAATTCATCGAAAAGGGCCGTAATCTCTCCCTTCTTGCCGAGAAATCTGACTCTGGCGTCTTCTACGTCTTTCTGTGTCTTGCACTTGAGTTCTCCCAATTCTGCGAGAACTTTTTCAATATCTTCTCTTTTCATAACTATTTCTTTTTCTGTGCAGCACGTTTATCCCGCGCTTTCTTGTCCCTTGCTGCGCCCTGCTTGAGATATTTCACCCATTGCTCCTCATCCAGAATTTTCTGCAGGGAATTGTAAGTCTCCTCATTCCATTTGTCCTGGATGTCATAATACAGCTCGGGGTTGGCTACCTTCGCCTTCTGCATGGAGCTGAACTCTTCCTGGATGGCCATGACATTGTGTGTGAGGATGGAATCCACATAGAATATCTGCCAGTCGTCCAGACCGAGATTCTCGGCGTACCTGTCCACCTGCTCCTGTATTGCGTCATAAAGCTTCCTCTCCTGCTCTTCAGGGGATGTCGGCTGCTGTGCAAATGCGGAAACGCTTGCAAACAGTGCTAGCAATACAAGAGAAATTTTCATAGATTTGTAAATCATAACTCGCAAATTTAATAAAAAATGAGAAAGTTAGCATATGCTTTGTTTGCTCTGTGCCTCATATCACAGATAGAATCCCGGGCCTGCACCAATGTAATTATCACAAAAGGAGCCAGTGCAGACGGTTCCTGCATGGTATCTTATGCCGCTGATTCACATTGGCTTTATGGTGAACTGTATTTCCGTCCGGCTGCGGACTGGAAGGCGGGTTCGAAGCATCACGTCATAGAGTGGGATACCCACAAGCCTCTCGGGTATATCGACCAGGTGGCGCACACGTACCAGACGGTCGGCAATATGAACGAACATCAGCTCATCATCGCCGAGACCACCTGGGGAGGAAGGGAAGAACAGATGGACCCGGCAGGCATCATGGACTACGGCAGCCTGATATATGTTACCCTCCAAAGGGCAAAGACAGCACGCGAGGCAATAGAAACCATAGTGAATCTTGCGAACACCTACGGCTATCCTTCCGAAGGGGAGACTTTCTCAATCGCGGACAAGGATGAGGCCTGGATTATGGACCTCGTCGGCAAGGGAGCGGACAACAAGGGAATAGTTTGGGTGGCCAGGAGAATACCGGACGGTTATATTTCAGCTCACGCCAACCAGGCACGCATCACACGTTTCCCTCTGGATGACCCGGAGACTTTGTATGCGCCTGACGTCATCAGCTTTGCGCGCGAAAAGGGATGGTTCGACGGGAAGGATGAGGAGTTCAGCTTCCGTGAAGCATACTGCCCTCTCGATTTCGGCACTGTAAGAGGCTGTGACGCCCGCGCGTGGTCGGCATTCAATATCCTCTGCGACTCGCAGTTCACTTACGTGGAGAATGGGGAAGAGGTGACAAAACCGGCTTCCGGGTGGCTGGATTATGCCATGGGCTATGACCTTCAGGGAGAAATGCCTCTTTGGGTGAAGCCTTCACGAAAGATTACAGTGAAGAATGTGGCTGACGTTATGCGCGACCATTTTGAGGGGACTCCAATGGATATGCGCACTGATATCGGAGCCGGAGGGAATGCAAGCCCTTACCGCTGGCGTCCGATGGAGTTTGAATATGACGGGAAGACTTATGTCAACGAGAGAGCCATCGCCACACAGCAGACCGGATTCTGGTTCGTGGCCCAGGCACGCGGATGGCTGCCTGACGTTGTCGGAGCCCTTCAGTGGTTCGGGTGCGACGATGCTGCGACATCATATCTGACACCAGTCTACACCAACACCTCGAAAGTTCCTGAATGTCTGCGCCAGGGCAACGGAAATCTGCTGAAATACAGTCCGACATCCCAGTTCTGGATGTGCAACCGCGTCACGAATGCCTGCTACAGGATGTATGACCGGATGGAGCCTGTAGTAAGGAAGGCCATTGATGAATTTGAGAATGAGCAGATGGGTGGCAGGGTTGCTCAGATTGACGAACTTCTCCTGAAAGTGTATAACGGCCGTTCCGGAAAACATCCGGGACGCAGGGGAGCAGTGCGGAGAGTGGTAAGAGGCCTTACCAACTACACGGTCCAGACGGCATCTGACCAGTTTGCGGCATGGGCGGAACTGGAGGAGACGCTGCTTGTCAAGTTCATTGACGGAAACGTCAAAGCCCAGAATGAAGACGGTACTTTCGTGCACTCTGAGTATGACGAAGGCACTCCTGACGGACTGACACAGCCGGGGTATACAGAAAAGTGGAAAGAAGCGGTAGCCAAGGATCACGGCGAAGTATTGCAAATAAGATAATTTATTGTAACTTTGCCATCCCATTTGGTACACCGAATGAGTGAGATTGGAAGGGTGGGTGAGTGGCTGAAACCACCGGTTTGCTAAACCGACGTACGGGTCATACTGTACCACGAGTTCGAATCTCGTCCCTTCCGCTGATATATGGCTCTGAACTATTCAGAGCCATTTTTTGAATAGACAACTTGATTTTTATAAACACTGATAATATGAAGCATTTCAATCTTTTTTCAGTCATCGCACTTTTCTGCCTTGCTGCCGGTTTTGTTTCCTGCACTAAGACAGGAAATGAAAACCCTAACGTCGAACAGGATGAGGAGATATTATTTGTCATCGATGAAGCGACCGACAAGGCAAACCCAGAGATTAGGGAGGGCCTTGTCAGGTGTGGATTCATCGTTGAAGTTTGTAATCCGAGCAAGCTCGATGAATCAGTACTTAGGGCGGGCAGTATTGCTCTTTTTTATTTTATCGGGGCTGGTTTTTCAGAAGAAGTTTTTAAACCCGGTGCTGCCTTTGCATCTCTTGGATTAAATTATCTCGGAAGCACTGAGTTAATGATGGATCCGGCGTTTATCACTGTAGCAGCTAATTCAGAAGCAGTCAAGGCTTCTTCCGAAGCTATTGTTACGGCATCTCCGGCTTGCTATGCACTCTTGGGGAGTTTGCCTGCTTACCAAATGGCCCAGCTTGAATCTGCACTCGCGCAGAGTATAGTTGCAGAGCCGGGTATGTCAATCGCTATGGAATATTATGATTCGGTGGAGGAGCTCCCTGTGTCTATTGCCAAATTGACCCGAACTTCAGAAAACAAATCTTATGTGTTGCCAATTTCAGGGGTGGCTTTACCGGCATATATTTGTTCCAGAGTTGTGGTAAAATCCGGTGATAGAGAAGAAGCCATTCTGAGATGTGCAAGTAGAGCAATTCTTGCTGGAGATTTAGCAATTCGCCCTATGTATGCCGAGGGAGGCTATACTTTGGTTAATGAAGCAGAACATGCTGCCCTGAAAAGTCCGGAAGACCAGATAGTGCTACAGCAGGCATATTTATTAAACGATATGCAGCTTGTGGGCGGTAGATATGAAATGGTAGCAAGAGCAGAGATTAGAAAAGCAGTTGCATTTATTAATGACTTGGAATTTGAGAATATTAACGTGAAAAGTGGCGAACCGATTACAGCGGGGAGTATAATCAGGCGGCGTCTTGAAGAAGTGGTCAACTTGAAGATGATAGAAGGATGCGATAGATTGCCGTATACAACTCAGCAGTTTCTTGCTGTCAATTATCCGGATTTGGCAAAAGATGCTGCCAAAGAGTTCGTTATCTGTTCTATGGATCACGCTTTAGCTGCAAAGACTTTTGAAGCAGAAATTCCGAATATTGAAGTGTCGACTATGGCTGCGGGTCTTTTAATGGCTTTGGATGAGCAGAAAGCGTTGGATAGTAAAATATCAAGTGCATTCAATGGACATCTGGCAGCACATTTTGCCGAGGGAAGGGCGGTATATTTGATGTCTGCTGAAGAAGCTGGTATTGCGCTTCGCAGCGGTGAGAAAGCAGAAGCAGCTAAAGTAAAGATACTGCCAGTATTCGCGGCGAAAGACGTGTTTATTTGTTCAAATCGGTCATTATTAAAGGCGGAAACAGATTCTGAAAACTATTTCGCGAAGGCACTGCTCAACTGTGGGCTGATGCTTTGCAATAGAGAAAAAGTAGCTGAAGAATTCCTTGATCCTCGTATGGCTGATGATTTCTCACGATACGAATATACTCCTGACGGCGTAAATTATTACTCATCATTCTTGGAAGCCATGAAGGCTGCAGTAGCTGGTGGTATAGGTTATACTATCGAGGTGAAGGGCAAGGCAATCCAATAGTCGAACGATATTAATGGTTTGTTATATGAAAAAATTGATTCTTACAGTTGTTGCAGTATTCGCAATCGCTTTTTGCGCAAATGCTCAGTTCTATGGCGGCGCCGGTTTTGGTTTCAACCTTGTTACTTCAGACGGGCATACCTCTTCATCCCTTCATTTCACACCGGGCGTCGGATATACGTTCAGCGAGAGGTCTTCAGCCGGAATATATCTGGCACTGGACATTGCCGGAGGCACACAGTGGACAATCAATCCATATTACAGATTTACATTCGCCAGTGTGAAAAACGCTCATTTCTTCACAGAGGCCAAGCTCAAAATAGGACAGACAAGAGGAGTTACGATGTGGGGCCTGGGCCTTGTACCCGGACTTGCCTTCTCACTGACAGACAAACTTGACATAGTCGCCCGTGCCGGATATCTCGGTCTCGAGAGTGTCGGAAGCAGCACAGCCTTTGGCCTCAACATTTTGCAGGACAACGAGATAGGAGTCCAGTACAAGTTCTAGGAGAGACTCACACCGGTTTAGTTCTGGACAATAACAGAGCCGTCACGGCAGTCAACCGTGATTTCGGACCCTTTGCGTATCCTGCCCTCGAGAATCTCCTTCGCGAGCATATTGACTAGCTCGCGCTGGATGAGTCTCTTGA
>JAKSJU010000039.1 GCA_024402095.1 Bacteroidales bacterium | reverse complement strand
CGAAGACAGTCCTGAGAGTGCGGTGGCATTCTGCAGTTGTGGCTCCCGTAGTGAATACGTCATCCACGAGAAGAATATGCTTTATTTCTCTGTCACCGAAGTCCTTTCTGATTTCAAATGCGCCACGGACGTTTTCAACTTTTTGCGAAACGGAAAGCCTTGTCTGGGTGCGCGTATTTCTTTTCCTCTTCAAGATTTTGCAGTCCAGCTCCACACCCAGGACTGACGCAACTTCACGGGCTATGATTTCGGCCTGATTGTACCCTCTTTTCCACCTGCGCTTTCTGGAAAGAGGCACAGGGATGACCAGATCCACGTCACGGAAAAGGTCGGAGCTGTTAAGCCTGGACCCCAGCAGTGCAGCGAACCTGCGGCCCGCGCTGAAATTCCTGCGGTATTTCAGGGCCTGGGGAATGTTTTTGTACGGAGATTCGGAATTATAGAAAAACAGTGCTGATGCATAGCAGTACCGGATATCGTCCACTTTCTCATTGAGTTTGTCTGCCATAGGGTTTCTGCTCATTTTGAAATAGTGCGTCTCCGGTAATTCCGCGAGGCAGGGGATGCAGATGTCTCTTTCCTGGGGTATGAGATTGCGTCCGCATACGACGCAAACTCTCGGCATCACAAGATCTGCGATTGCCGAGAGAGCTGTCCTTAAATTTATCTGACTGATACGGCTGTCCATCAGCAGTCCATGGCGCCGCAACAATTGATGACTTGCCCGCTGACGTATGAAGAGAGGTCACTTGCCAGGAACAGTGCCACTTTTGCAACCTCTTCCGGAGTGCCTCCGCGTCTTAGAGGAATCGTCTTGACCCAGGCCTCCCTGACATCATCCGGGAGAGCGGCTGTCATGTCGGAAATGATGAATCCCGGAGCAATGCAGTTGGCCCTGATGCCGCGGGGACCCATTTCTTTTGCTGTTGTCTGGGCGAGAGCAATAAGACCTGCCTTGGATGCCGAGTAGTTTGCCTGCCCGGCGTTTCCGTGTTTCCCGACAACGGACGACATATTGATGATGCTGCCGCAGCGCTGCTTCGCCATTAAGGGTACTACAGCGTGCGTGAAGTTGAAGGCTGATTTCAGATTGACGTTGATGACGGCATCCCACTGGCTTTCGTCCATACGCATCAGAAGAGTGTCTCTGGTTATTCCGGCATTGTTGACTAGAATGTCGATATGTCCGAAATCTTCAAGAATCCGCGCCACAACATCCTGTGTCTGGCTGAAGTCGGCAGCATTGGAAGAGTAGGCCCTGACCTTATGGCCGAAGGCTTCCAGCTCGCGGACAGTGTCCTCATTGATAGCTATATCCGTAAAAGCGATGTCGGCGCCCTGCTCGGCGAATTTCATGGCTATCGCCTTCCCGATACCCTTTGAAGCTCCTGTTATCAGAGCCACTTTCGAATCAAGTAATCCCATATTTCTACTAATCATTTGCCATTGCCTGTTCGACTTCTTCGGGAGAAATCGGAAGTCTGCCGTTTCCTGTCCTGCGGGCTCCGTCCTCTGTGACCAGGATGTCATCTTCCAGACGTATGCCTCCGAAATCGTAATACTTCTCAAGTCTGTCAAAGTTGACAAACCCCCTGCCTGTCCCTTCCTCCTTCCATTTTTCGATAAGAGCGGGGATGAAATAAATACCCGGCTCGTTGGAGATGAAGTTGCCCTTCTGCAGGCGGCGTGCCATTCTCAAGCTTCCGAGCCCGAGTTGCGGTGAGCGCTTCTGGTCATCGTCATAACCGACCAGGTTTTCTCCGAGGTCTTCCATATCATGCACGTCAAGTCCGATGTTGTGCCCGAGTCCGTGAGGCATGAAAAGTCCGGCGACGCCCTCGGCCACCATATCGTCGACATTTCCGGAGACGAGTCCTAGAGACTTCAGGGAATCGAGCATATGGGCTGCCGCTGCAAGATGCACGTCGAGATAAGCTGCTCCCGGCTTAGTAAGGGAGAATGCCAGGTTGTTGCAGTCGTATACTATCTGATATATATCACGCTGTTTCTGTGTAAACTTGCCTCCTGTAGGATATGTGCGGGTGAAATCCGATGCATAATGTTCGTTGCTCTCGACACCGGCGTCAACTACGAGCAGCTTTCCCGGTTCGATAGGGCATTCATGCGAATGGCAGTGGAAGATTTCTCCGTGCTGGGTGAGGATTGTCGGGAAACTGACACCCCATCCTTTTGACAGAGCCACACTTTCCATCTCGCCGACGATTTCCTGCTCAATGCGTCCCAGCCTGATTCCTTTGCGGGCGACGGAATGCATTTCCTGCCCGATGACCCCGGCTTCATCTATCAGTTTGATTTCTTCAGCTTCCTTGACCAGCCTCATTGAGATGACTGCCTTTACAAGGGCTTCAGATGCCTTCGGACAGCCTGATTTGCCCGAAATGAAAGCTTCATTCGGCTCAATACCCACAAGAGAGGCAATTTTCAAGGCATTGTAATACCTTGACGCCGGCAGGAAATGAACAGGTCTTCCCTTGATTATCGCTTCGGATACCACCCATGAAAGCTTGTCATACCGATCTGTCTTATATATTCCGACGGACTCCGCCTGTGAACGTACTGAAGGCATCGGACCTGTCCAGATGATGTCATCAACGTCAAAGTCATCGGCATAGAGAGTCTCCTCGGCCGAGTCGATGTCCAGCACGGCTGCGAAACGCGGCTCGTCCAGCCCGAAGAAGTAGAGCCAGTTGCTGTCCTGACGCCATTTATAGCAGTTATCACGGTATTGGGCCGGTGATTCCACATTACCGATGAACACGATAATACCGGTCTGTCCCTTCATTTTTTCCAGCAGGGTTTTCCTGCGTCGGATATAAATCTCTTTGTTCAGCATAGTTCACAAATATAGTAAAAATGCCTATATTCGTACATTAGAAGATGGTTGAAAGCGCGGTATATATTCTGGTTTTTCTTCTTGCCCCGGCAGGAGTCATGTGGCTGTGTTCCAGAGTGAAAGTACTCGGGAAAATAGGCCCGGTGCTTCTTCTTTACATCATAGGAATTATCCTTGGGAATATATGGAAACCTGATTCACTTGCATCAATCCAGGATGCGCTCAGCAACGCGGTGGTGCCGTTGGCCATCCCTCTCATGCTTATGAGCTGCACTTACCGCAAGACCAGGACCAGGACACAGTTTGCTGCCCTGATGACCGGTCTGGCCGCTGTCGTTGTCGCCGTGATTGCAGGCTTTCTTATCTTCGGAGGCGGTATTGCGGACGGAGAGAAAGTCGGAGGAATGCTCACGGGAGTATATACGGGCGGTACCATCAATCTGGCAGCCTTGAAAACGATGCTGGATGTGCCGGAGGAGACATTCATCCTACTCAATTCGTATGATATGGTGATATCCTTCCTGTACCTGACATTCCTTCTGTCCGTCGGTATTAAGGCTTTCAGGAAATTCCTTCCATACTCGGAGACCTTGTCAGAAGGTTCGGATGAAAAAAGAGAGGAAAAAGGGAAAACATCTTCGAAAGATATCATTATTCTTATAGGTGTCACTCTGCTGATTGTCGGCATTTCCGCAGGGCTGGGATTGCTGGCCGGGGATTCCTGGTTTATGGTTGTCCTCATACTGTCGCTTACCACTTTCGGCATAGCGGCATCCTTCATCCCCGGAGTCAAAGCGAAAGGCAAGGGCTATGATATCGGTATGTATCTGATATACATATTCAGCATTGTAGTGGCTTCTATGGCTGACATCAGCAAGTTCGACGTCGCCGGCGGGCTGGGGATGCTGGGCTATCTGACGTTTGTGATATTCGTTTCGCTGACAATACAGGTTCTGCTTGCGAGGTTATTCAGGATAGACGCCGATACTGTCGTCGTCACCTCCGTTACACTTATATGCTCGCCTCCGTTTGTGCCTATGATGAGCGCGGCGATGAAAAACAGAAACGTTCTGGCCGTGGGGCTTACAATCGGAGTGATAGGCTATGCTGTCGGTAACTATCTGGGATTCTTGTTGTACAGATTATTGTTGCTTATCTGATGCTGAAAGTTGTAGAAGTAACCAGCCGGAAGGATTTGAGGCGTTTTGTCAGATTCCCGGATGAACTGTACCGCGGATGTCCGCAGTATGTGCCGGCATTGCATTCCGACCAGATAAAGTCCTTGACCAAAGTGTCCACCCTGTCATATTGCACGAGAAAAATGTGGCTTGTGGAAAAAGACGGGAAGGTTGCAGGCAGGATATGTGGCATTATCAATCCTCATTACAATGAGTTGTATTCTCTGAAGAGAGCCCGTTTCGGATGGTTTGACACTGTCAATGACATAGAAGTGGCGAGGCTCCTTATCGGGACTGCGGCTGCATGGGCGGCCGAGCAGGGGATGACCGAGATACACGGCCCGCTGTATTACAACACTCTGGGCAAGCAGGGAATGCTGGTTGAGGGTTTTGACAATATCCCTCCGTTCAACTGCATATACAATTATTCCTATTATTCTTCTTTGATAGAAGCTCTCGGATTTACAAAAGAATGCGACTGGGTACAATACAGGATGGATATTAACCAGCCTCTTCCGGAAAAGACGAAAAGGCTTGCCGCCCTGCTCAGGGAAAGATACGGGCTCCACAACGCCAGCCTTGACGTCATGAAAAAGGACCCAGCACAGGTAAAGGCGTTCTTTGACATGTACAGTGAAGGCTTCGCAACTAAGGTATATAATTTCATTCCGTTCACGGAAGAAGAAAAACAGGAGGAGGCTGCCGGTACGATGCGCTTTGTTTCAGACAAGGTTAGTTGTGCTCTTCAGGACATGAACGGTGAGCTTGCGGCCTTCGGGATATGTTTTCCAAGCATATCAAAGGCATTGCAGAAGGCGCGGGGGCGTCTTTTCCCGTTCGGATGGATTCATCTGCTCAAAGCTCTCAATGATTATGAGACAGTGGACCTCATGGTCTGCGGTGCTGTTGGGCAGTGGCAGGGGAAGGGCGTTTCGGCTGTTTTTTATGACGATATATACAGGAAGGCGGCCAGGATGAAAAGCAAGTGGGCCATCTCCAATCCGCAGATCGAAACGAACAGCGCTGTCAATATCTGGAACAGTTATATCGTGGAGCCGTATATGAGGAGACGGTGTTACATCGCCCCCGTCTCCCTCTTCTTATAGGAAACCCGGTATTATCTTTTATAGATGGCTACCTGAAGCTTGGCGTATGCGCGTTCGGCTTTTTCCCGTGCGTCTTCGACGGTCTCACCGGTGGCAAGGATGACTCCGTAGCGGCGGTGCCCCTTGACCTCGGGCTTGCCGAAAAGACGGATCTGTACGCCCGGCTCTTCAAGGACTTTTTCAAGATTCCCGAATTCAACCTTATCCGTGTCACCTTCGATCACGATGGCCTTCGAAGCGCTCGGGCCATAGAATCTGACATCAGGGACAGGCAGACCGAGCACGGCTCTTGCGTGCAGAGCGAATTCGGAGAGGTCCTGGGAAATCATTGTGACCATACCGGTATCGTGCGGGCGAGGGGAGACTTCGCTGAAGATGACATCATCACCTTTGATGAACATTTCCACTCCGAAGATTCCAAATCCTCCGAGTGCTCCGGTGATTTTTTTCGCTATGTCCTGAGCTTTGGCAATGGCTGTTTCACTCATAGGCTGAGGCTGCCAGCTTTCCCTGTAGTCACCGTCCACCTGGTGGTGGCCAACAGGCTGCAGGCAGGTAGTACCGCCGGAATGCCTTACGGTAAGCAGAGTGATTTCATAGTCGAAATCCACGAATCTCTCGACGATTACCCGTCCTGCACCGGCGCGTCCGCCTTCCTGTGCTATGGCCCAGGACTTGTCAATGTCGGCGGGGCTCTTTATTACACTCTGTCCGTGGCCGGAAGAACTCATGATAGGCTTTACCACGCATGGGATACCGACTTCCTGTACAGCTGCCTTGAACTGGTTGTAATCATCCGCGAAACGGTAGAATGATGTAGGCAGTCCCAGCTCCTCCGCAGCCAGACGGCGTATGCCCTCCCGGTTCATGGTTAAAAAAGCGGCATTTGCAGTTGGAATCACGTTGTATCCCTCCTTCTCCAGCTGGACAAGGGTCGGAGTCGCTATTGCCTCGACTTCGGGAATAATGATATCCGGCTTCTCCTTCTCTATGACTTCGCGCAGAGCCGTTCCGTCAAGCATATTGAGAACATAGCTCCGGTGTGCCACCTGCATGGCTGGGGCATTTGTATAGCGGTCGCATGCAACCACTTCCACACCGTATCTTTGAAGTTCGATGGTCACTTCTTTGCCAAGTTCTCCCGAACCGCACAGAAGGGCCTTCTTTGCTATTGGAGTAAGAGGAGTTCCGATCTTTACCATGGTATAGTCAATTTTTCAGTTCTTTTTCCGAGAGTAAAGTTAGGAATTTTTAATATCTTGGCATAAAATAATAAAACAAATTCAGAAGAATGAAAAAGACAATCCTGGCACTCGCAATCGGAATATTCCTGCCCCTCTCCGTGTCGGCTTCCGACAATACTCTCAGACTTGACTACATCTTCACGGGAGGCTGCTCGACCACAGACATAGCGCTGTCGAGAATGAGTGTGACCCCGTTCTGGTATGGCAGGAATGTCAATATGGACAGTGTCCCTGTCACCGGGAACGGAGATATCCGGATGGTGGATGACAGGAGCGGCAGGACTCTGTATGCAAATTCATTCTCCACTCTTTTCCAGGAGTGGCTGACGACCGACGAGTCCAAGAAGGTGGTCAAGGCGTACGAAAATACTTTTCTCGTTCCTATGCCGGATGAGCCTGCCACAGTGACGGTCAGGCTGTTCGACTCTCACGGCCGCACGGTCTGCGAGTACTCCCATCCCGTCAATCCTGACGATATCCTGATATCGCGCAAGGGAGTTTCAAGTGTTGAAAGGAAATATATCCACAAGGGCGGAGATCCAAAGGACTGCATCGACGTAGTGATATTGGCGGAAGGATATGACGCTTCCGAGAAGGATTTGTTCTATGCGGATGCACAGGCGGCGGTTGATGCCATTTTCTCACACGAGCCTTTCGGCAGCCATCGTGAGCATTTCAATTTCCTGGCCGTTGCAGCCGAATCCCGGGACAGCGGTGTGAGCGTCCCGAGGAACGGGACCTGGAGGCAGACCCCCGTAAGTTCGAATTTCGACACCTTCTATATCGAAAGATACCTCACCACAAACCATATTTTCGACCTGCACGACATACTTGAGGGCTTGCCTTATGAGCATCTTATCATACTGGCGAACACTGATGTCTACGGTGGTGGGGGAATATACAACTCCTATACGTTGACCACCGCCCATCACGAAAAGTTCCCTCCTGTGGTCGTACACGAGTTCGGTCACTCATTCGGTGCTCTGGCGGACGAATATGATTATGACAGCTATGACGACCCGTATTATTTCTCCGATGTCGAGCCTTGGGAGCAGAATATCACGACAAAGTGTGATTTCTCTTCAAAGTGGCAGGATATGATAGAGGCGGGAGTGCCGGAAGTCGGGCTGCAAGAGGGTGCCGGCTACCAGGCGAAAGGAGTCTGGCGTGCGTGCGAGGACTGCCGTATGCGGACCAATGACGCAGCCGGTTTCTGCCCTGTTTGCCAGCGCGCCATCGAAAGAATCATTCGGTTCAATATCGTGCCGGCTCGATAGAAAAGCGGTTCATTTTCGTACAGGCGAGTGAAATGGTACACACGCGAATCAACGGGTACATATCCGGGATTGCTGCTTTTTATTATATTTGCCTTCATCTCAAGGATTATAATCAAATACTTAAAATCTATATCTTATGAAAAATGTATTCGTGTATGTACTGGCTGCTGTCGCAGCAATCACCGCTTTTGCATCCTGCAAGGACAGCAACAGCGATGCTGTGAAAATCGATTACGAAGAGTACACCCTTGACAATGGTCTCAAGGTAGTGCTTCACGAAGACCACAGCGACCCGATAGTCGCCCAAGCCATTGCTTTCCACGTGGGGAGCGCACGTGAAAAAGAAGGCAGAACCGGCTTTGCACATTTCTTCGAGCATATGCTCTTCCAGCGCTCTGAGAACCTTCCGCGCAACGCGTTCTTCACCAAGATTGCCGATATGGGCGGCGATTTCAACGGTGGAACGTCAAACGACTACACGATATACTATGAGTGCGTGCCGCGCAATGCACTTGAGAAAATTCTCTGGATGGAATCAGACCGTATGGGATATTTCATAAACACAGTGACACAGAGTGGGCTTGAACGCGAAAAGGACGTTATCTGCAACGAGAAGCGGCAGACCGAAGTGAACAACGCATACGGTATGATGGATGACGTTATGTGCAAGAACTTTTTCCCTAAGAGACACCCTTACAGCTGGACTGTTATAGGTGAATTCGATGACATCAAGTCAGCCACAATCGAAGACGTTAAAGAATTCTACGGTACCTACTATGTGCCTTCAAATGCAACTCTCTGCATTGCTGGAGATTTCGATCCTGATGAAGTAAAGGCACTTATAGACAAATACTTTGCAGAGATACCGGGACATCCTGTAGAAAAGCCTGCAGTATGGGATGTTACCCTGGACGAGACCAAGACCCTGTACTATGAGGATCAGTTTGCAAGTATGCCCGCAGTTGATATCGCCTGGTCTGCTGTTGCCGCCGGCCACGAAGACGAAGCGGCTCTCGATGCATTCTGCAGTCTGTTTGGCCGCGGAAAGAATTCTCCTCTTTATAAGAATATCGTGGAGAAGAATCTCGCCCCTCGCGTATCAGCCTACAATTCATCCCGCGAGAGCGCAGGTCAGATAAGCATCAGCGCGACCGCCTTCCCGGGTGTGGACATTGACCTTCTGATGGAGGCCATCGGACAGGCAATGGCTGACTTCGAGGAGAATGGAGTTGATGAAGAGGAGCTTGCCACAATCAAGGCAATGAACGAGACTTCGGCATACCGCAGCCTGGGCAGTGTGCTCGGCAAGGCTATGATGCTGGCGAGAAGCAAGGAGTTCTACGGCAAGGCTGACCAGTTCGTAGACGATATCGAAGCTTTCAACAGAGTCACTTCCGAGGATGTAATGAGGGTGTACAATAAATACGTCAAGGGTAAGAACTATGTTGCTGTCGTGGCTGTTCCTCAAGGGGAAACCGAGCTTTCCATCGAAGGCAGCGTTCCTGCGCAGCTCACTATGGAGGACCAGAGCAAGCAGACTATGAGCAGCAAGGCGGGCGCTATCGTTGACGACGACTATGAGCGCACTCCTTCAAAGATCGACCGCAGTGTCGAACCTGGATATATGCCGAATTCTCCTAAGACCAATATCCCTTCAATATGGAGGTCAACTCTGGCAAACGGTATCAAAGTAGCCGGTATAACTCAGAACGAAATCCCGATGGTTAATCTCACTATAGCCATTGACGGAGGATCCGTCCTTGATCCTGCGGGAAAGAGGGGTACGGCCGCCATCAATGCCAGTATGATGAATGAAGGTACAGCGGAGCACTCCGCTTTCGAAATCGAGCAGGCTCTCCAGAAACTGGGAGCCAGCGCACGCGTAAGCAACAGTACAAAATCAACCAATATCAGTGTAAGTACTCTGTCGAAGAATCTTCCGGCTGTAATGGAAATAGTATGCGAGATGATTACCAGTCCAAGGTTCGACGAGGACGCTTTCACCCGCGCGGTCAAAAGTCAGAAATCATCCATCCAAAATGCCCTGACGAGCATCACTTCTCTGGGATCTAGAGCCGCAACCAAGCTCTGGCTCGGAGACTGTATCTACTCCGATTTCACGACAAACGAGAGTATTGACGCTATCACAATGGAGGATATCAAGGCATATTACGCCACACTGACACCGAAGAATACACATATCGACGTTGCCGGTGACGTGGATCTTCCGACTCTCAAAAAGGCGCTTGCCGTGCTGGAAGGCTGGGATGGTCCGGAAGTCCAGGTTCCTGAAATCAAAGTCGGGCAGAGTGCTGCGAGCGGGACATATTTCATAGATTTTCCTGGTTCAAAACAGTCATATATCTATATCATCGGTCCTGGCATGACTATCAGCGACCCTGAATACCACAAGCTGGACGTCCTGAACGAGAAGCTTGGTGCCGGCTCTGCCGGACGCCTCTTCGAAGTGCTCCGCCTCCAGAGAGGTTACACCTATGGAGCAAGTTCTGGATTCACTTCCAATCTCGAGACAGGGTACTTCCACGCCGCATCTAGCGTTCAGGGCAGTTCTACAAAGGAATCCGTCGCCTTGTTTAAGGAAATCATAGGCAATTTTGAGGAAGACTATACCCAGGAGAAACTTGATGGCGTGAAGGGAGCGATGCTCAGGGCAAATGCCTCTGCTTTCGAAACGGCACAGAGTCTGGTGGCAATGCTTTCAAGCATCAGGCAATACAATCTTCCTGACGACTTCATCTCAAAGGAAGAAGAGGTTGTCAATGCTATGACTCTGGAAGACATCAAGGCAAAGGCTGAGGAATACCTCAACGTTGACAATATGATTATCGTTGTCGTCGGTGACGCGGCCACCCAGCTCAATAACCTTCCTGACGCAAAACTTATCAAGGCCATTTAATATGGAGAGAAGGGAATTTCTCAAGACTACGGCTGCACTGGGAGCAGGTCTGGCGATAGCCTCCTGCTCCGTGCCGTCTGCCGAGCGCAAAGTCGCAGCGCCCGTCGAGTCATCCCGGTCCGGAGCAAGGATGAAACTCAGCTGGTTCCCTTACGAAATACAGCTTGCACACACTTTCACCGTGGCATCCTATTCCCGCACCACTACGCCCGATGTGCAGGTCGAAATTGAATACGACGGCATCACAGGCTACGGAGAGGCCTCGATGC
>JAKSJU010000038.1 GCA_024402095.1 Bacteroidales bacterium | reverse complement strand
GCATCAGCGGCCGCGACGAAGGAGTGAGCGATGCGAACGACGGGAGTCGCCGGCGTAACGTGAGTGGAGCCGCATTCTCCCTGACAGGGAGATGTCGCACAAGCGACAGAGGGTTGAGAAATAGTGCTGCCGCAGGCAGCAGCTACAAAGACGCCCGAAGCGAATGCTTCAGGCGTCTTTGTAGTCCCGGGCAGAATCGAACTGCCATCTAAGGTTTAGGAAACCTCCATTCTATCCGTTGAACTACGGAACCGGATGGAATCCAAGATCTGTCTTACTCAGCGTTCTTGACGATGATCTGACGACCTCTGTAATAACCGCACTCAGGGCATACTCTGTGATACATCACAGTTGCTCCGCAGTTAGGGCATGTAGCAAGAGTAGGGACAGGAGCGAAATCGTGTGTACGACGCTTGTCTCTGCGCTGCTTTGAAAGTTTGTGTTTCGGATGTGCCATATTAACTTATTTTAATATTTATTTGCTCAAAAATTTCGTTGTTTCCTGGTTGCACTCCCCTTCCGGATGCGTGCGTACCATTGGGAGCGAGATGCAAACATAATCGTAGATGTCCTGCCTGAGGTCCACAACATCAGCATCTTCGAACTCATCATCCTCAAAACCGGTATCGACAGAAAGTGTCAAATCCTCCAGACATCTGTCACAAATCACAACAACGCTTCCTGTTATCCTGCAGCTCACTTCAATGGAGTAATCATCATAAATGACGCAGACATCGATGTCAAGGTCGGCATCCTTTATTTCTGAATTCTCGAATATACCAAAGAACTCTCCGTCAGCATGCCATTTGTACTGGTTTCTGCCGGCCTTCAATATATTGACTGGTATACTAAAGGGTTGCAAAGGTAACAAATTTTTCGGTATTATCAATCCTCGTTGTCGCTATTTCTTTTACGGGCAAGCGGATCGAGCAGTATTTTGCGTATTCTCATGAAATGTGGAGTCACCTCAACCAGTTCATCCTCCTGAATATACTCAAGGGCTTCCTCAAGAGAGAACTTGATGGCCGGAGGGAGAACAATCTTCTCATCTGACCCGGCGGCACGCACGTTCGTAAGTTTCTTGGTCTTGCATATATTGATATTCAGGTCTCGCTCGCGTGTGTGCTCTCCCACAACCTGACCGAGGTAAATATCCTCGCCAGGATCCACGAAGAAACGGCCGCGGTCGAGCAGTTTGTTCATTGAATAGGCAATGGACTGTCCTGTCTCCAGAGAAACCAGAGAGCCATTGCTTCTGCGCTCTATCTCTCCCTTGAACGGCTGATATTCTTTATATCTGTGGGCTACAATGGCCTCACCCTGCGATGCTGTCAAAAGGTTGCTCCTGAGTCCCATAAGTCCTCTGGTCGGAATCTCGAACTCAAGAAGTGTTCTGTCTCCCCTCGGCTCCATATGGATAAGCGCGCCTTTTCTGCGGGTACTTATCTCGATTGCTGCACCGACGAATTCTTCCGGGACTTCGATGGAAAGTTCCTCAATAGGCTCGCACCTCTGTCCGTTGATTGTCTTGTCGAGAACTTTAGGCTGGCCGACCTGCAATTCGAATCCTTCACGCCTCATCGTCTCGATAAGCACAGAAAGATGCAGCACCCCGCGTCCGTAAACGATGAAAGAATCAGCCGTCAGACCGGGTTTTACGCGCAAGGCCAGATTCTTCTCCAGTTCCTTGTCCAGACGCTCTTTAAGGTGCCTGGAAGTGACGAATTTACCGTCTTTACCGAAGAAAGGAGAATTGTTGATGGTGAAGAGCATACTCATCGTAGGCTCGTCTATGGCAATCGGAGGGAGCGCCTCCGGATTTTCATAGTCGGCGATGGTGTCACCTATCTCAAATCCGTCAATTCCGACTACAGCGCAGATATCTCCGCAGGTCACCTCATCGACATTTGCCTTTCCGAGGCCTTCGAATACCATGAGCTGCTTGATCTTCTGTTTCTGCACAATGTCATAGCGCTTGCACAGGCTTATATTGCTTCCTGTACGGAGAGATCCTCTGGTGATTCTTCCCACAGCGATACGTCCCACGTAAGGCGAGTATTCGAGAGAAGAAATCAGCATCTGAGGTGTGCCTTCCACTATCTGTGGTGCAGGTATCACTTCGAGAATAGTATCGAGCAACGGGGTGATGTTGTCAGTAGGCTGCTTCCAGTCAAGGGACATCCATCCCTGCTTTGCCGAGCCGTAAACCGTCCTGAAATCCAGCTGGTCCTCTGTAGCATTAAGGTTGAACATAAGGTCGAACACCTCTTCCTGGACTTCGTCCGGGCGGCAGTTCGGCTTATCCACCTTGTTTATGACTACGATAGGTTTCTTACCCATCTGTATAGCCTTCTGAAGCACGAATCTGGTCTGAGGCATACAGCCTTCGAATGCGTCTACCAGCAGAAGGACGCCATCAGCCATATTCAGCACACGCTCAACCTCTCCTCCGAAATCGCTATGGCCCGGAGTATCTATAATGTTGATTTTGACACCTTTGTAGATAACTGAAACGTTCTTTGCGAGAATGGTGATTCCTCTCTCACGTTCGAGCTCATTGTTATCCATTATGAGCTGTCCGAGATTTTCAGGCTGGCGGACCAGATTGGCCTGATATATCATCCTGTCGACCAGAGTTGTCTTGCCGTGGTCGACATGAGCGATGATGGCTATGTTTCTAATGTCTTGCATATAGTACTACTAACACTGTAATAGCCTCAACCGTTGCTCCTGCAACCTGTCGAGGCTATTATCGTGCGCGAGATGAGACTCGAACTCACACAGGTTTTACCCCACTAGCTCCTGAAACTAGCGCGTCTACCATTTCGCCACCCGCGCATTAAAGGACTACAAATATAAGGATTTTTTAGAAAATATATGACAATGACACGATGATGTCACTCGGCAGTATGAAATATTTCTCTCCTTCGTCCACAATTGCGCCGCAGTGGGGGCAGGCGTAAGTCGTATATTTCTCGTATCCGCCCCACATTCCGAGTCCGAACTCCATATTGAGATGCTTCCCGACCATATACGAGTAGCCCGCAGTAATGTTCCCTCCGTATCTGTCGCCTTCAGAAGTCTCTTCCGAAACGAAACCGCCTTTGGTAAACTCCTGATATTGAGCCTTTCCGGATATCCACCAACCGGAATACACATACCAAGGCCACCACCTCGCCCCCGCACTGACCAGCCTCTGCCGGTACTGTTTCACCTCATTGCCGGAGCCGTATTTGAACGGATTGTACTTAACAGACGCATCCACAGTCCAATGGCGGGCGACCGACACGGATGCACCGGCATTCACAGTACCGAGCATGGCATAATCAGCCAGATTGGTTGACACGGACAAGTTCTGACTTTGCAGACATAACGGCATCAGAGCCAGAATCACGGAAAGCAATGTTCTTTTCATCAGTTATACCTCATAAATGCCTGATTGATGATGCTTGCGTTCTCGGGATATATATAGTGCAGTTTATGCTGCAGCATCTCAGTATCCGCAATATCCTCGGACAACACGGAGAATATCTTATCCATTCCGAATCCCCTTTCATCCAGGAAGAAAAGAATCTGAGGACTGAACCAGTAGTTCGTTCCGAAAAGAGTATCGCTGTCAGGATATCTTGCCTGATAAAGCTTTGTCTGGGCATAATAGGCCCACATTTCAGCTATTTCACAGTATCCGTGGTCAGCCTCGGTACCGGTCCCGTATTGCACGAAGCCTGACGTGATGAACGATTTCAGGAGATACACCACCAGTTTGTTCCAATATGATGCAGTCACTTTGACGAAATGGCTGGCGTGCGCAAACTGATGAAGGGCTTCCGCATAGATCTCAGGATAGTCATTCTTGCCCTTCAGTCCAAGTATTACATCCGGGAGCAGCATCTTGAGGAGGAATGAATATTCCCCGAGATAGTCTCCGACTATTGTATTGTCTATCCCGACGCCCTGCTGCAGCATCAGCGGCATGCTGGTTCCGAAATCCTTAAGTATCCACAGCCTCAGGTTTGCAGGAGGCAGGGCTATCATATTGTCGGTTTCTTTGCAGGCAGCGCAGTAATCATATCCTGCGTTGTTGACAACACATCTTGTAAACAGGCTGCGGTCGGAGTCTTTTGTTACCTCCAGGCTCACGCCTTCAACGCTCCCCTTCCCCATCGTTGAAACCGATGCCTGCACAAGAATAAGGTTCATCCCTATTGCGAAACCGTTCTCATTCTTAAAAACAAGCCTGTAGCGGGGCTCGGACGTGAATATCCTGTCCATCTCGTAATATCCGTCCTCATCCGTGTAACAGTTTGCAAACTTGACGAAAAGATTGCAGGAAACACGCACTCCCGCCACGCCTACAGGCTCGTCACTGTATGCCTCGTCCAATATCGTTATCCGGCCTTTGGGCTTCCCCGAACCGCTGGTACCGGCACGCACCAGGGCACCGTTTCCTGTCAGCAGGAACGACTCTCTCTCCACAGCCTCCCAATCAATGTCCCCGCTCTTCGTGCCTGCCTCTTCAGAAGGAATGTAGCATTTGTCCAGAATCTCGTACTTTATGTCTGCCGGGAATTCAAAATCCTTGTCTACGACGGCATACTGCCAGGTGATGGCATCCTTGTCAACTTCCGGATCGTGGTAATAATCGCCTTCCCTTACAATCTCAAAATCCACCGGATGATCAAGCAGGGTAAGTCCCATTGATTCAAGTAATTTCAACTGTGAGTCTTCTTCCGGAAGGAAGCGGACATACAGATTCGTCGTGTTCAGGGCAACTCTTCCCGCTTTTGTCGGATAGAGGGTTTCCAGCGCCTTTGTCATATTCTCTACGGAATACGGATCTTCCAGCTGGTCCCCAAGGACAATCATTTCGTGATAAACCTTAGTTTCCCCGGGGTCTTTCTTTTCATAGCCCATGATAGACAGCACATCAGAGCAGGAGGACACTGCAATGACTAACGCAAACAGTTTGACAATATTTTTCATAGTTCACTTTTTATTTGATGCAAAGTGAGCCATAAAAAAGGGTTTGTCATCAAATGTAAACCCCTAATTACAATTTCAGCCCCTACAGGTATCTGTAAGGGCTGAAATCATATCGGATTCGTGCCTGATTTGCTGCAAATAAACTAAAAGAAATTGACTGTCTGCTGCTCGATTGCTCCCATAAGGCTGTTTCCAAGTCTGCTGACACCGAAACGGAACAGGCTCCTGTCCAACCATTCATCTCCAAGGACGGAGGATACAATATAATAATATGCGACTGCATCCTTAGCTGTGGAAATGCCGCCTGCGGCTTTGAATCCCACTTTCCTGCCGGTCTGCTCATAATAGCGCTTTATGCACTCACACATGACGAATGCAGCCATCGGTGTGGCATTCACATCCACCTTCCCAGTGGATGTCTTTATGAAATCCGCACCCGCCTCCATAGCAAGGAAGGAGGCTTTGGCAATGTTTTCAGGAGAGACAAGGAGTCCGGTTTCAAGAATGGCCTTAAGTATGACTTTCCTACCGAGTGTCGCTGCCTTTGTGTCAATGGCGGCTTTCATTGCCTTTATTTCGCCGGCTGCCTTTTCATAATCTCCGGCAAGGAAAGAATTGAGAGCCAGGACTATATCAATCTCGTCAGCGCCGTCCTCGACAGCCAGTTCGCATTCTCTGACCTTAACTTCAAGAAAACTCTGCGCTGAAGGGAAACAACTTGACACTGTGGTCACGTGGACATTCTCGTCCGCCCTGTTCTCCCGAACCACATGCGCAAAATTAGGATATACACAAATGGATGCCGGAAGAGGATAATCAGGATATCTGGAAGGCAGATCGTTCACTTTGCGGACCAGCTTCAGTACAGATTCGTCCGTATCATTTGTGTGAAGGGTTGTCAAATCCATCAGCGAGAAACATTTTTTCAAGACTGCAGGAGAGACCACACTCTCAAGACTTCCTGCGATAGCCTGAATGCGTCTGGAGATTGTCTCTTCAGACGGAACATAATTGTACTTCTGCAAATAATCCATTTTTATGCTTTGATTTGTATATTGAAACCTTCGTCCAGCAGTGGCTGGACAAGTTTTTTTATCTGTGATTCGCTGAATTTCACCAGGCCTTCCTGAGGAGTCGGTCTGTCTATTGAATATGCCATAATCTGCCTTGGCTTCAGGAAACGTACGATATCCATCCAGCCTTCTATGACTTCCGGAGAGGAAGAGTCGAAATCCCGGCTTTTTAGAAACATAGTCTGCAAAATGAAATTACCCTCGAATCTTGCAAGATTTCCCACTACCTCGGCCACAGAATAAGCGGCATTAGGCTTGTTCACCCTGCTGACCAGTTCATCGGTCGGAGCGTCCAGTTTCATTATTGGGTTATCGACCTTTTTCAATGCTTCAAAGACTTTCCCGTCTCCCAGACGCGTTGCATTGGAGAGAACTGATACCTTTGCGGAAGGATAATATATGTCCCTGAGTGTCAGGACATCATCGACGATTGCCGGAAAATCGGGATGAAGCGTAGGTTCTCCGTCCCCTGCGAAAGTAATGGAATCCATCTGCGTCCCGTCAAGCATGCACTGTGCAAGCTTTTCCTCAAGGGCGGACCTTACCTGCGATGCAGTCGGGAGAACCTTGTCATCCCGTCCGTCCGCATTCCAACCGCATTCGCAATAGATGCAGTCAAAATCGCACAGTTTGCCCTTCTGCGGCAAAAGATTGATTCCGAGCGAATAGCCTAACCGCCTCGTTTTTATTGGTCCGAAGACTGTTGGTTCTCTAAGCATTTTTTTCTTTCCTCAAGGGTCTCTTTGACCTTATCCACCATCTTGTCGAATTTCTCCGTATTTTCCAGGTAGCGATGAAGGCTATACTGATAGTCTTCTGTAGTATAACCGTACTTCCTGAAAATAGGCTCATAAAACAAAGAGGTGTCCGCAGTCCTTCTTTCCGACACGTTGGTCAGTATCCACTGATCTGCCATAAACATATCAGCGTATATCTGAATCATCTTTTTTTCAGGAATCTTCCTTGGTCCGCCCTGGCACGATGCAAACAGCATTGCCAGTGCGATCAGAAGGATATGGGCTGACGGTCTTCGCATTATCTGAGTTCTGCCTTGAAATCAGTCTTGAACATAGTAAGCAGTCTGTCCATTACGCGCTCAGTATCCTGATCCGTAAGGGTCTTCTCTTCGTCCTGGATTACAAAACTGAGAGCATATTGTTTCTTGCCTGAAGGAATCTTGTCGCCACGATAAACATCGAACAGAGAAACGCTCTTGACGAGTTTCTTCGCACTCTTGAATGCAGCAGCGCGAAGGTCGGCATAACTGACGCTCTCGTCCAGCAGGAGCGCCAGGTCTCTGCGCACCTCCGGGAACTTCGGCATTTCCTTGAATGCGACCTTGTCTCTCTTGACAAGTTCAAAGAGTACCTGCCAGTTGATTTCCGCAGCAAAAACCTGCTGCTTTATTCCGAACTTGCGGCACAATGCCGGATTGACCTGCCCGAGAACAGCAAGCTGTTTTCCCTGTCCGGGGAGCTTGTATGTCATGCCTTCATAGAAGATATCTGAAGGTGCAGCCTCCGTCCACATCTGATATATATCCACTCCGAAGCGACGGAGAAGGAGTTCGAGATAGCCCTTGATCTGGAAATAGTCGCTCTTCTGCGGAGCTGACTTCCATGTCTTGTCCGGAGTTCCGGTCATCATCAGAGTAAAGCACTGATGCTCTTCGTAGCTGGCCAGAGTGGTACCGTCTCCCTCCGGAAGCCTTCTGTACACTGAACCGTATTCAAAAGTCTTGAGAGAAGAAATCTGACGGTTGACGTTGTATGCAACGACTTCGAGTCCGCTCAAAAGAAGGGTCTGCCTCATAACGTTAAGGTCAGAGCTCAATGGGTTCACTATACGCACGCAGCACTTCTCAGGGAAGGAGCTGAGTCCGGCGTAATACTCGCTCTTTGTAAGTGAGTTGTTCATTGTCTCGACAAATCCGTTAGCGGCAAGGAAGTTGGAAATATTGTTGCGCACAGCTTCCGGCTGAGGGGTCGGAGACGCGCATACGGACATCTTCATATGGTGAGGCAGAGGAATGTTGTCATATCCGTATATTCTCAGGATTTCCTCAATCACGTCGCACTCACGGTAAACGTCAATCATATATGAAGGCGCAGCCACTGTAGCACCGCCCTCTCGTTTCTCTATGAAATCATACCCAAGGTATCCGAGAATCGACTCAATCTTATCAAAGCCAAGCTTGTACCCTACGAAGTCTTCAATACGGCCATAATCGAGTTCTATGCGCTTGCGCTCAATCTTTTCGGGATAAGACTCACGGATTTTGCCGACAACCTCTCCGCCTGCGCACTCCTGGATCAGAAGCACGGCTCTCTTAAGCGCAAATATCGGCACCTCTGGATCTGCACCTCTTTCGTAACGGAAAGAAGCATCTGTCTGCAGTGTCTGACTCTTGGCTGTCCTGCGTATGCTGCCCGGATCGAAATATGCACTCTCTACAAATACTGAGGTTGTATTTTCAGTAACCCCGGACTCTTCGCCACCGAATACACCGGCAATGCACATCGGAGCATTGACATTGGCAATGACCATGTCTTTAGCGCATAGCTTGCGCTCGACTCCGTCAAGGGTCTTAATAGGTTCGCCTTCAACTGCGCGGCGGACAATCACCTTACCGCCTTCAACCTTGTCGGCATCAAAGGTGTGAAGCGGCTGTCCGAGCTCGAAGAGCACGAAATTGGAGATATCGACAATATTGTTGATAGGCCTGAGTCCTATGCTGACAAGCTTTTTCTGTAGCCATTCCGGAGAAGGACCAACCTTAACATTCTTGATTGTGATTCCTGTATATCTCGGTGCACCGTCAGGATCCTTCACTTCAACGGAAAGACCTTCACCGGCTCCTTCTTTGAACGCATCGACACAAGGGCGGTTGAGTTTGCAAGGGATATTGTTCAACTTGAGATATGCGTAGAGGTCTCGGGCCACACCCCAATGGGAAGCGGCATCAACTCTGTTGGCGGTGATTTCATATTCAATCACCGCTTCTGTGCCGATATGGAGATATTCCTTTGCCGGCGTGCCTATTACGGAATCTTCAGGCAGTACCATAATCCCGTCATGGCTGGTGCCTATCCCGAGTTCATCTTCAGCGCAGATCATACCCATTGACTCAACGCCGCGGATCTTCGATTTCTTAATCTTGAAATCCCCCGGAAGTACAGTTCCCAATTGGGCGAAAAGGACTTTCTGACCCGCAGCGACATTTGGAGCGCCGCATACCACAGTCAAAAGTTCACCCGTTCCGGCATCAACTTTAGTAATATGAAGATGGTCGCTGTCAGGATGCGGTTCACATTCTACTACTTTGGCAACAACTACCCCTGCAAGTCCGCCTGGAATCTCCTCCTGCTGTTCAAGGCTGTCCACCTCAATACCGATGGATGTGATGGCATCAGCAATCTGCTGCGGCGTAAGGTCACACTCAATGTACTCTTTAAGCCAATTGTAACTTAATTTCATATCTGGTTGTTATTTCAGGTCCTCGGGACTGAAAAGCGAGTCCACGAATTCCTTTTTGTTAAAATCTTTCAAATCTTCGATGCCTTCCCCTACTCCAAGATAGCGTACCGGTATTTTGAACTGGTCCACTATCCCTATCACAACGCCACCCTTTGCAGTACCGTCAAGCTTTGTGACTGCCAGAGAAGTAATATCCGTTGCCCTTGAGAATTCCTTTGCCTGCTGGAAAGCATTCTGTCCGGTTGACGCGTCAAGCACCAGCATCACATCATGAGGCGCATCAGGGATAACCTTGCGCATCACATTGCGTATCTTGGTAAGCTCGTTCATCAGGTCAATCCTGTTGTGGAGGCGGCCGGCGGTATCAATCAGCACCACATCCGCAGCTTTTGCAACAGCCGAGCTTACGGTATCATACGCTACCGACGCCGGATCCGAGCCCATTGCCTGCTTCACGATATCAACACCGGCCCTTTCGGCCCAGATGACCAGCTGATCGACGGCTGCCGCCCTGAACGTATCTGCCGCTCCGATGACTACTTTCTTTCCCTGCGCCTTGAACTTCGCCGCCAACTTACCTATCGTAGTGGTCTTTCCGACTCCGTTCACGCCCACCACCATGATGACATAGGGCTTACCGTCCGCCGTCTGCGGACATAGAGCATTCCCGGCATTCTCTCCGTCTATGACCAAAGCTCCTATCTCTTCGCGGAGCAGATTGACAAGCTCATTGAAATCCATGAACTTGTCCCTTTCCACCCTGTCTTCAAGCCTGTCAATGATCTTCAGCGTGGTGTCAACACCCATATCGCTGGCGACCAGCGCGTCTTCGATTGCATCCAAAGTATCGTCGTCCACTCTGGAGTGACCGGCCACTGCGCGTGACAGCTTCTGAAAGAAACTCTGCTTTGTCTTTTCTATTCCTTCCATCGGAGTACAAATATAGACAAAAAAGAGGGGCGCTGCAATCGCAGCACCCCTCTTTTTTATGTAATATCAATTACTTCTTTGCGAAATAATCCTTTACTTTCTCCTCTTCTACGAGATGCTCTGTGAATACATAAGCACCGGTCTTAGGAGACTTCTCCATGCGAATGCACTTTACCATGCTCTTCGCACCAGCCTTAGCTGCGAATGTTGCGACGGCTTTCTTTGCCATAATCTATCCTCCTTACTTAATTTCTCTGTGAACAGTTACTTTGTGAAGGAATGGGTTATATTTCTTAAGCTCCATTCTCTCCGGTGTATTCTTCTTGTTCTTCACGGTAATGTAACGTGACATTCCAGGTACACCGCTCTCTTTCTGCTCAGTGCACTCAAGGATGACCTGCACCCTGTTTCCTTTTGCTTTCTTTGCCATAGTGTTACGATTTAAACAAGGTTAACCAATCCTTTCTTACGAGCCTCGCGAATAGTAGCCTCAAGGCCATTCTTCTCGATTGTTCTCATACCCTTGCAAGAAACTTTAAGGGTGATATACCTCTGCTCTTCCTCGCTCCAGAATCTCTTGTTCTTGAGGTTGAGAGAGAAGTCGCGCTT
>JAKSJU010000037.1 GCA_024402095.1 Bacteroidales bacterium | reverse complement strand
AGACTCATTCAATACAGGTCGCAATAATAGCATCCTTCGGACTTGCAAAAGGATCTTTCAGTGACGTCGTCAATCATTCTGTCTCCCTTGATGACCTGTTAAAATAAGAAGCAGTTAAACTTGTCCTTTGAATCCACCCGTCATCGATGTTAATCGGGTTTCACTTTCCGATGCAGCAGATGGGTGCAGTAGTCACACTTCTGAAAATCAATGGATTAAGGCAAAAGAGTTATCAAAATTGTCCACCGTTTGTCCACCAAGTTGAACCGTGGACAGAATTGATAGCGTCACCGAGGTCTTCGGCGAGAACTCCTAACTTCTACGAAACAAATAGAACGAAAAGGGCGATTCTCTCACGAAGAGGGAACCGCCCAGGTGTTAACAAATGAAGTCTGGCATCAGACCTCGGCTACGAAATTAAGAATTTTATTCGTACATTTGCATCGTTGATTCCCGATAGCCCCTGAAGCAATTCAAGCTACCGGGTTTAGTTTTTCATATCAGCACCGGTTCCTCGAATCGTTTCTGTTGCTCAGATACGAATATACAAACAACAACCCTCCGCAGATTTCTCTACGGAGGGCATTCGTTACCAGCCTTTCGGCTTTCTGATGTTGCGGCTTAGAGCATGTAGGTTGAACCGTACGCCCAGAATTTTATCTCTCCATTCAGCAGGATGCAGTCGTACTTGAGTGTTTCCGAATCTCCATCATAGATGAATGTGTAGCGATACTCGGTCTCTGTGGATTCTTCTTCATCGAGCACTGGCTCAGATATGATGAAGTTGCCTTCTGTATCCTTGCAGACCACCTTCAGCGACTGAATCGCATCAAGGTTCTGTCCGGTCAGCCTGAAGAAGAACTTGCCATCGGCCTGGGTGTCCATTACGGCATTGGATGAGCCATACTCATTGATGCTGTATCCTCCACCTGTTGAGCCGACTACGACTGAATAAATCGTCGGTTCTCTTTCTGGCTCGTTACCGCCTGACCCTGGACCTTGTCCGGGATCATCCCCGGACGCGCCCCCGGAGTCGCCACCTCCGGGGTTGTCCGGAGCGGGGCCTCAGTCTTCGTCTGCCTCAAGCACTGCCAGTGCGAGCATGTCGCCAGACTTCTCGCCGGTGGCCGTGTTGACGTAGAAGTACTTCACGAACACCTTAGGCTTGCCCTCTGAAGGAGCGCCGTACTTGTTGTCGTACGCGGTCTTGAGAGCGATGGCAGTGGTGACGGGAGTCTGAGGAGCGATGAACTCCGCAGCCTTTGCGTACGCCTTGCTGATACCGTTGCTCTGAGGCTCGGATGCGCAGATGACGAGCTTGAGGTTGGTGGTGACAGAAGGGATTGATGCCAGAGTGAGAGTGAATGCCTCGTCTGACAGCGCGAGGGTCGCTGCTGCAGGAGCATCGACACCGGACAGAGTCGGAGGGAGGGTGAGGATATCACCACCACAGAAGACCACCCAGTAGTTGAGCCTCATAAAGAGGTTGCTTCCGGTGATCTTGGTCTTGGTACCGAGGACAGACTTGGCCTCAGCAGAGAGAGCGGCAGAGTTCCAGGCGAGGATCTGGGCGTTGGTGAGCCCCTGCCATGCCTGAGACAGCTGCTTGAAAATAGCCTTCACGGACGCCTGGCTGGAAGTCCCTGAAGCATTGCCGTATCCGCGGTTGCGGATGTACTTGCGACCACGGGTCTTTGCCGCAGTCACACCCTTTGCGGAGCCTGACATCTCCTCAAAGGCGATTGAAGGAACGTACTTCATAGCTTTGAATGGTTAAAACGTGAAACAAAATATATAGTGAAACACACTATCGAAAGTATTACCAGGGCGAAGGCGTAGCCGCCCAGTTTGATTTTGAATTTCTGCCACCCGGATAGTTCTGCAGGAACATTGATGTAATGATCGACATTTATCTCCTTGACGATAACCGAGTCTTTGTAGACAATCTCTTTCTGTACGGTTTTGGGCTCTCTGACGGGCTTTAACTCCAAAGAGTGGGCGAGGACTCCACCCGATACCGAAGCGGCCGATTTGGCGTACTTATTCTCGATTACCGAAGTGGTGTCGAGTGTCTGTACTCTCTCCACAATCTGGGGAAGCTCGACATAAACCGTATCCGTAACGAATACAGATTTCTCCCGAACTTCGACCGTGGTTTGTTCCCGTGGTGTGACCTGCCGAGAAACCGAACAGGCCACAGAGATGAACGGGAGGAGAAGAAGTATGAAGTTTTTCATCACGAGTGATCTAATCAAAATCTGGTTTGTCTGCCTTCTTCCGAAGGTCGGATTCTATCTTTATGAATTTGGCGTCATAGCTCGTCTTGACTCCGAGGATAGCTCCGGCCAGAACCAGCAGCTCGGACACAATCGAGATAGCAGAGTTCGAAATCTCGCCCGGAGGAGGAACCAGGAACAGGCAGGCACAGGCGATGGCCACGCCCGCCGCAAATGATGCGACGGCCATAATGCCCTGCAGGCGTGTCATTTCTTTCTGTGTCATACGTGCCATAACTATTCGGTATCTCTAACTGCGAAGAAGAACAGGAAAGGAGTGTAGCCGGTGGAGCCCCAGCCTGAGCTGCGCTCCTCGTTGGTAAATATGCCATTCTCGATATGAGCCTCTGACAAACCGTCCATATTCGGATGTTCCTGGCAGGAGCCGCCCGGGAATGGTATATCAAGAGCGAAATCCGTAGGCAGGCCCTGTATCTCAGCTTCCCAGGGCTGATTCCGGTACGCATAAGACACACTTGAGAAGGTGCAGTGGAAGAATACCCAATGCTCGTGGATGACGCAGATGACATCCGAGGTATAGAGGTATTTCGTCGGCTGGACAAACGTTGCGTAGGTCTTTGAGATTTTCGTCGCATTCGTGCTTTTGTGCTTGCCGACATACATTGCCTGGATGTAGACGATAATTTCGTCCATACACTCAAGCGGTGCGAACTTCTCCAGACAGATGGTATTCTTGTCCTTAATCCAGCTGCGGATGACGGTGCCGCTATCGTAGTTCAGATTTGAGCCGTAGTAGGTTTGCCTGTCAATGAAGCGGGCTAATACTCCCGTCTCGGTAGAGCGGTCGATCATCAGGTCCGGAACCTTTATCTCCAGAACGTCAGCAGCCTGATATTCGTGAGAGGTGGTGTCGTATGTGAATTTGGCATTGAGGACTACGTAGTTCTCTTCCTGATAGTCCTTGAACTGGATGGTTCCAGCGCCGAAGTTGTTGCTTATAGAATTGAACATAGGTCAAGCGTTTAGTTTTTGAAATAGACACCGGTTCCGAACACTTCGGATGGTTTGATATAGCTGCCGCCACGATGGGCAAATACAATTCTCGGATTGTAGGAGCCGATGAACTGCACCTGGAAAGATTGGGCAGTGACTTTGCCCTCACCAGCACCACGAGCAAGCACATAGCTGAATCCTTCCATTGAAGTCGGAACGCCTTCTTCAGGATAGACCTCAGATGATGCCACGTTGCTATGACCGAGGCAGACAGTGTCGAATGAGATTGCAGGTGCGCCCGTGCTCAGATCTATATCCAGTTTGGATACGTGGCTCTCCGGTGAAACATTGTCGAGCGTGAACTCTACGCGCTCTTCAAAGCCTTCCTCGTGGGCTTCTTCCTCGGTTATGCAGACACGAGTCGTACGCATCGTTTCTCCCACAAATCCTGTTGCAGGGTCAAGCCAGTACAGTTCGATGAACACCTTGTCACCTACAGCCGGCATGAAACCGATTTTCTTGGTATAGAGCTGGGTCAATGCCGCATCGCCCCAGTTGTCCACCATACCTGGCGAAACTACCACGGTTTTGCTCCATCCTTTCGTGACACCTGTACCCTGGCCGGCAGACATCTTCACGACCAGCTTATATGTGCCTGTGGGGTTCTCGATGCCGGTAAAGAGTACGCGGACAGGAGTAACCCAGATGGCGTCCCAATCTACCTCAGGAACGTCACAACGATAATCGGGAGCATCCACAAGCATACCCTCGCCAGCCATTTCTCGGTTGGCGTTGATGCGTACAAACGCATTGTGGGCGGTCATTTCTGCCGCCTTGCCGAATGTGGATATACCTTTGAGATGCTCAGCCAAAGCTCCCCAGGCTTTCATTTGGGAATCGGTAAGCTGCTTATACGCCCGGGAAACTTTGGACAGAGTATTTCTGGAAGAGCACTGAGCTGCGCTCTTTACTTTGTTCTGATATGCTTTGTGGTTGAGAATTGTTCGGCCTCCGATACTGCGGGCCGTCACGTCTCCGGCTGAACCGGAGAAATCTCCGAATGCGATGGATGGTACGACTTTCATACTACAATTTCTTGTAGCAGCCACCGAATCCGTTGCAAATATAAGAAATAATGTAATATCTATGTATAAATGTATTACACTATTTTACTTATAGTTTGACTTTAAGTATTTTTCAGAACTCAATCACGAATGACAACTTCTTGAAATTGCACCGGTAACCGGTCTCTGAATCTATCAAAAGGTAGCGCATATGGACTTGATATGAATGTAGGTCGAGTCCCCATTTTGACTTATAATCTGACACCGGCACCTGAACAATACAGTCGTTACCTGTGCAGTTTTCTAAGGCAATATGGCTGCGCATAAATCCTGGTTGCCGGCCTTGCCCCGGATTTGTGAGCTGTATCTTCGTCATCAGCCGATACCGTTCAGGCTTCAGAGTGGCACCAAGAATGACGTGCATATTCAGTATGAGGTCCGAGTCGCCGACAGCCTCGACACTGGAGAACTCGGCAAAGAATACCGGGAAACTCTCGCAGGATGCGGGCGAGGGAACGTGCTCGTCACCCAGCTGCGCAAATCCGTGATATGCGCTCACAAATAGATTGTGTCCTGAGATATGCGATGAAGAATCGAACGGCGGTCGATGGCTCTCAACAGTTGCGGCATACTCACTCCAGAGCAGCTGCGTTCCGTGATCCAAACCTCTCCATGCCTCCAGTGCTCGATGGTGAAGTTCGGCCTGGTCCAATTGTCCCGGAGTACCTTTGAACTCGCAGACGGCCTTCTTCTTCCAATAGCAGATGCCGTCACGATGGAAGAAGGTAACATCGCCTGCAGAGGCCCAGCAGTCTGAGATTTGAGCATTTGGAATGTATCTTGGCATATCTTAAAGTATAGGATGAAATAAGTAATGCAAATATACTGATACTATGTCAAATACATCAAGTATATAATACAGAAAAAGCCTCCTTGACCAAGAGCGTCTGGGAGGCTAAGGGACTTAAGCTAGAATATCAGCCCCAGGAGAGGGGCCGAGGGGGTAAAGTCTTGAACTCATAGGTAGCTCATAGGGAGCTGCGATTGAGTAAAAAGCAAGCAAGTGAATAGGCAAGAACTTTACCGGCATCCCTTGTATGCGAAGATAGCGAAAATCCTCGATAAAGGCAACGGCGGCGGAGCCGCCCTTGATGATATGTGTTTTTGCTTTGGTGTCTGGTCCGCGCGGGTGATGTCGGTCGATTCCGGTACGACCTGGGGGCGTGCGTCAGTGTGGGCGGGCTCGGCGGTTTCTGGAGCGTAGGCTTGACGGCGTCAGCCGTGAAGCCGGAGGGACAGAAATCGCGAGCAGGCAAGGCCGTAGGCCGCGGCAGGTGGCGGACGGATAAAGGTTGGAGCGAGAGATGACGGTGACTCCGCCACTGGCACAGAATCTCGAAAAGAAGCACAACGGTAACGGCGTTGGGACGGGAGAGTCCGGCCGCCGGCGCGAGGTGAGTGACCGAGTGGAAGCGGAGCGGCTTGGAGCGGATCAGGCAGATGAGACTGGAGGCAAGGGCTGAGGAACGAAGCCTTTGCCGGAAGGCTCAGATGACTCCGCGGAAAGCCGTGGAGCGTAGCAGAGTCTGTACGCTGGAGCGAGGTACGAGCGGAATGCGGACAGTCTCTGCGTAACGAGGGAACTGACCGCAGCGGCGAATAGCGTGACCGGACATAAACACATCGCGCAGCGATACCACCTGCGAGTCTGTGACTGGAGCGATAGCGGAAGGAACAGTCTCGCTGTCCTGCGAGCCCTCGGAAGAGGTGTGTGGAGCGCAGCGGAACACACGTCTGGAGAGGATCAGGCGAGCAGTATAAGACAAGGCGAAGCCTTACCGCGGAGGCTCGGCTCTTGACTCTTTATCTGGAGTGTAGCGACAGCGGAACGGAGGATAAGGAGTCACAGCCGATGCCGACCCGCCCGAAGGGCATAGAGTCCGCCGCCCACGAGCGGGGAACGGACACTCACATAAGCACTGACGGTCATAGCGTGTGATGCGGTAAAGGGACTGCGACAGCAGTCCGCGGCGCGAAGACGAGGAAAAGGGGTGCCTTCCTCCTGACGAGCGCCGCTCCTTACAGCGGCGGACTCTTCGGACAGGCACACTCACTGACGGTCTTTCAACTCACTGACACAGCTAGTTATACATAATCTAGATTGTGTGCGAAGCGAAAACAGGCGGTGGGGTTGGGGCCCCATCCGACCTGTTACACAATCTCGATAGATTATGTTAACTCGCGGCGCACCGCACTGCCGGTGAGTCGAAGGGAGGTGCCTGTCCGTTCATCTCCCCTCGGGGTTGGGGGCACAAACGGATGAGAGTCTGAGGCGGCTTTAGCCGACTCTGTCTCTCATACCTCTCTACATTATTGACCTGCTCGACGATGACGGCGAAGCCGGCCTCGTGGAGCATATTGACCCCAGCAAGGTGGGTAACGAGGCCGTAGGCCGACTTACCGACCGCAGCTGACCACATTCCCATATTCGCACTGCACGGACGCTGTGGGCCGTAGTGAGTGCCCGACAACGGAGGCCCCGCACCGACCTTCGCATCCCACTGACACAAAATTTCGCCGAAGGCGGGAATCATCAAAACTCTCCAAATCCCCAATAGCAGTAACACCAATAGGTAGAGCAGGGACCAGGCGCTCTATCATCTGATATGGTAAAAGACCACCAATAGCACAACAACGCATAGGGGAGTGACACACGCGCTGGCAGAACACCCGCACAACTACAACACCACTGACAACATCACCCTTGATAACAACGGCAGCGCGATGACCGGCGGCAGCCGGTAGTCGGCATCCCGCAGGGCGGGAGGGCGGGGAAAGCCGCAGGGAGCGAAGCGACCGAGGCAGTGCGGAAGGCGGAAGCAAGTCTGTGGACTCCGCAGCGCAGCGGAGGATGTCAACAGTCTTGCCCGCCTGGAGCCAATGGACAGGGTCGGTGAGCTGGATCTGCGAAAGCAGGAACTGCTGACCGACACCGCTTTGCCATTAATGCGGAGGAAGCGTCCGCGAGTGTAATGGCCGCTTGCGGACATTTCTCTCGCAGCGACCGGAGCCAATAGAAGGTCGGTGGTCTGAGAAAGCGAAGCGGCACTCAGACGACCGAGTACCGCTTCGTTACAGACGAGTTCCAACCATTGTTGTTGACGAAAAACATCAGTTGTCCGGTTGAAGATGTTCTGGGATAATTGCCCTGCGCTCTTCTTCAGATGTCTGTGCTTCTCGTTTCACTTTCAGAGCTTCTTCGGCCAATTTCATGGCTTTGGGAGATACCGACAGAAAATCTTTCTTTAAAATTTCATTCTCTGCTTCTTCCAGCACGGAGCGTCGTGAACGCATCTCGTCAACTCCGATTGATTCTGATTTGATGTCTGCCAACAGTGATTCGTACTTATTCCTCATATTGTGACATTCGGCTGCTAAGCTCCTTGCTTTGACAACATCTGCGTCAAGGGAGCCGTTATCGCACAACCAAGTTACAACCATTGTGGCAACAGTAAATAACGCCGTTGCCAATTCAAGCCACTTCTCCCAGCCAAATGAGGTAAAAAAGACTGCGATGATGCCTGCAGAACTGACTGCGGACAAAATTTGTTTCCACAACTTTAATCTCTTTGACCTATTTTCCCGCTGGTCTGATTCCTTCAATTGGAGTGCATGGTTCCAGGCCATTTTGCAGTATCGGTCTCCGATCTGCTGATAAAGAATTCTAATTTCTTTCGTCATATTAATCAAAACTATATAGTCCTCCGTGTTCTTCTCCTGGCCATGGTTCTTTGCCATATCGTTCTCTATAACTTAGCCAATATAAGTGTGTGGTGAGATGCCGCTCAAATATCCTGATATCAAATCCGTTTGGGTACCAGAGTTTAAATTTATCGGGGCGAATAATGCACAAACTGCCATCCCCATTGACATGCAGATCTGCCGTATCTATACCGAGTATCTTGCTCATCCGAGCAATACGACCTCCTATCTCGCATACCACAGGCAAAGGGCTGTTAGGAAATTCGTTGCATAATATAGCCAGTTTATAATGGTCACTGATTAATTCCAAATCCCGATATCGAGCGGAGAAAGAAAATGTTCCCACAAAAGCGTTATGACTATCGACATAGCGCATCTCCGGTTGCATCTTCAGTATCCACTCCATGTCGGTTCTGTCAACTATACACGCCATGGACTAGGAGCATTAGTAAAACTTCTTATACTTTTTGTGTTATCGTCGTTTTCCTCCTCTTTTGGGAATACATCACCAAACACTTTCCTTAACTCCTCAGATGCTTCAATATGTTTTCCGTCTTCTTCATATTGATATGCCTTATCCACCCTAGTCTTGGCGGTATTTATGTGGGAATATCTTGCGTCCGTACTTGAAATCCGGTTGAAGATGTAAGTGAAGAAATTCTTTATAACAGACAGATAACTTCCGGTATCAGCACCGTCCGGGTAAATGTTGTTTACAAAGGTGGTCACATCTTCAGCTATTCTATACGACTTGTATTCCAGTGTCGAAGTATTCCGTTTCCAGGCCTTTATCATTTTCGTCAACTCCTGGGTCAAGGAATTGCTTGACTGATTTGAATCCTGAAATGATTTGATAGGAGTGCGAGGGTCAAATACATTCCAAGATCCTCCATTTTCGGTGTTCGGAATAAGGAATTCCCCGTTATACATTTCATATGCGGGCAACACTTCCACGTTGTGTGTCCCATCCGAAAATTGAATAAGCACAACCTTGCCCCACGCTTTTATTATGTCTGTAGTGGTGTACTTTTCCTTCAACGCCTTCCTAACCTCTTGAAGCAGCCCACCAGGGTTGTTCTGATATTTTAAATAGGTGGAGTAGTCAATCCTGAACAGCACGTCAACGTCTTGTTCTGGAACGATGGGGCGGACGGGGGTCTTCAGCTTATATGAGCCAAAGAGAAATTTATGGTTCTCGTTGTACTCTGAATCGTAGAAGTGCTTATCCAGGCAAGCGCAGACGCCTTCGTACTTGGTTTTTGCATCTTTCCACTGGGCCTCAGTCAGTGTAATGTTTTCAATAAATTTTTTAAAACGTAACGCCATAGGCAAAAAGTTTTTATATCCCGGCTCCTTAGACCGGTTTTTAATGGATGACAACGTGTCATCCGTGGCATGGACTACTCAATATTTGTTCCAGATAAAAAATACTGACATATTGACAGTCTATTTGTAAATTTAGCGGAATATGTGCAGAAATCGAAAATAGAATTAGTAAATTTGCCTATAATCCCTTGGAAAACTAAAAATTTTTTGTACTTTTGCAGTCCCAAAACAACCTCAAAATCTTTCGCGTTATGATACAGGAACTCAAATTCAAGAATTTCAAGTCTTTTAAGGACGAGGTTACTCTAAGCTTCGAGGCGACAAAGGATCAGACGTTTGAGGAGTATCATGTAGTTGAAGTGGCGCCTAATGTAAGACTGCTTCGATTTGCGATGGTGTATGGGGCAAATGCTTCCGGTAAGTCAAATCTGCTGGATGCAATAGAATTCCTGCATAATTTCTTCTTTGACAAACCGGAGGACATTGAGGAGAGGACCGGTGCTGCTCCATTCAAGCTGGACACTGCCACGCCAAACGAGCCGTCTGAGTTCAGTCTGAAATTCTATGTAGGTGAGACGAAGTACTGGTATGAGTTGAAGATTACTCCGAAACAGGTCATATCCGAGAAACTGTCATACTATCCATCCGTTCAGCCTAAGAAATTGTTTGAGCGTACGCTGGAAAATGGCCAGTCTGTTATCAATTTCAATCCGGCGACTGTGAAAATCAGTCCAGCCGCCAAGGAGGAGATTTCTCTTAAATGTTTGCCGAATATGTCGTTCTTCGCTGCGAAGAACCAGGTTAACATCGCAATAGAAAAAATCGATGTCGCTAAAGATTGGCTGCGCAACAACATAATGCCGATGGTCATGCCATCCTCCAGTATGTTTGAATATGCGAGCAACAAGATGTACGAAGATTCTGCGCTCAAGTCATATTTGCTTGACTTTATCCATGAGGCTGATTTCAATATTTCTGATGTCAGGTCCGACAAGGTATCGAAAGCTCTGCCTAAAAAAATTATCAATATGCTTCTGGAGGACGAGAGGACTCCTGATGAAATGAAGGAAGAAATCAAGACGAAGCAGTCCATAAATACGATTCAGACCGTTTTTGAGCATACAGTACATAACGAAAGGGGAGTTGAGAGATATTTGATGAACCCTGAGAGCCAGTCCGTAGGTACAAAAAGAACTTTCGGTATCGAGGCAGCCATCTATGATGCTCTTGAAACACAGTCTTTCCTTTTCATTGATGAGATTGAGGCTTCATTGCATCCTGAACTTGTGGAATTCATGATACAGCGTTTCCTCTCTACAAAGAGCCATGCTCAGCTGCTTGTTACGACTCACTATGATCCACTCCTCAATACTGTTGGTGATGACTTAATCAGAAGGGATTCCGTTTGGTTTACTGAAAAGAAAGAGTCTGGAAGCACCGATCTGTATTCTCTTGTCGAGTACAAAGGACTGAATCGCATAGCTTCTCTGCAGAAGGCGTATAGAAACGGCGTATTCGGTGCATTACCTAACATCAAAGCATAATCGCCATGGCCAGGAGAGTTGAAACTAAGTCCAAACGTGAACCGATGCCTACCATAATAGGTGCCGGTATCACTGAACAATGTTATTTTACTCATCTGAAGGCCATATTTGACTATCGCGTCAAGGTAAGGCCACGTTTCTTCGGGAATGAGACTGCCGACGGGATGGCCAAAAAGATTGCGGAAGTGATTGCCGACGGAGGAACCGCCATTTGCGTCTATGATGCAGATGTATCTACCTGGAACGCGGTAGAAAGAGGAAAACTCGAGAAGCTGAGAATAAGATATGCCAAGAGCAAGCGGGTTATCCTATGCGATTCTATGCCGGCTGCCGAATACTGGTTCCTCCTGCATTATGAAAACACCAATCGCCATTTCGGAACATCCGGAGCTGTGATCCAGGAACTGAAGCAATTCCTCCCTGATTATGAAAAGAGCGAGAAGTTCCTGGGAAACAGAAAGTGGGTTGCCGACATGTGCAGTGAAGGCAAACTTGATCAAGCCATTGCGAGAGCAAAGCAATTCGGATATGAGGGTGAATCATATTCCAGAATGGATCAGGTCTTCGATATTATCAACGGAATCAAGCCTAAGGCTGAATAATCTTTTATTCTGAAAGGTATCCGGCAATTCCGTCCACGTGTGCCAATTCGATTTATTCGAGCGTTTCCTCGGTCTGAGACCATCGGCATTCTTTTCCTTTGTTGTCCCTTTGGATGATCTATTCAGATAACTGTGTTTGTCCTTTGTATCCACCCGTCCAGGAACGCCATCTGCTCAGGGGTGTGGAACCAGTGCTCGCCACCGGGCATAACCTCGAATGTGGCGTCTGTGCGGTGCACGAAATCCGAGATCGTCGCCAGTGAAGTGAGATTATCATTCTCCCCATAGAGGATGTGCGTCGGTACGCGCCAGTCGATTGGGTGCTGCCGCACGTAGCGCAGATGCTCCTCGTCCAGCGTCACGCCCTCGATGC
>JAKSJU010000036.1 GCA_024402095.1 Bacteroidales bacterium | reverse complement strand
CCTGCAGCCGAGAAGAAACCTGCAGCTGAAAAGAAACCGGCAGCTAAGAAACCTGCAGCCAAGAAACCTGCTGCAAAAAAAGCTGAGTAGTGAAAAATAGAGAGATATGCAGGGCCGCGATTCTTCGCGGCCTTTTTGCTGCCACGGCGTTATTGGCAGCAGTTCCGCTTCTTGCACGGAATCCTCTGGGTTCGAAGCTTGAATCTTTGTCTGAAAGTGAACCCCTTCGTTCTTCAGTGTGGGGTGTGATGGCGGTCAATATGAAGGGAGATACTGTTGCAGCGTTCAATTCCTCTCAAAGGATGGTCCCGGCTTCCAATACAAAACTGCTTTCCACAGGGATAGCGTTGAAAACGCTCGGGGCCGATTACCGCTTTGAGACAAGAATCGGGTATGTCGGGAAAATAGAGAATGGCTGTCTGGATGGCGATTTGTACATAATGGGAGGTGCAGATCCGACAATCGGAGTGCAGGCAAAGGTTGAGGACGTTTTCCACAACTGGAAAGCAATTCTGGACAAAGCCGGGATTTCGGAGATAAAAGGAAGGGTAATCGCTGACTCCCGTTATCTCAGGAACAGAGGAATTGAAAAGTCCTGGCAGTACGAAGATCTGGAATGCGGTGACGCCCTGGTGCCGAGAGGTTTGAATTTCCAGAAAAATGTCAGGGACTATAAGAATCTCTTCTCGAAGGGATTCATAGCCGAGCCGGCTCCCGAGGATACTTGTGCAACCGCTTTCTGTCAATATCTCGCGCAGGAAGGCTTTCCTGTCGCATGGGGAAGTGCGTCCGTTGATCCGGATGACATGGCAGTACGTGACTCCATCATTCTCCTTGGATCTTCCCGTTCAATCCCGCTTTCAGCAATAGTCAAAGAGACGAACTATCAGAGCGACAATTTCTATGCAGAGACTCTTTACAGACTGATGTCTGACCGGTATATTCCTGTGCTTGACGCTCTGGGGAGAATGGGCCTCCCGACACGCGGGAATATCCAGCTCTTTGACGGATGCGGACTGTCAAGGAAAGATTATGTGTCCCCTGCATATTTTGTATCCTTCCTTAAGGCCATGCACTCTACGGATGTCTTCGACTGCTTTTTGAAGTCCATGCCGCAGCCCGGTTCCGGGACGCTGGCTATCCGCCTGCGCAAGGCCCCGGAAAGCACAAAAAAGAGGATTTATATGAAGAGCGGTTCAATGAACGGTGTTTGCTGTTATTCCGGATATATTCTGCCGTCCGGAGGGGATGAGGCAGAAACGATAGCGTTCTCTCTGATGACAAACAATGTTGTGGATCCCCAGGGAAGGCTCGGAGGGATAATAGATGAAATAATCATGGCCATTGCAGGAATGAACTAAAATAGTTTTTGCTAACTTTGTAAGTTATGCGGAAATTTATCATACCGTCGATAATTATTCTTCTCACCTTGTCTTCGTGCGAGTTCATGTCCTCACTGATACATGATGACCAGCTCGTAGCGAGAATAGGGAAGTACAAACTGTACCAGTCGGAAGTAAGCCGGTATCTTCCTGCAAATATCTCAGCCGTAGACAGTGTAAATCTGACGATGAAGTATATCAATTCCTGGGCGACCGAGATACTTTATGCCAAAGTTGCGGACAGCCATCTGTCCAAGCAGGAAAAAGACATTGCTTCGGAGATTGAGGAATATACCCGCTCTCTCATAAAGTTCAGATATGAGCAGCACTATGTCAATGACAGGTTGGACACTCTTATTACAGAGCCGCAGATAAAGGAGTATTATCAGGAGCATAAGAGAATGTTCACACTCCAGAGGCCGGTGCTGAAGTACAGATTTGCCATCCTCGCCGAAAGCTCTATGGATGCCGGTCGCATCGAAAAGCTATTGGGAGCTACTGACCGTGATGACGTCTATCTGCTGGACAGTCTCGCAAAGAAATCTGCAATAAAGTACAGTGATTGCTCATCGGAATGGGTGGATGCTTCGGTGTTTGCCAAGGAGTTCGGGATGGACTACCCGGATGTCATTTCCGGAATGGAAGGCAAGAGGATTGAAATAGAGCGGTCCAATTCCGGCGAATCAATGATAGCCTATGTTTTCGATATGGTGTCCGCCGGCAGAGCGGCCCCGTTGGAATTTTGTGAGGAACAGATACGTGACATGATTCTTAATACAAGAAAACACGAATTGCTTTCAACTTTGGAACAGGACTTGCTGCAGGATGCGCTGGACCATAAACAACTGGTTATTTATTAGGATGAAACGAATAGTAAGAATAGTAGCGGCATTTGCTCTCATATTGTTGCAAATCCCGGTATCCGCCCAGAAATATCAGGGCGGACTTATCGACAAGTCCATAGCTGTCATAGGCAATGAACTGATTACTATCTCTGACCTTGAAGCGGAGATACAGATGATGAGAAGTGAAGGCTATGCCTCAGACAAAAACATCCGTTGTGAAGTGTTGGAGCAGATGATGCAGTCCAAGCTTTTCCTGATGCAGGCAAGACTTGACTCCCTTACTGTGAATCAGGATCAGGTGCAGGCCCAGCTTACACAAAGGCTCGATCAGGTGCGTACGGCTTTGGGAGGAGACGACCAGGTGGAGGCGTATTTCGGAAAACCTACTTATAAGCTGCGCCAGGAATGGCAGAAACAGCTCGAAGACATGACCCTTACGCAGCAGGAGCAGCAGGAAATCGCCAAAGGTGTCCCGGATCTGACCCCATATGACGTCAAGCAATATATGGATACCGTGGATACTGATAACCTGCCGATGATACCGGTCAAGTACAAGATGAGCCAGATCTGTGTATATCCGGACAGGGAAGCCGCAGCGATGGCAGTGCGTGAGCGCCTTCTTTCACTTCGCGAAAGAATCATCAACGGAGAAAGATTCTCCACTCTCGCACGGCTTTATTCGGAAGATCCGGGCAGCTCCAGAAAGGGAGGCGAACTCGGAATGGCTTCAAAGTCCATTTTCTGGCCTGCTTTTTCTGATGCCGCAATGGCACTGAAGCCGGGTATGATTTCTCAGATAGTCGAGACTCCCGACGGCTTCCATATTATAGAAGTCATTGAGAAGAAGGGTGATATGTTCAATGCCAGGCATATCCTGATGAAGCCGACTTATACAGCGGAGGACAGGACAAAGGCATTCAACCAGCTGGACAGCATAAAGAATGTAATAGACACTACCGAACTCACGTTCGAGATTGCGGCGATGTTCTTTTCTCAGGATCCCGCTACCAGGACCAACGGAGGCCAGATGTCAGACCCGAATACCGGTTCCGCATATTTTGAGATTGACCAGATAAAGCCTCAGGATTATGCTGCGGTGGCAGAATTGGAAGAGGGACAGATATCAGACCCTATTGAGTCGCTGGACAATGAAGGCAGGGACGGTAACCTTGTTTACAAGATAGTCAGGTTGGACAAAATAGTGCCGGCCCATCCCGCATCGTTTGAGAATGACTATACTGAACTTCTCGGAGAAGTCCAGATGGCCAAGCAGCAGGAAGCGATGATGTCATTCATTGACGATAAGATTAAAAGTACATACATCACCATAGATCCTTTGTTCAAGGATTGCAACTTCTCCCGCGGGGGATGGCAGGAAAAAATTATAGAAGACTGATAGCGGCCCTTGTGGCCTTGCTGGCTGTACTGCCTGTTTCTGCCCAGAAGAGCACTGAGCAGAAAGATAGTCTTATCCGGCTTGTGAAGGCGTCTTCACTGCATATCGAGGAGGAGTTCGGCACCAATTACAGAAAAGCCTATGACGCGACGTTCCTGCACAATGGAACCTATCTGATCTGCGATACTGCAAACTGGAATGTTGACTTGAAGGTAATCAATGCGATAGGCCATGTCCAGATTCTTCAGGATGAGACTTCTCTTGTCAGCGACAAGCTTGATTACTATATCGATGAGGACAGGGCGGAGTTCAGAGGAAGCGTAGTGGAACTTAAGAATAAAGAAAACAACGTTCTGAGGACACGCTATCTGGATTACAATACAAAGGACAGTGTGGCCCTTTTCTTCAAAGGAGCCGCGATGCGCAGCAAGGACGGCCAGATTATTGAGAGCATTGAAGGTTCATACGATTCCAAGATAAAGCTTTTCTCGTTCAATAGGAACGTCAATATGTACACTGACACCACGTTTATCAAGACGGAGGGACTGGAGTACGATTCCGGGCAGAGTCGGGTCATATTCACCAACTACGTTGACTTTTGGAATGATGACAATATGATGTCTGCCAACAGGGGCTGGTATGACAGGGAGAATGAAGTGTTCTTTTTCAATGACAAGGTACACGCTACGTCCAAGGACCAGGAAGCATGGACAGATTCCCTGTATGTCTATAGGAAGATAGGGGAAGTCCTCCTTCTTGGTAACGCTCAGATTCAGGACAGTCTGCACAGTTCGGCGGCGTTGGCGGATTATATCCTGTACCAGGATACTGTCTCAACGGTAACGCTCAGAAGAAATGCAGCCGTTGCTCTCATCACGGACCGTGGCACTGAAAAGGAGGATACGGTATATCTCGGGGCTGATACGCTGATCTATCGGTCTGTCAGGAAATGCGATATCGGGCAGGAGGAGATTGATGCGGCGAAGACGAGAATAGAAAATATCCACGTTGACCCGGTAACTGAATACAGGGGACGGGCTGCCCAGGCAGCAGCCGAAGCTGCGGCGAAAAAATCGGCAGAATCTGGAAAAGAGGGAAAGGATACACCGGAAGCGTCAGAGGAACCTGAAAGCGAAGAGCAGTCGTCGGAATCCGAAACTCAACCGGGAACCGAAGCTCAACCGGAAGGCGACCAGACTGAGTCTGAGTCCGAGCTCGAGTCCGAGCCTGAACCGGAACCTGAAATCCAGGAAGTTCCTGATACGACGAAGATCGGGTTTGCAAAAGGGCAGGGCAATGTCAGAATATTCCGTAAGGATATACAGGTCCGCAGTGAACTGATGCATTATAATGACCTCGATTCAATTGCCAGATTCTATGACAATCCGATAGTGTGGAATGAAGGAAGCAGACAATATTCTTCTGACAGCTTGTTCGTGCTAGTGTCGAATGGTGGCGTGGACAGGGCGAACCTGATGTCAAATGCATTCATCATCAATCAGGAAGATTCACTCTTCTTTGATCAGATCAGGGGTGCTGAAGTTATGGCATACTTTGATTCCACATCGGCCTTGAGGCGTTTTGACGCACTCGGCGGCGCGGATGCAATGTTCTTTCTGAAGGAGAATGATCACCTTGCTACTGTCAACCTTGTGACAAGCAAGATGCTTTCGGCCATTCTTGTGGACGGGGAAGTGAATCAGGTATATTATTATGATTCCCCGAATAATGATGCATATCCTGTGGCCCAGCTCCCTAAGGACAAACAAAAGATGAAGGGTTTCAATTGGCAGAATGACAACCGCCCTAAAGGAAAGAATGACATTACCACGTTGCAGATGCGTGCCAGCCAGAGAAAAGAATATGCCTCTCATCCTCACACGGAGTTCCATCAGACAGACATATATTTTCCGGGATACATTAAAAATCTTTACAAGCAACTGGCGGTACGTGATTCTTTGAAAAAGCTGCCGAAACCGGCGGTAGTGGAGCAGGTTTCGGTTGTTGATACCGCCATACTGGCGGAAGCCGCTGATACCGTCGCTGCAGTGGTTGCTGTTGCTACTGATGCAGCCGTTGAGGCTGATGCAGTTGTTGATTCCTTGGCAGATACTCTAGCAGCAGTTGCCGATTCCGTTGAAACGGTAAAATCCGATGTGCCGGAGGAAGAGGGCAGCGATGATACTGATGAGACGCTTGCAGAGGATATCGTGCAGCAGACGGATACCACCGTTGTGGCCCCGGCCCCGGTAGTGATTGATCCTAGAATAGAAGAACGGGCCAGAAAACAGGCAGAGCAGGCGAGGAAAAAAGCCGAGAAAGACAGTATATATGCGCTCAAGGATTCTTTGAAAGAGGCCCATTGGGCATATCTTGATTCCCTTGATGCAGCAAAGGATCAGGCAAAGGCGGACAAAAAACTGCTGAAGAAAAGAGAAAAAACCAAGCGGCAGGTTATCGCCATGAGAAGGCGCGAAAGCCGCGAGAAGGCCAGGCTGGAAAGGTATATCCGTTTATACGAAAAACGCAAGGCAAGGGAAGAAATGAGAAAAAATAAAATCAAGTGATATGGAAAATTTAATGGACAGGTTCCTGCGTTATGTCGCTGTCGATACGCAGTCATCCGAAGAATCAGATTCACAGCCTTCAACGGCCAAACAGCTTAATCTTCTGAATATGCTCTGTGCAGAGCTTAAGGAATTAGGCATAGAGGCGTCAGTGGACGAGTATGGTTATGTGATGGCCAGAATCCCTTCCAACATTGACAAGGAAATACCTGCAGTAGGCTTTATCGCCCATGTCGATACGTCTCCGGACGCCAGCGGGGCTGATATCAAGCCTCAGGTAATAGAAAACTATGACGGAGGAGCAATCGAACTCAAGGGAGTGCCTGGTTTGAAACTTGATCCGGAAGAGTTCCCCGAGATTCTTGCCCATAAAGGTGAAACCATCATCACAACTGACGGAACGACCCTTCTCGGCGCTGATGACAAGGCGGGTGTGGCTGAGATTATGAACGCGGCTCAGTATATTGTCGAGCATCCTGAATTCAAGCACGGTGAAGTGCGCATCGGATTCACGCCTGACGAGGAAATCGGACGTGGCGTAGCGAAGTTCGACGTCGCGAAATTCGGAGCGGATTATGCCTACACAATGGATGGCGGGGAAGTCGGTGAACTTGAGTTTGAAAACTTCAATGCTGCGGCAGCTACGGTTCATATCCAGGGACGCAATGTCCATCCAGGATATGCAAAGGGAAAAATGAAAAATGCCATACGTATAGGTATGGAACTCAATTCACTGCTCCCTTCGGATCAGAAGCCGGAGCTCACAGAGGGATATGAAGGATTCTTCCATATCATAGGGTTCAACGGAACAGTAGAGGAAGCGACTTTCTCATATATTATCCGTGACCACAGTATGGAGAAATATGAGGAGAAAAAGGCCGTTATGCAGCAATGTGTAGATGAAATAAACAGACGCTACGGCAACGGCACCGCTTCAGTCGAGATAAAGCACCAGTATTATAATATGCGCAAGCAGGTCGAGCCTCATTACCACATCGTGGAAAAGGCGGTGAAGGCAATGGAGATGGAGGGAATAACGGCTCATATCCAGCCAATAAGGGGCGGTACCGATGGTGCAAATCTGTCATTTATGGGGCTGCCTTGCCCGAACATATTCGCAGGCGGACTCAATTTCCACGGAAAGATGGAATGGGTGCCTGTTGAATCAATGCAGAAAGCCTCTGCCGTTATTCTGAATATACTCAAGCTCTTCGCTGCCTAAGAATCTTTCTTGAGGCAGGCGAAGATTGTGTAGAGTACGAGTCCCACGAACGGAACAATTGCTATCATTTCTGCAGGTGTAGAACCGCCTGCAGTAGCTGTGTTCCATCCATTAAGCCAGAGATCAACCCCGGCGAACTTCAGTACGGCGCTGACTACTCCCATGAGTGCACCGCCTGCGATGAATCCGCTGGCGATCAGAGTTCCTTTCTCCTGACGTGCGTTGTTAACCTCCTTGTCTTTGCTGCGGGTGCTGACAAACCATGAAATGGCTCCGCCCACGAGCAGAGGAAGGTTGAGGTCAAGCGGAATGAACATTCCCAGGCAGAATGCCAGAGCGGGGACTTTGCAGAAGTTCAATATGATGGCAATTGCGGCGCCAATGCCGTAGAGAAGCCAAGGCGCATTGCCTCCATTCATCATAGGCTGGATAACTGCGGCCATTGCATTGGCCTGCGGAGCTACGAGCGCTCCTTCACCGACGAAACCGTAAGTCTTGTTCAATACGAGCATAACTCCGCCAACAGTAGCGGCAGCCACGATGGTTCCGACAAATTTCCATGTTTCCTGCTTTGCAGGAGTAGTGCCTATCCAGTAACCGATCTTGAGGTCGGTGATGAAACCTCCTGCCATGGAAAGGGCTGTGCATACCACGCCTCCGATAACCATTGCAGCCACCATTCCGGCTTCGCCCTTGAGACCGACAGCTACGAGCACGAGGGCCGTGATAATGAGGGTCATAATGGTCATGCCGCTGACAGGGTTGGACCCGACTATGGCGATTGCGTTTGCAGCCACAGTTGTGAACAGGAACGATATTCCGGCAACTATCAGCAGTCCGATAAGAGCCTGCCATATATTATTTACAACTCCTCCGAGGCCGAAAAATGCGAATATCACAAGCAGTGCGATAATGATTCCGAAAACGACGGTTTTCATAGGGATGTCCTGCTGGGTGCGTTCGACGCTTGTCTGTTCTGCTCCCGGTTTTTTCTTGAACTCACTTGTGGCAAGTCCGACGGCGCTCTTGATGACTCCGGCGCTCTTGATGATGCCGATAATGCCGGCGGTAGCTATGCCGCCGATACCGATATGCCGTGCATATTCCTTGAAAATCTGCTCAGGAGACATCTGGGAGATGGTCTGAGTGATTCCGGTACCCATAAGGTCGATAACCTGGCCTCCCCACAATATATTCATGAGGGGGATGATGACCAGCCATACCAGGAAAGAGCCGCAGCAGATAATGAAAGCATATTTGAGCCCGACGATATATCCCAGTCCGAGAACGGCTGCCCCGGTGTTGAGTTTGAGCACAAGTTTGGCCTTGTCTGCAACTACCTGACCCACGTGTGTGACAGTAGTGCTCAGTGTCTCAGCCCAGGCTCCGAAGGTGGCAATCACAAAATCATAAATTCCTCCTATGAGTCCGCTGATCAGCAGAGTTTTGGCACCCTTCCCGCCGCTTTCTCCGCTTACAAGTACCTGCGTGGTGGCAGTAGCTTCAGGGAAAGGATATTTGCCATGCATTTCCTGTACGAAATATTTTCTGAAAGGAATAAGGAAAAGAATCCCCAGGACACCTCCCAGCAGAGAAGACAGGAACATCTGCATGAAATTTACTTCGAGCCCGAGTATATAAATTGCAGGCAGCGTGAAGATGGCACCTGCCACAATCACTCCCGAGCATGCTCCGATGGACTGGATAATTACGTTCTGTCCGAGTCCGCCTTTCTTGCCGAGGGCTCCGGTGATGCCTACAGCTAGGATTGCGATAGGAATTGCCGCTTCAAATACCTGTCCGACCTTCAGTCCGAGGTATGCGGCGGCCGCTGAGAAGATAATGGCCATAATGATTCCCATAGTCACAGAATAAGGTGTGACCTCGGGATAATTCTTGTCCGCGCCCAGAAGCGGCTTGTACTGCTCGCCCGGCTTGAGTTCGCGGTGTGCATTCTCCGGAAGGGAGAAGTTAGTCTTTTCGCTCATATCTAAAGTAATTATTATTGATTTCAGGATTGATAATCTGATAAGCCCTTATCCTGTCATAGAGGAAATCGCTCTCGTTGCCCGATGCTCCGATCATGATCAGATTGAAATATGGATCATGAGTGACGGTAGCCGCTTCACTGCTCGGGATGTCATCGAAAGACCTTTCAACCATACTCTCTGTCATTTTTAAGACTTGCCTTCCTATGCGGGAGTTGACAGGATTTTTTATAAGTAATGTGCCGTATTTTGCGACCATAGAGGCATTGCCGGCCATCAGGTTGAACTTGACCAGCTGCCTGAGCAGGCCGTTTGAGACGCCGTGCTCAAGGGTGCATCCAGCCTGGAATGTGCAGTGCAGGGCTTCATTGGGCACGCCAAGCATTTCATAAAGGATGCTGTTGAAGACAAGGGCTTCTCTGCTGTTGTCCTCTGCCATGTCAAGGTCAGAGGTGCTTTCTATGAAATATTCTTTGATGTTGTCCGAAAGTTGCCCGTACCCGTTCAGGGCAAGCAGGGCGAAAGGAATCATCTTTCTGTCGCTGGTACACTTGTACGGTGTTGCGGTCTCAAGGACTTTCTGCCAGTCGTGATTGATTGTGGCATATTCGATTTTTGACCAGTTCTCTGCCTTTCTGATACCCTTGCTTACAGCGGTGAAGCAAAAACATCCTGATATCAATATCAGGCTGACTGCCACGCTCCACCACTTCTCGGCTTTCCATTTGAATCTGAACAGATGGCTCAATAGGCACAGAACTGCTGAAAGCAGCAGGGCAGCCACACCGGTGGAAATGCCCTCTGAGAAAGCCATGGCCATCCACGAGAAGCAGCCGGCAATCGTTCCGGGGACAGAACTGCCTGAAGCCCGGAATACGTCATTGATCAGCAGGAATACTCCTGTGGCGATTGCGGCTGTGATAGCAGCTCCCAGCGCAGGATAATAATAGAATTGCGTCAGGAAACTTCCTATGAAATTTGAAAACGGCAGCGGGCCGGAGAAAACCTCCATGAAATAATCCGGGGTGAAAAGGAAAAGCCCGAAAAACTCCTTGCATACCAGTGAGTAACGCTGGAAGAAGAGGCTGGCCGCGAATGCGGATAGGAATAGGAATGCCGGGGTAAGGAATCTTTTCATCTTTCAAAAAGTTTTGCTATTTCAGATTCTTTGACGCCAACCTTTCCACCGACAAATTCCGGAATATTGTATGACTTCAAGCGTAATGTGTTGTCTGATGGCCTTTTCTGAGGCAGCAGGAATGGTTTTCCAAAATTGCCTTCGCCGTCAAAATGGGCAATGAACAGACGCGTGTACCTTCCGTCAAGCCTGCGGCTGCTGAAAACCACCCATCTCCCATTACTGGACCAGGAGTGATAGCTTTCTGTGTCAGGACTATTGAGCTCAGATGCCTCTTTCACAACCCCTGTTTCTGTATTCAGCAATTGCAGATCAGCCTCCCTGTGCCATATCGGGAAAGTTCCGAAATCGGAAGAGGTGAACAGAATGTATTTCCCGTTGACCCTAGGGAACGAAACCGAGCAGCTGTCGCTGCAGAAGACTGTCTTTGGCTCTTCGTCGAACACCCCTTCGTTGAACCCGATGCTCATCAGCCTGTAATGCAGCCTGCCCCTGTCAGCAACAATGTCGTTTACTGTGTCGGCGCAGCAATAATAAAGGGTAGCACCGTCTTCCGACCATCCGGGAAAAGTCTCAAGGCTGTTTTCGGTAATAAGTTGTGGACAACTGAAAGTCTGACCTGTCCCTGTGTCCAGAATCATTATATCGGATTCCGTATCATATACTTCGATCGGTTGCTGATGGTTGACTGTGAAATTCTGCTTTGTGGTATTTGAAGAGAAAGCAACATAACGACCTGAAGGGTGCCATGCCGGGTAGGTGCCCTGTCTGCGGATTCCCGTTTCGGCAAGATTCACCAGTTTCGCCTGTCCGTTATCCACAATAACGGTCCCGCCTCCTTTCCCCCTCGCGTGGAACAGCATCCTTGCAGGACTGTGCTCAGGGAATGTATGGCAGTTCACGCATCCAAGGTCATTGATTTTATTGGTGACAATCTCACTCTCGCTGAATGAGGAGAGCTCCCGCTGGTATATGCCCATATTGTGCCAACTCTCATAACCGGGTTCAATCAGCCGGTATACTATGTAAGGGTCGATAGGGTCATGCGATATATATATAGGAAAAGCGGCGTAGGAAACTCCTGATTTATCCCCTTTGTTCCAGGCCTTAACCTTGTACCATACTGTATCTCCGACGCTTCTCTGCTCAACCTTGAAATTGCGGCCGTCCGTCATTGTGAAATTCAAAGGCGCCAGGCCGTCCGGGACAGTGACTTCCGTATAGTCCGGAAATATCGGAGGGTACTCCGGAGATTCTTCAAATACGGATGGAGTACATCCAGTAATCAGTGCAAAGCATAATAGAAACCATCTTTTGTGCATACTCCGGATATTAATTTTTACAAATTTAGAAAATAATTAAAAAAAAGGTTTGTAGGTTTAGAAAAAGTTTATACCTTTGCGTCCCCTTACGAAATGAAGGGAACAGTTCTTTGATAATACTGAGAGAGATTAGAGGTAAGAAGTAGAAAAATTGATTAGT
>JAKSJU010000035.1 GCA_024402095.1 Bacteroidales bacterium | reverse complement strand
TGATGACGGAACGTGATATCAAGAATGCCAAGGACCTTGCGGTGCGAGAAGGCCGCGAGGAAGGTCGCCAGCAGGGCCTTGAAGAAGGAAGGGCTGAAGGAAAAGCGGAAGGAAAAGCGGAGGTCGCAAGAAATATGCTGGACTCCGGTTTGGAAATTAGCTTGATTTCCAAATGTACAGGCTTGAGCGAGGAGGCAATCCGCGCGTTGTAGATTATTAATTCCGTGATATCAAGATGATGGCGACCTGCGGGCCGCCATTATTTTTTTAGGCACCACTGCCTCGCGACGGCCATGCTCGGCAGTTACGGGCAGGGACTGCGTCGGGCTCGATGGAGCGGCCCGCTCCGCCCTGCCCGTTGCCAGACTCAGACACCTTATTTCCCATTATTCTAGTCGTCGGCCGGGCAAAACCAGGCCCTTTTGTACGTCGAGGAGGGTAACCGGAGGCACTCTGCCGGAAAAAGCTCACAGCGTCAGCATCCGGATTTTTAAGATTCTTTCTTTCTCTGGTCGCCATTATTCCTTATATTTGGGCTGGAAAAGGTTATGAAAAGATTCTTTACTATTGCGTTGTGCTGCGTGGCGGTGTCAGCGCTTGTTTCCTGCAGGAAAGTATCGCCGGATCAGACCAGTGGCAGCAGGAGCTATCAGAACTTATTTGCGTATACCTATATGAATCAGGTATATGTCTGGACTGACGATATCCGCGCCCAACTTGATTCATGGAAATCCTCATTCCAGTCGGATGCGTCCAAGGTGGATCCGATAGAGACCGTTGATCGGATAAAATACAAGTATGACAGGTGGACATTCGTGACTGACGAAATAAGCAAGTTCCAGAACAGCGTGGCCGGCATCGAGACCACCTTCGGCTTTCGCATACGGTTCTATCTCGGACTTGAAGGGTCGGCGGCTGCCATGATCCTCTGCACCTATAAGGACAGTCCAGCTGAGAAAGCCGGGCTGAAGAGGGGAGACTATATCGTCGCAGTCAATGGAGTGTACCTTACTCGAGACAATTATAAATCATTGTATTACGATTGTTTCGAAGGAGGCGTCTCCTGCTCGTTCTCCGTTTGTGACCACCTGACGGGAGAAGTCAGAAACATCAGTATGACCCCCGTGGAAATGTATGAGGAGCCTGTGATGCTCTCCAAGGTCTTTGACGTAGCGGGGAAGAAGGTCGGCTATCTGCTGTATGACGGCTTCACCCAGAAATCGGTATCCGATCTGAAAATAGCGGCCAAACAGTTTGCAAATGCAGGAGTGACGGAACTCATTCTCGACATGAGATACAATGGGGGCGGTTATGTGCCTACTGAATTGGCTCTGGCTACCATACTGGCGCCGAAGTCTGTGATAGGGAAAGCTGACGGAAGCGGGGGAGCCGTGTACCAGAAGCTCGTGTTCAACAGCCGTTTTGACGATATCTACAGCGAGGAGGACAAGGTTTACCGTTTCTCCCAACTTCTCAGGGATTCGAGCGGTGAGTATTACGATGTCTCGGGCTGCAATCTTGATCTGAAGAAGATTTATGCAATACTTACTCCTTCTTCAGCTTCCGCCTCCGAGGCAATTCTCGTTGGACTTATGCCTTATATGGATGTGGAAATCATAGGCGAGCCCAAGAACGATGGCACTCAGGGTTGCAGCAGCGGCAAATTCTGCCAGGGTTTGCTCTGTGATGCGGAAGGTTTCCTGGAGGCCAACCGGACTATTTTCGGCAGTGAATACGATGCCGCACATAAAGCCCTGAACGACTGGGGAATCTATGTCATGAATGCCAGATATACGGACTGCAATGGTGACTGCCCGATAATGCCCGACGGATTCATTCCCGACGTAAAATCCGAGGACGATCCGTTCGACGGAGCAGTCCTTGGAGACCCCGAGGAGACTATGCTTGCGGCAGCGTTGAGACTGGCATCCGGTGCTCCGGCCACCCGTTCGTCGAAAATTTATGCCAATCCGGAGAAAGGACATTCTTTTGTACCTGCTGATTTTCAGCCTTCAAGGCCCTCAGTGCTGGTGTCATCAAGGGGACAGACCCTGTCATCAAGGGGTCTGACCCCTTGATGACAGCTGGTGACAGAGTCTTGCCAGTTAGCGAATTTTTAGGTAAATTCGCGAGATAGCTTTTGCTTGAACTAATAACCGAAATCATAATGAAAAAAACACTTATCTCTTGTCTGGTGGCACTGCTTCCTCTGATGGCTACGGCTGCTCCGGACCCGAATTTCCATATCTTCCTGTGCTTCGGCCAGTCCAATATGGAAGGCAATGCAAGAATTGAACAGCAGGATCTCGAGAACGTGGATCCGCGTTTCCAGATGATGGCTGCGGTAAGCGACAAGAGTCGCAAGAGAACAGCCGGCAAGTGGTATACTGCCGTGCCGCCTCTCTGTCGCGAGAACACCGGACTCACCCCTGTGGACTATTTCGGACGTACAATGGTTGAGAACCTCCCGGCTGACCAGAAGGTCGGCATCGTGATGGTCGCCATCGGCGGTTGCAAGATCCAGGCATTCATGCCGGACAGCATCGCAGCATACGTGCAGACTGCTCCGGAATGGATGAAACCGGCTCTCAAGGCTTATGAAAATGATCCATACAACTATCTTCTCAAGCTTGCCAGGAAGGCACAGAAGAAGGGTGTCATCAAGGGAATCCTCCTCCATCAGGGAGAGTCCAATACCGGTGACGAGGCCTGGCTCTGGCAGGTGAAGAGCGTGTACGACAGGCTTCTCGCCGACCTCGGACTGAATGCGGAGGACGTTCCTCTTCTCGCAGGAGAAGTGGTCAACAGTGACCGCGGAGGCACCTGTGCGGCTCATAACCCTGTAGTCGACAGACTCCCTGAGGTTATTCCTACGGCACACGTGATCTCATCAAGCGGCCTTACGGAAAATTTTGACAGACTGCACTTCAATGCTGCCGGATACCGTGAATTCGGACGCAGATATGCAGTGGAGATGCTCAAGACTATGGGAGTGGACTACAAGCCGGCACAGGCTTTCTACACGGACATGTCCGTTGAGTCTCCTATCATCCACAAGATGCCGGAGTTCAGAGGCTTCCCTGGATTCAGCGGCAGGATGCCGAAACAGGTGCCTTACGCTACGTTCAACGTAAAGGCCCCGGAGGCGAAGGAGGTTCTTTTCTCATCCCAGTTCACAGAAGGCAACCAGCCTATGACAAGAAACGCCGAGGGCGTATGGAGCATCACAGTGCAGCCTAAGTCTGCAGATATCTATCCTTACAATTTCATCATCGACGGCGTGTCCGTCAGTGACCCTCTGAATACAAATCTCTTCCCTAACGAGAACTTCAAGGCCAGTCTGGTCGAGTTCCCTGACGCAGAGGCGCTCTATACTGTTAACGATGTCCCTCACGGACGCATGCAGTACTGCACGGTATGGTCAGACGTGCTTAAGATGTGGAGGCCTCTTGTGGTCTATACGCCTGCTGGATACGACAATTCAGGGGAGAAATATCCCGTATTCTATCTCATAAGCGGCACTACCGACACCGAGGAGACCTGGTTCAAGGTCGGAAAGACCAACGTCATCCTTGACAACCTCATCGCACAGGGAAAGGCAGAGAAGATGATTGTCGTAATGCCTTACGGATATATGATGAAGGGCACACCGATGCCTTCAAGCCTAGAGGCTGCGGCTTCTTACACGGAGTTCGCGCAGGAGCTCACGACCACGGTGATGCCTTACGTGGAGAAGGAGTTCCGCACAGTCAATGACAGGGAGCACCGCGCAATCGCCGGATTCTCACGCGGAGGCGGCCAGTCTCTCTTCACCGGACTTTCAAATCTCGACAAGTTCGCATATCTCTGCTCATACAGCGCATATCTCACTCCTGAGATGATGGACGTATATTTCGCAGACCTTACAGCTGAAAAGCTCAACAGTGACCTCAAGCTCTTCTGGTACGGCGTCGGTTCATCGGATTTCCTCCACGACGGAGTCATCGAGAACCAGGAGTACCTGGAAGGCAAGGGCGTCAGGATAGAGAAGCTCTTTACCGAGGGCGGCCATACCTGGATGAATGCCAGAACCTACCTCGCAACCACACTTCAGAAACTTTTCAAATAAACAATAAATGAAGAAACTGATAACACTCGCCGCTCTGGCGACTCTGAGCGTGGCATCGCTGGCTCAGAACCCTATCATCAAAGGCCAGTTTACCGCCGATCCGACGGCACGCGTATTCAACGGCCGCGTTTATCTTTATCCTTCACACGATATCCGCACTGAAAAGAATCCGCGCGGTCTCGACTGGTTCTGTATGGAGGACTACCACGTCTTCTCATCGGACAATCTCGTTGACTGGAGGGATCACGGAGTAATCGTCAAGCAGGAGGATGTCCCTTGGGGAAATCCTCAGGGTTATTCGATGTGGGCCCCGGACTGCGTATGCAAGGACGGCAAATATTATTTCTACTTCCCTAACGGCGCAAAGCAGGGCATGGGAGGATTCAGCGTCGGTGTGGCTGTCGCCGATTCTCCTGCAGGTCCTTTCGCCATCCAGGAGAAACCTATTGAGGGCGTTTCAGGCATCGATCCTTGCGTGCTCCAGTGCAGCAACGGTGATGCATACCTTATCTGGTCCGGGATGGGACTGCGTGGCGCTAAGCTCAAGGACAATATGCTCGAGCTCGAGGATGGCCAGATCCAGACCATCAAGATGGAAAGGCGTCCGGGTATGCCGGCGGGGATGAATCTTGAGATGAAGGTTGCCGGAGTCGATCTGTCCGCACCTCTCCCGAAGGCGGGAACTATGGAGGGACCTTTCGCTTTCGAACGCGACGGCAAATACTATCTTACTTATCCGTTCCAGTTCGACCGCGTCAACAACGGCCACGAGTCTCTCGTCTATGCCATGAGTGACAACCCTCTCGGACCTTACGAGTATAAGGGTGTGATCATGAAGGAGCATCCTGACTGCTGGACGAACCATCATTCAATAGTATTCTACAAGGGACAGTGGTATCTGTTCTATCATCACAATGATTATTCACCGGACTTCGACAAGAACCGCTCCGTCTGCATCGACAAGCTCTTCTTCAACGAAGACGGCACAATACAGCCTGTTACACCTACTCTTCGCGGCGTAGGCCTGAGCAAGGCTGACAGGCCTGTACAGGTGGACCGCTACAGCCAGTCTGAAGGTACAAGCCTTGAGTTCATCAACCCTGAGAAACGCTTCGACGGATGGTATATCCGTTATGAGAAAGAAGGCGCATGGTCTTCTTACAAGGATGTTGATTTCGGTTATTTCACACCTGCGAAGATGACCCTCAAACTCCGTTCCGAGCAGGGTGGTACGCTTCGCGCAAAGATCTGCAAGAAGACTGTCGCTGAGATCGAGGTGCCTGCAGGTTCAGAGTGGAACGATATTACTGTGGACGTGCCTTTCGAGGTTTCAGGCGCAAAGTGCCTGAAGTTCGAGCTTGTCGGCGGAGTAGTCGACCTCGACCAGGTTTCATTCAGCAAGTTCAGCCAGGCCAATCCGCCTGAGGGTATCAGGTCCGAGAACAATGTGCCGGGTGCCGCTTACCCTTGCGTGGATGAGGAAGGACGCGCTACTTTCGCACTGCTTGCTCCTACTGCAAACCAGGTTGCTGTGGATATCTGCAGCAAGGTCTATCCTATGACAAAAGACTATGACGGGCTCTGGAAGGTCACTACTGACCCTCTCGTCGTAGGCCCTCACTATTACAGACTCGTTGTTGACGGGGTTAACGTGAACGACCCTAACGTCTATACGGTTTACGGCTGCGGCAGCGACTACAGTCTCATCGAGATTCCGGAGAAGCCGGAGGTTGCCGCCTACTATACGTTCAATCCTGACGTTCCTCACGGACAGGTGCGCGAGTGCCAGTATTGGTCAAAGGCTCACAACGCAATGCGCCGCTGCTATGTCTATACCCCTGCGGGCTATGACAAGTCAAGAGGCAAGTATCCTTATTTCATCCTTCAGCACGGTATGGCGGAGAATGAGCAGGGATGGCACGAGCAGGGCAAGATGGCCAATATAATGGACAACAATATCGCTGCAGGCAAGGCTGTGCCTATGGTTGTAGTGATGGACAACGGTGACTGCGACTATGGTATCGGAACAGTGCCGGGGGAGAGCCAGGCAGAGTTCGGCGCTTCCTTCGAGCAGGTTGTCCTGGAAGATATCATTCCTTTCGTTGAAAGCAACTTCAGAGTATACAGGGACCGTAAACATCGCGCTATCTCCGGCCTTTCATGGGGCGGACACCAGGCTTTCGAAATAGGTCTCAGGCATACCGACCTCTTCAGCGCCATCGGTGCATTCAGCGGAGCAATCTTCGTGTTCCCGGGAATGCCTGTCGAGTCACTTTATGACGGTGTGTTCACTGATGCCGCCAAGTTCAACAAGGAGGTTCCTGTCCTCTTTATGTCAAACGGCACCGAGGAAGGTCTCGGAGGAATGGCTATGGATAAGATTCTCACCGATGCGGGCATCAATTATACAAGGTTCGTCTCAGAAGGTACGGCTCACGAGTGGCTTACCTGGAGACGCAGTCTCAATGAATTTGTACAGAAACTCTTTAAATAAAAACACAAATGAGAAAAACAATCACTTTAGTTGCTGTAATGTTGAGCAGCATTGCTCTCTTCGCTCAGCCACAGGCACCTCAGGGAGGATTCCCTCAGGGCGCACCTAACGCACAGCGTCCACAGAACGCTCCACGCCAGGCCGCTGTGGTCCCGGGCCAGACCCCTACATCCCCTAAGTTTGAGGAGTACTTCGAGCCGGTATCAACTGAGTTCGCAACTCCTGACGAGGACGGTTTCATCCGTCGCTGGGTTATCCTAGAGCCAATCGCAAAGCCGAACCGCTCAAATACTGTCTTCACAGACAGCTATCTGCGCGAAGCCTTTGCAAAGCAGTATTTTAAGGGGCAGCTTTCCGATGTCCTCCCTAAAGACGGCAGAAAGGAGAAAGTCGAGGTTGACGTAACCCCTGCACCTATGGGTTGGGTAATGCCGGGACAGACCGTACAGCAGCCGGAGCCTAAGTTCGAGAAGCGTAAGCTTCAGTGGCATGCGGTTGACAGCAAACTGTTCAACGTGAAGCTCTTCCGCTTTGCGGCAGGCCTTCAGAAGGACGTTTACGGAGTTATATTCTATATGGCTACGGTCATCGAGTGCGAGGAGGATATTCCGAATGTAAGACTCGCCGTCGGCTCAAATGCCGGATCGATGTGGTGGCTTAACGGAGAGGAAGCCCTCATAATGTCTTCTGACAGACGTATGGTTATGGATGATTGTATGTCTGGCCGTATCACCCTCAAGAAGGGCAGGAACGTTCTCTGGGGCGGCATCATCAACGGCCCTGGAATGAGCGATGCCTGTGTGCGTTTCGTAGATGAGTCCGGCAATCCGGTCAAGAACCTCAAAATTTATAGCAAATAAGCCATGAAAGCTAGAATTATACTTATCGGCGCCCTCGCGCTTGTTTCCGCATCAGCTGCGGCTCAGGTAGGTACCCCTTATATTCACGACCCATCTACCGTTCAGGAATGTGACGGAAAGTACTATACTTTCGGAACAGGTACCAATGGAATTATGTCCGAAGACGGATGGAACTGGCATACCGGAGCCATCCGCCCTCATTCAGGCGCTGCTCCTGACTGTATCAAGATCGGTGACCGTTATCTCGTAGGCTTCTCCGCAACAGGCGGTGGACTCGGCGGCGGACACGCAGGCCAGATTCTTACCATGTGGAACAAGACCCTCGATCCGACTTCTCCCGATTTTGCATACACGGAGCCTATAAAGGTTGCCGAGTCCCTCGTTGACGAGGACTGCGACGCCATCGATATCGGCCTCTTCCTTGATCCTAACACAGGAAGGCTATGGTGTACTTTCGGAACATATTTCGGATTCATCAGGATGTGTGAGCTTGACCCACAGACAGGTGCGCGCAAGGAAGGTACCAAGGACATCAACGTAGCTATCGACTGCGAGGCTTCAGACCTCATCTATCACAATGGCTGGTATTACCTGCTCGGTACTCACGGAACCTGCTGCGACGGAGTCAACTCAACTTACAATATTGTTTGCGGACGCTCACGCAACGTTACCGGCCCGTTCATCGACAACGTAGGCCGTGATATGGTTCGCGGTGGCGGTAAGATGGTTGCTTTCAACGAAGGACGCAAGGTAGGTGCTGGACATTTCGGACGCATCGTCCTTGAGGAAGGTGTCGAGAAGACTTCTTTCCACTGGGAGGCTGATATGGATATGAGCGGCAGAAGTACTCTTGCCATTCGTCCTCTTATGTGGGTCAACGACTGGCCTGTAGCAGGTGAACTCTTCCAGGAGGGAACCTATGCAATTCTCTCGCAGAGAAGGTCCTACTCTCTCGAACTTACTGTTGACTTCGTACGTATGGCCGGCTCTATGAGAGGATTCGGACGTGGAAGCCAGGACGAACCTAACATCATTATAGAGGACCAGAAGCTCGAGGATGTGATCGGTGGCTGGCCGGAAGGCGACATCGACATCCGCATCTGCGACTTTATGAACCGTCCTCACCAGAAGTGGGACATCGTGGCCGTTCCTGAAGCAGGAGGATACCTCGGAGGTCCTTGGTTCAAGATTGTCATCAGCGGTACTAACCGCGTACTCGCGGCAACTGCTGAAAAGGAAGTCATATCCGTTCCTGAGTTCTCAGGCGCTCCAGAGCAGCTTTGGAGGATTGACCAGCTCATCGACGGCACATACAGAATTATGCCGAAGGAAGTACCTGGTACCGACGAACAGCTTGCCCTCATCTCTATCGCAGACAGCACTCCTACACTCGGAAAGTTTGACTTCAACAGCGACAACTCCAAATGGTTCTTTAAAACGACCAAATAATGAAGAGACTCATAAGCGCATTTGCACTTTTCATAGGGATTCTGGCCTCAGGTCAGAACCCCTATCTTCCTTTATGGGAGCACCTTCCGGACGGTGAGCCGAGGGTGTTTGAGGACCCTGACAACGCAGGCCACTACCGCATCTATATAGTGGGCTCGCACGATGTCCGCTTCGGAAGCTATTGCGGTCCGGATATCCGCGAATGGTCGGCTCCTGTCGAGAATCCTTCCGACTGGAGGGATGAAGGTCCTATCTTTACCTATCAGGTGGACGGACAGTGGGACGTAATGTATGCACCGGACCTTGTGGAGATACCACAGAAGGACGGTTCAAAGGTTTATTACCTCTATCCTCACAGCCGCGGCGCCGGACGTGAGGCTATGGTCTGCAAGGGCACACGTCCTGACGGACCTTTCACTCCTGTCAATCTTACCGAGGACGGGCGCGGCACGGTTGAGGGAAGCACTTTCGGCTTTGACCCTTCAGTGTTCATCGAGCCTGTCACAGACAGGAAAGACCCTGACTATGCCATCGGATTCAGGGCATACGGATATTGGGGTTTCCAGCAGTCTTCTGCTGCCCAGATCGATCAGAATACGATGTATTCCGTACGTCCCGGCACCGAGAAGGTCCCTTATTTCATCCCTGCAAGCTTCTCGTACGGCAATCTCAGACCTGTACGCGACGGAGCTAAGTTCGCCGTGTATGAAGGCGAGGACCTTGGAGACTTCAATTTCTTCGAGGCTTCTTCCATCCGTCAGATAGGAAACAAGTACGTGTGGGTGTTCAGCGGCCATTCAGGTCCTGACTATGGACTTCCTAGTTCAAACTCAACTCTCCGTTATGCCTATTCCGACAGCCCTATGGGCCCTTGGAAGAGCGGCGGCGTGCTCGTGGATTCACGCGCAATCGTGCTCGGAGAGAACGGCGAGTCCCTTTATGAGGGTTATTCCGGCCACAATACTCACGGAAGCCTTCAGCTTGTGGGCAAACAGTGGTATGTCTTCTATCACAGGGCTCCGCGCGGATTCGGTTTCGCCCGTCAGGCGATGGTGGCTCCTGTCACCGTGCAGTGGGACAAGAAACCTGTATCGGAGGGCGGTGCAGTACGCATCTACGGATATGATCCTTATACAAAGGACCACGTGCTTACGGTAAAGGACAAGAACGGTCACGAGTACAAGGGCGCAGAAGTTACTTCTGAAGGCTTCTCCATCCACGGACTCGATCCTTACAAATACTATTCTGCAGGTTATGCCTGCTTCCTGACCAACAAGGAAAGCCAGCAGGACAGCTGGGATGTCTGGGACAACGCCATGGACATCACCAACGTAAAGAACGGTGACATAATAGGATACAAGTATTTCAATTTCGATAAGCTCAGCGAGGCCCAGCTCAAGCTCTTCCTTACTCCTAAGTCAAAGCAGGACGTTACCGTGGAGGTCCTTATGGACAGCCCGTACGCCGATGCCGTCAAGCTCGGTGAAATAGTAATCCCTGCCGGTACGGACAAGGAAGTGTTCTGCCTGAACCTCGGCCAGAACGTGGACAAACTCAAGAGAAAGCACGCCATCTATCTTAAGGCCGCAGGTGAGGCCAGAGGCAACCTCTTCGACCTTCACGGACTCGGATTCTGCAAGAAGGGCACGAAACTTGACCGCCCTGTGCCTCCGACAGTGGATATCAAGGTGAACGGCGTTTCTCTCGCCATCCCTGCCATTCCTACGCGCTCTACGGAGAAGAACGGATACGTTTCTCAGGACATATACGATATCGAGACCTATCAGGAGGGTGAAGTCACTCTCGAGGTGTCTGCAAATGACCCTGAAGTCAAGATTGAGGTGGCTCCGCGCGAGGATGACAAGTCTGTAGTCAAGTGCACATACAAGGGCAAGACCAAGACTTTCAACGTTCGCATCGTGCGTCCGCATGACCTTCTCAAGGGCCATACGCGCAATCTTTTCGCAGAATACGGCTATCCGGAGGATGAAATAGAAAAAAGACTTCACGACATCTTCGACGAGGTGTTCCGCGGTCCCAACAAGGTTTACTTCGAGGTAGGGGATTCACTCGGATACGTGAGTGACATCAAGAACCACGATGTCCGCACAGAGGGCATGTCATACGGCCTTATGCTTGCAGTCCAGTTCGGTGAGAAGGATATCTTCGACCGTCTCTGGAGATGGAGCAAGACCTATATGCAGCATAAGGAAGGTCCTATGAAAGGGTATTTCGCATGGAGCCTGAACACCGACGGCACACACAGGGCTGAAGGTCCGGCTTCCGACGGCGAACTGTATTTCATAACCTCGCTCATCTTCGCGTCAAACCTCTGGGGCAACGACGGCGACATCGATTATCTTGCAGAGGCCCAGTATATCCTGAACAGCGCATTCTCCAAGAATGGGGAAGGCGGCATCAGGAATTTCATCAATGAGGACAACCATCTTATCGTCTTCACTCCGGACGGATTCGGTACGAATTACACCGATCCTTCATACCATCTCCCTGCCTTCTACGAGGTCTGGGCGAAGTATGCCCAGGACGGCAGGGCTGATTTCTATCTGCAGTGCGCCAAGGCCAGCCGCGAGTATCTGCACAAGAGCATCAACCCTCGCACGGGTCTGAATCCTGATACCAACGGATTTGACGGACAGCCGATCAGCATGTTCGGAAGGTTCGGAGGAAGGGGCCGCAGGGCTCCGAAGCCTTCATTCAGGTATGACTCGTGGAGAGTGCCAATGAATATGGCCCTCGACTATACCTGGTCAGGAGAGGACAAGCAGTGGAAGACCTGGTATGCCAATACCATCCAGAGATTCTTCTATTCCAAGGGCATAGACACTTTCGTCGACCAGTACAGCACTGACGGTACTGACGTCGAGAGCATCATGCCTGCCGGAAACGGTGACATGCAGGTGCAGGCCCTCCGCCACTCTGTCGGTCTCGTGGCCACATTGGCCGCCGCTTCCCTCGCTGCCGACAACAATATTTCGAAAGAGTTCGTCGACAGGCTCTGGAACAGCAAGAACGAGCCGTACGAGGACGGTTACTTCGATGCATACTATGACGGAATCCTCCGTCTGTTCGCATTTATGCATCTGAGCGGGCATTATATTCCTATCGGTAAATAATTTTTCTGATGAAAGGGTTCCGTTTTACCTTAATTATGATTATTTTGCTGAACTTTCCTGTTTTAGGCGAAGCTCAGCAAAATGAGGTGGGCGGAGCCCTTTTATTTGAAAGCAAAAGTTTTGATTTCGGTATCATAGAGGAGGCGGCGGGGCCGGTGAGCCATTCGTTTGCCTTTGTCAATACCGGCGGCAAGGACGTGTTCCTTGCTTATGTGACTCCCAGCTGTTCCTGCACTACTGCAGGGTACGATTCGGGTACGATTCATCCGGGTGAGGCTGGAGAGATAACCGTGACCTATGACCCTGCTATGCTGCCGGGTCAGTTCAGGCAGAATGTGCTTGTGAGGGTCAGCGACAAGAGTTTCGTCAGACTCTATATCGAGGGTGTGGTGAAGGAACGCGACAAGGGTATTGACGAGCAATATCCTTATTTCCTCAGCAAAGGACTGCAGAGCGATGTCCTGAAGGTGAGGTTCGGCTTTGTAGCCCAGGGGGAGAGGATGGAGAAAAGATTCGCTCTGGTGAACACTTCCGACAGGGAGATGTCCCTGAGCTGGAGTACAGGGTTCCCGGACCCGGGTCTGAAGGTGCAGATGCCTTCAAGCCTGAAACCCGGGCAGGAAGGTACCGTGGTTCTGGCCTACGAGATAGAAAAAGGCAGGACAGGTACGCTGGACAATGAATTTACGGTATCCGTCGCCGGAAGCGCGGACTCGAAGCCGGTTATGTTGGAGGGCTTCGCAGTATATACGACACGGGGCAGCGCCCATTCGGCAGCTCTCCGTTTCGCTCCGACTGTACTTGAGTTCGGCAGGCTGAAGAAATGGTCCGAAGCGGTGTTGTACAATGACGGGGAGCAGGATCTCCGCATTTTGGACATCGAGACCTCGGACGGCGTCAGCGCCGCACTCGCAAAGGGAACCGTCATCCGCGTGGGAGAGAGCCTGAAGGTGAAGGTAAGGATGGACAGAAAGGCGTTCCAGGGGGCCAAGGGCTATGTGCGGCTCTTTACCAATGACCCTGTGAGGCCAGTGAGAGAAATAATTGTTAAAAACAACTTATAATGAAAACACTAAACTATCTTGCGTGCGCGTTTGCCTGCGCATTCGCTTTGTCCTGCGGCAACAAGCCTGCGGAGACATCTTATGAGTATCCGTTCCAGGATCCAAGCCTCTCGACAGAGAAGAGGGTGGACAACCTGATTTCCCTCCTGACCCTCGAAGAGAAGGTCAGCATGATGATCAACAGGTCCATGGCTGTTGAAAGACTCGGCATCCCGGCATACAACTGGTGGGGCGAGGCCTGCCACGGACTTATGG
>JAKSJU010000034.1 GCA_024402095.1 Bacteroidales bacterium | reverse complement strand
GCAAAAATACTAATCAAGCAATTGCAAATATAGCAAAACTTGCCGATAACGGCAACAATATTGCAGGTCTTTTCTGGATAGAGAGTAAAGAAAATGTCAGATTCTCGGTTTCTGAATCACGAGGATGACGAGAGAAATCAGATAAATTATAATTCCATACATGGCAGGGATCATTGCGACGCTCATGCCTCCCCAGATAATGTTTGAGTCAACCGCGGGATTGGCATGCGCTAGAAAATGAGCGGCTTGATGAATCCCCATTAAAAGAGAAAGGAAGCCAAAAGCAAGAGCGGCTTTGCCGGTTTCTTTTACCCAGTTGGGCGCTTTCCATGCGACAAAAAACAGTGCTACTAGCAATAAGGTCAGTACCGACATCATCCAAGGACCTCCTTCAAGAAATAATTTAAACATAATGAAAAAGTGTTTTGAGTTGAACTTCTTTCCACAAAAGTATGGAAGGCTATGAATCCTTCAAAACCGAATCCCCAAACAGGCCTGTCAAATCCCACTGTTTGGTAAAACAGGGATTTAGTATTAGAGAATTGTGCTAAATTTGTCTTGATGAAAACCGTTGGGAAAATATTGTTCTGGATTGTGGCCATTTCATTGGTCGCAACTATCATACAGAGTCTCGGCTACCGTTTCGTCGAATCGGTTTTCATCAGCACCCTCTTCGCCCCCTGCTGTCTGTTCATCAGCTTCTACTTCAGCAGGAATAAGCCAAAGAAAGGGAAGGAGTATGCCATGAACACGACATATGTACTGATCGGTGTTATTGTCGCAGAGATATTCCTTTTCGTTCTAGCTCATTATATCATCAATTCACTCAGAGCGCCTGCAGCGAGTTACTATGGCTGGCCACAGCTACCGAGCCTCATGATGAATCCAATATTCATTTCTGTCATCATAGCAGCGCTTTCGGTCGGATATTGGTTCTTCAATCAGTGGTTGGACAAATTCTGTCCAGCAGCCCCCAAGCCTATAGTATTCCTGTCCAGCAGAAAGTCAATTGGATTAATGCCAGATGAAATAATCTATGTAGAGTCGAATGACACGCTTACAACTGTCTATGCGACAGAAGGACGTAGTTTTAAGAACCGGAATTCAATATCTCAGTGGGAGTCCATCCTTGAGGAAGGATTTGTGCGGACTCATAGATCCTTTATCATAAACAAGTCCTTCATTACTTCTGTGGATGTAGATACTATATATCTGGCCGGAGAAATCGAAATTCCTATATCAAGAAAATACAAGTTTATTGTTCTGGATCTTGATATGGATAAATCATAGAACAGTCTTTCCGAGTTCTCGAAATAGACAGGAAAATCTGCCACGAAAGTTCTATGCTTAGGCGGCTTTTCCATATCGGATTCATCCATGCACGCGGATGAGATTGCCAACGTGCGAAAGAGGCTGGTTTTGCCCGGCTGAGGGCAAGAAGGATTCCGGCAGGCGCGGGCTCCTCGATTACGCTATTTCTTCAGCGGAATAGTGTGAGTGGTTTCGTAATCGTACCAGTCGCGCAGACTAAGCGTCAACCCTGACTGGTCGTAAACATTGCTCCACTGGGTGTCTTCGACTGTCCCGTTATCCCAGACAAGATCTTTCCAGTGAACATCCGACAGACACTGCCCGGCTTCATCTGAAGAGAGAATCCCATTATGGGTCTCGAGGAAATCGTGGGCCACTTCATAGCGCCACCAGCTCTTGCTGTGAGGATTTCCAAAAACAGGATCCGGTTCTGTGGTGTAATACTTGGAAGCAAGCAGATGGTTTGTCATCAGCATGAAGTTCGTACTGTCCGGTTTGCGGGTGATCATGGTCTTCCATCCGTCGAACAGGTCGAATTCAATTGCAGCGCAGTTTCCCTGGGCATCGGCAACCAGATAATGGTATCCGCCTCCCGCTTTCTGGTCGTGACGTATATCAAGCCCGGCAACCATTTCAAGGGCCTCATCCACAGTTGCGCACCTGTCCAAAATAAGTCTCATCAGGATGCTGGTTCCGGCAACGGGTTTCCCGCTGTCCTGCCAGGCGGCCTGCTTCGGAAGAGCCATGATGGAGATACAGAGACCTTTCTCGTTCATTCCATCCATAGGAGCATACACCGCTGCCAGGCAAAGTGCCTTTGAAGCAAAACTATCAGGAAGCTTGTCCAGCTTGTATCCCAGATGCGAGAGATCACAGGTCGATATCGATGCATATCCGTCCCGTGGATTAGTCCGCAATACAAGACTCGGATTCTTGAAGAAATCGTAATTGCGTCCGAACAGATATCCGTCGCCGTTGGCATTTCCGGCCTGAAATGACGTACAGGCAAATCCGTTTCCAACCTGCTTTTCGGACAGGTCCGGCTTGTACAGACCGCGGCTGAGCTGGCCGATGACAAATTCTACAAGTTTTGAGTTCTCGTCTATCCCGGCCGCCAGAACTTTGTCCAAGTCATACGAAGCCTTGTAGTCGGCTACATAGAGATAAGGATCGCTTTCAGCCAGTCTTTTGATGCTCGCGACGGTACGGATTTCTCCCTGCCAGATTACTGCAACAGCCACAACAATGGCCAGGATGACAGCACAGATAACTTTCAATAGTTTTTTCATTACTAATGCATTTAATTTCTTTTGACCTGCGGACCATATATCGTCCACCATTCATCCCGCATCGATACCGGAATCCATCCGTTTTTCTCGCAGGCATCCTTGCACATGGCCGCCTTTTCAGGATTGCCAAGTTCCCGCTCGGTGTCATCACAAAGGAGACAGAAAGAAATGTGGGGATAAATATTGTCAATATTTGTGTAGTGGAACATCGGATAGTCCCCACCGGAATTGCCCCAGGACAGGATAGGCTTCTGCCCGAGTTCCCTTCTCATCTTGACTATTTTGTTTATGGCCGTGTTCAACTGCATGAAATCTCCTCTTTGAACTTCTTCGCCCGGCGTATATTTGTAATTCTCGGAGTTTATCATCTCAACCCAGTCAGGCTGATTCTCAAGGACATAATTCACATCGGACGCTATCATATGATATCTTTGGATGTCATAGATATCCTCAGATATGACTCTGCACGCATCCCGGTCAACTCCCGAACAAAGGTAGACGACGAAATCGTTGGCCACCAGGTAGGATACAACCTCAATCATCGGCCAGTACAATGCCGTACCCCATTTCAGATTTGAAAGTCCTACAACGTTTTCATTGTTTATGAAATTGCTGACGTATTCCGAGAACTCTATGTCGGTCATCCCACGGAACCCGATTGCCTGCAACTCCTGTTGCTTCAAGCCCCATTCTCCCTTGCTTTTTCTGTTGGCAAGCACATATTCCTCGGCTTCTGCCGCCCACCGTCTGTCTTCCTCCGATGGAGTAAAAGTGCTGTCATGCAGATAACGGTGGAAAAACAGCATCCAGTTGAAATAGTAGGGAGCGGTCTCACATATCAGTGTACCGTCCACGTCGAACGTAGCAATCCTGTCCTGCGGAGGCACATATCCCTTGCTGTTGGGATCAGTGACAGTAGCCACAAAAACCTTCAGCTCCTTAAGAGCCGGGGAATCCTGATTCCAATACTGGAAACGCCCGTCCTTCCCGACACGGATTTTTGAGAGGAATTCACGGGTCACCTCACCTTGCGGTACTATCGGCTCTAAAGGATTTGTATTATCCTTGCTACAGGATAAGGGTGATAATACCATCAGGGTAAGCGCAAAACCCAAAATCAATCTTCGCATAGCTTATTCTTTATTATCCAAATTCATTTATCTTTTCTGCTTCCTTCAAGTCCGGGAAGGGGATACAATTCGCAGGGGCTTAGCTCCCCCTAAGGCGTGTCGTTATTTGAACAGAAGCGGGGCGAAGGCATCAAGATACATTCGCCAGTTGCTCCAGACGTGTCCTCCGTCCGACTGATAGAAAATATGTTCCAGTCCCTGCTCCGTGAGGGTCTTGTCAAGGGCGACTGATCCTTCATACAGGAAGTCTTCCGTACCGCAGGCAAGGAAATAGAGCTTGACTCCGGCAGCCTTCAGGGTCGCGATCTGCTCGGCTGTAGCTTGTCCTGCTGCAGAGAGCGGACATATATAGTCGAACATCTGCGGGTAAAGATTGGCGGCGGTGATGGTATGTCCTCCTCCCATCGACAGGCCGGAGATGGCACGGGAAGAAGGTTTTGCAATCGCGCGGAAGTTCTTCTCTATGAAAGGTACTATCTCTTCGCACAGACTTCTCACGTAGGCGTCCCTGGATGCGGGGTCACGCCAGTTCATATCAGTCTCCGGCAGTCCGAGAGTCTGGGCTGCACGCTGATTGGGATTGCCGTTCGGCATCACGCAAATCATAGGTTCTGCATAGCCCTTCTCGATGAGGTTGTCGAGGATCTGAGCAGCCCGGCCCATAGATATCCAAGCTTCTTCGTCTCCTCCGGCTCCGTGCAGAAGATAAAGGACGGGATATTTCTTTTTCGGGCTGGATTCATATCCGAACGGGGTATAGACGGTAAGTCTCCTGTCGATTCCGAGTATTTCGCTCGTGTACCAGCGGAACTGGACTGTACCGTGCCTGGAGGCTTCCTTGTAGTTGGCGCTGCGGTCACCTGGGACAAGGAGCATACTGAGGTAGCGGTTGCCGTCTCGCTGGACGAATACGTTGAGCGGATCGCTCATCGTAACTCCGTCCACAATGAAACTGTAGGTGTAAATCTCCGGGGACGGAGTGTCAATGGTCAGTTCCCATACGCCATTGTCCCCTTTTGTCATAGGCACTCCGGTACCGTATGGATTCTCCATCCAGGCACCGACAAGGTTGACAATCGTAGCATAGTTTGCGGAAAGGCGGAAAGTGGTTTTGTTTCCGTTTATCTCAGGAGAGACGACCTTTGCGCCTCCTCCGAAATTGAAATTGTTGAGTTCCTGGGCATTTGCGGAAATGGCCAGCAGAGCCAGGACAGTGAAGAAAGAAATCAGATTTTTCATAATGCTGGTAAAGGTAGAAATTATGTATATAATTGCAAACATAATATGTATCATCAAATAGCAGCAGCTATGAACGGGATTTTCAGAATATTTGTCAGTCTGGCGGCGGCGACGGCGTTGCTGCCCTCTTTCCGATAAGATTCCCTCTGATCCGCCGGAATTCACAACGATACTATAGGGATACGAACAAATCAGCCATATAGCCCCAAGGGACGGCAAAAGGCCCAGAGCGATGCTCCGGGCCTTTTGTGGTCCCTGTAGGGCATGATCCTACGACTCCCTGATTATGAGTCAGGTGCTCTAACCAACTGAGCTAAGGGACCAGTCTTTCAACAGTGCCGGCGGCAATCCTGTCATCGGCACTGCAAATATAGGAAATTCCTATCAGACTTTGATCTCAACTTCAACACCTGAAGGCAACTCAAGCTTCATCAATGCGTCAACTGTCTTTGCATTTGAATCATCGATGTCGAGGAGCCTGCGGTATGAATCGAGCTCGAACTGCTCACGAGCCTTCTTGTTGACGAAGGTTGAGCGGTTTACTGTGAAAATCTTGGTGTTGGTAGGAAGAGGAATTGGTCCGTTAACCTTCGCACCGGTAGCCTTCACAGTATCCACGATCTTAGCTGCTGACTTGTCAACAAGCATATGATCGAAAGATTTGAGTTTAATTCTAATTTTTTGACTCATATCAAATAATAGTTAATAATCTTTTATTCGTCTTCAGACTTGAAACTGAAACCACTCTTCTCGATGATATCCTTGGCCATAGCGGCAGGGACTTCTGAATAATGGTCGAAGGTCATTGTGCTTGTAGCACGGCCTGATGACAAAGTTCTGAGCACTGTAACGTATCCGAACTGCTCTGAAAGCGGAACGAACGCCTTTACTATGCGGGCACCGTTGGTAGTCGAATCCATAGCCATGATCTGACCGCGGCGACGGTTCAAGTCACCGACAATGTCTCCCATGTAATCCTCCGGAGTGACAACCTCGAGACTCATGATAGGCTCGAGAAGTACCGGTTTGCACTTAGGGCAGGCGTGGCGGAACGCCATACGCGCAGCAATCTCAAATGATAGCTGGTCAGAGTCCACCGGATGGTATGAACCATCAAGGAGAGTAACCTTAAGGGACTGGACTTCATATCCTGCGAGCACGCCGTTTGCCATTGCGGACTCAAATCCCTTCTGTACGCAAGGAACGTATTCCTTAGGTACGTTACCGCCCTTGACCTGATTGTCGAACTGGAGACCAACAACTCCTTCGTCGGCAGGTCCGATCTGGACGATGATATCAGCAAATTTACCACGACCGCCGGTCTGTTTCTTGAAGACTTCGCGGTGCTCGAAGGTACCTGTGATTGCTTCCTTGTAATTAACCTGTGGCGCACCCTGATTGATTTCTACGCCAAATTCACGGCGGAGACGGTCAACAATGATGTCAAGGTGAAGTTCACCCATACCGCTGATGACTGTCTGTCCTGTCTCTGCATCCGACTTGACTGTGAAGGTAGGATCCTCCTCAGACAACTTCGAAAGTGCAAGTCCGAGCTTATCGAGATCAGCCTGAGTCTTAGGCTCGACGGCGATTCCGATAACCGGATCAGGGAATTCCATAGATTCGAGAGAGAACTTGCGGTCCTCGGAACAGATTGTATCACCTGTACGGAGATCCTTGAAACCTACTGCAGCACAGATATCACCGGCCTCAACAAAATCTATAGGATTCTGATGGTTCGAGTGCATCTGGTACAGACGGGCGACTCTCTCTTTCTTGCCTGAACGGGTGTTCATAACATACGAGCCGGCATCGAGATGCCCGGAGTATGCTCTGATGTATGCAAGCCTGCCGACGAAAGGATCGGTGGCAATCTTGAATACAAGCCCGCAGAACGGAGCGGAAGCCGAAGGCTCAAGCTCCATATCCTGATTGTTGGCAAGGTTTGTTGCCTTAGTAGTGCCTATGTCAAGAGGTGAAGGGAGATAACGCATGACAGCGTCAAGGAGGAACTGGACACCCTTGTTCTTGAATGAAGAACCGCAGCAGGCAGGAACTATCTGCATAGAGATAGTACCCTTGCGTATCGCCGCGATAATCTCTTCTTCAGTAAGAGAAGTAGGGTCTTCGAAATATTTCTCCATAAGTGTCTCGTCGCACTCGGCGGCAGCTTCAACGAGCTTGTCTCTCCACAGTGCAACTGCGTCCTGCATATCTGCAGGAATCTCGCCATACTCAAAGTTGATCAGTTCATCGCTGTTGTTATAATATATAGCTTTGCGTGAAATCAAATCAACAATTCCCTCGAACTTTTCCTCTGAGCCTATCGGAAGACAGACAGGAACAGCCGTGGCACCGAGCTTTGTCTTGATTTCCTCAACACATGCGAGGAAATCAGCGCCGACACGGTCCATCTTGTTGACGTAGGCAATCTTAGGAACTTTATACTTATCCGCCTGTCTCCATACGGTCTCAGACTGAGGCTGTACTCTTCCGACAGCGCAGAAAGTTGCAATGGTACCATCCAGCACGCGGAGAGATCTTTCCACCTCAACAGTAAAGTCCACGTGGCCCGGAGTATCTATCAGGTTTATCTGATAAGTCTCTCCGGCATAGTGCCAGAATGCGGTGGTAGCAGCAGAAGTAATGGTGATACCTCTCTCCTGCTCCTGAACCATCCAGTCCATCGTGGCTGCCCCTTCGTGAACCTCACCGATCTTGTGGGTCTTTCCGGTGTAGTATAGAATACGCTCAGACGTTGTAGTCTTCCCGGCATCGATGTGAGCCATGATGCCGATGTTCCTTGTATATCTGAGATCTCTTTTAGCCATCTAACTAACCAAATTTTGACTAAAAACGGAAATGTGCAAATGCCTTGTTGGCCTCTGCCATTCTGTGCATATCCTCCTTACGCTTGAAGGCACCACCTTCATTGTTGTAAGCAGCGATGATCTCAGCACAAAGTTTCTCTGCCATTGAGCGGCCGGAGCGCTTGCGGGCGAAGGTAATCATATTCTTCATAGAAAGTGAAACTTTCCTCTCCGGACGCAACTCAGTAGGCACCTGGAAGTTAGCTCCACCGATACGACGTGACTTAACCTCAATCTGAGGGGTTACGTTCTCGAGAGCCTTCCTCCAAATATCCAGAGGAGCCTTGTCAGAATCTTTCATCTTCTCGCCTACCAAATCAATGGCATCGTAAAAAATAGAATACGCGATACTCTTCTTCCCCTGCAACATAAGATTGTTCACGAACTGTGTTACACTTGTGTCGTGAAACTTAGGATCAGGAAGTAGAATCCTTTTTCTAGGCTTAGCTTTTCTCATTGTTTGAAAAAATTAAAGTTAATAATCCTTCAGACTTACTTTGGCCTCTTGGCACCATAGAGAGAACGAGACTGTGTTCTTCCCTCTACGCCAGCGGTATCCAAAGCTCCTCTAAGGATGTGGTAACGTACACCAGGAAGGTCCTTTACACGACCGCCACGTACGAGCACGATTGAGTGCTCCTGGAGGTTGTGACCCTCGCCTGGGATGTAGGCATTGACCTCTTTAGAGTTTGAAAGACGTACACGGGCAACCTTACGCATAGCTGAGTTAGGTTTCTTAGGTGTGGTTGTGTACACACGCAAGCATACGCCACGCTTCTGAGGACAAGCGTCCAACGCGCGAGATTTTGACTTGATTTCAATAACCTCACGTCCTTTGCGAACCAATTGTTGAATTGTTGGCATAAGTGTTTGTAAATCTGTTGTTTAAAAAAGCCCCAAAAATTTGGGGCTGCAAATATAGTGAAAATTTAGTTATTAACAAAGTTATTAACAAGCTTTTAGCGGAAGTCCACAAACTCGATATCCTTGTCTGCGCGTGCCTTGAGGGCAGGATCCTTCTTGAAAGCGGCGTCAAGATTAGCCTTGACTCCTGCAGAATCTCCCTTGCGTGCAGCGATGATGGCGCGAACGTAATCACCCTTTGCACTATTGCATCCGGCAACAGCAGTTGAAGCAGCATTCACGTCTCCTACAAGAAGGCTGGCAACAGCGGCGTTAAGTCCGTCTGCTTCGTTGAGGGCCTCTCTGTAATTGCCCTTAAGGATATTGATAGCAGCAATATTCTCCTTGGCGTCTTCGGTACCTGACTTCTTGAACAGTTCGAGAGCCTCGTCATAATTCCCCGCTCTCATTGCAATGACGCCCTTGAGGTTGACAGCGTCTGGATCACCGGCGTCCACTCTGTTGAGATAAGACTTCGCAATATCAGTCTTTCCGTTACCGAGGGCGAGCGCTGCAAGGTCATAAAGCGCAGCCTGTGAATTGAAGCGGTCTGCAACATATCTGTAGAGAACGTCCTTGCGACCTGCGTCTTCTGTGATGGCTGCAACGTGCAGGATGCTTACCTCGTCAAGGCTGTTGAGATGCTCTTCTGCAAGTTTGTAAAGTTCCTCGTCAGAGTAGTTCTGGAACTCTCCGGTAGTGATGAAACGGGCTCTGCGGAGCTCAGGGAACACTTTTGCCTTAAGCTCTGTGAAAATCTGGGACATGTTGCGGATCTCGCTCTCGCGGACTGCAGGGTCGCTGTACATTGAAAGGACGCGGAGAATAAGATCCTTGTCCTCGATGTTTGATGCCGCTACAGCCTCGCGGAATCCTTCCCAGTCCTGCCCGATACTCTTGATCTCGGTCTCGGTGATGTCCATTCCCTTTGCAATCTTCTCCCAGGCAGCTTCAGCCGAACCGGCACGCTTGTCTGAAAGTTTTGAATTGTAGTTCTCTCCTCCCTCCGGAGATGCATATGCAACAATCTGGGTACCCTTGATGGTGACTCTCTCGTTTGACTTCATCTCATCGAGAGCAGCCTGGAGATCCTTGATGGACTTTGACTTAAGTTCCTGGTTCTTTACGTTTGCAGAATTGACATCGTAGAGAATCTGGCCCTCTGTCGTCATCTTTATCACATCCTCGTATTCATCGGCTTTGAAATCGAATTTCCCGTCGGTCTCGGCCAGCTGGCAGGTGACGTTAACGCCGTCAGCAACCTTGATGGCAGGGATTTCGATTCTCTTGTCCTTATAGTATGCAACACTGTGGAGTTCGAAGACAGACTGCTCCATGCCGTCAACGAAGTCGAAGGTAATCTTTTCTGTTACGCTGCCTCCGTTCTTGGAAACGACTTTGTTGTTGTCCTTGACCTTTGAACCCTGGTAAATGTATGAAGATGCGGACTTCTGGCCGCCCTCATAAACCAGTACCGGCGTTACAACGAGGATAGCGTTAGGGTTAAAATAGTTCTCAGGATACGTGACTGTAACTGTTGCAGGAACCTTTCCTCCAACTTCTGACAAAACATCCGGATTGCACTGTACAGTGATGCCGTCGACAATCTTCATTTTCTCAAAGCTGGAACAAGCTGTCAGGGCAGCTGCAATCGCAGCGATACATAAAAAACTGAAATACTTTTTCATATTGTAAAAATTGGATAATCCCTTTTTGACCGTCCAAAATCCAGGCCGGCAAACAAAGATAAAGAAATTTCGTTAACTTTGTGCGATTATGGATATTCAGGAGCTCCAAAGATTAAAAAACAGGTACGACATCATAGGAAACGATGCCGCATTGAACCGTGCTCTTGAGATAGCTCTAGCCATTGCCCCGAGAGACCTTACCGTGCTGATTTCCGGTGAGAGCGGCGTCGGCAAGGAGGTCATCCCGCGCATTATCCATCAGAACAGCCCGCGCAAAACAGGAAAATATCTGGCAATCAACTGCGGAGGCCTTCCTGAAGGCACTATAAATTCCGAACTTTTCGGGCACGAGAAAGGTTCTTTTACCGGTGCGACAGAAAACCGCAAGGGCTATTTCGAGGAAGCCAACGGAGGCACCCTGTTCCTGGATGAGGTAGGCGAACTGCCGGCTTCAACCCAGGCTATGCTCCTCCGCGTTCTCGAAACGGGTGAATATATGAAGGTTGGCTCCTCTAAAGTGGAGAAAACCGATGTCAGGGTCGTGGCCGCCACCAACGTGAATCTGCCATACGCCGTAGCCCAGGGCAAGTTCAGGGAGGACCTGTTCTACAGACTCAACACCATTCAGATCAAAATGCCGCCGCTTCGCGAACGCAAGGAAGACATCTATCTGCTGTGGAGGAAGTTCACGTCTGACTTTTCCGAGAAATACAATCTCTGCAAGATATCCCTGAGTCTGGATGCCATTTCAATGTTGACATCTTACAGATGGCCCGGCAATATCCGCCAGCTTAAGAATCTGGCCGAGACCGTGACCTCCCTGGAATCTTTCCCTGTGACGGCTTCCTCCGAAAGGATTGAGCTGAGTGCCGGTGCTCTGGCAAAGTACATCCCCGATGAAAAGGATACTATGATTCCGGCTACCTCATCATTCGCGGGCCCCGGCATGAACGAATCGGACAAGCAGATGATTATCAAAGCGCTGCTTGACTTGAAGCAGGAAGTGGATGAACTTCGCAGCAAGGTTGAGGGCGGCACCGCCCAGCCTGCGTCAGCGCCTCGTATCGTCGAGACCACCAAGGCTGAGCCTGATGATTTTTCTATCAGAAAAGCCAGCGATGACCTCATTGAAAAGGCTCTCGCAAAGTACGGAGGCAAAGTAAAGCTGGCCGCAGAAGAGCTCGGCATTTCAGAGAGGACCATATACAGGAAACTCGCAGAACGGAAGGCAAAATGAAACGGATACTGATCATATTGGCCGCTGCGCTCTGCATCACCTCCTGCGGCATTTATTCCTTCTCCGGCACTTCAATTCAGCCGGACGTCGAGACCATCACCATCAATTTCATTGAATATAAGGCCCCAAGGGTAAACCCGACACTGAGCAACGATCTTACGGAAGCCCTCAAGGAGCAGTTCAGGAAAATGACCAGGCTCGAGCAGGTGGAGATGGACGGAGACATGGAGGTCTCAGGCGAGATTGTCGGATATGATGTCGCCGCTACCGCCATCACCGCCAATGAAGTCGCCGCTACAAACAGACTTACGGTGACTGTCAAGATATCATTCGCCGACAGGAAATACCCTGAGGAGAACTTTGACGACAAGTCATTCTCCGCGTATGCCGACTATGGCTCTGAAAACAGCCTCGACGCAGTTGAATCGGCTCTCAGCCAGGAAATCATCGAGAAACTTGTGGAAGATATTTTCAATGCTTGCGTAGCTCAATGGTAAACAGTATCAAAATAAAGAAATTGAATATTGATGAGCTCATGGGGGTCATCAATATCTACCCGTGGTATTCCGGCGCCCGCAAGGAACTGTGTTCGAGAATGGCTTCCATGGGCGCATGCAGCGACTCACAGTATTCCGAGGCTGCTCTTTACATGGGATCGCGCGAGATTCTTTCCGATATGATGAAGAACGGTACGGAAACCGATTATTCCGACACGTCTATCGGGGAGTTGGTACAAGGCGGCAGAGAACAGAGGATTGTCGTTGTCGGCGGAGACTATTTCTCTCAGAATCAATACAATGAGGTGCGCAGAAAAGAGGATGGATTCTTCTCGAACTTCAAAGCGAAGGGCGACAGTGACGATGTCAAAGCCATCGAGCTGGAAGATGGGGACCTTGGTGATTTCTGCACCGAAACGCTGGCTCAGATCTATGTCGAGCAGGAGTATTATGACAAGGCAAAGGAGATTTATTCTAAACTAAGTTTGCGATATCCGGAAAAAAGTGTTTACTTTGCAGCCCTTATAGAAAATTTGAATAATAATAAATAAAAGAATATGAACGCAGTATTTACCATTTTGACCGTTCTCGTTATTATCGCAGCCATCTTGCTCGTTGTAGTCGTGCTGCTTCAGAATGGCAAGGGAGAGGGTATGGCCAGCAATTTCGTTGCAGGAAACCAGACTTTCGGCGTACGCCAGACAGCTGATATCCTCGAGAAGATCACTTGGGGCCTTGTTGCCTTCATCCTCGTAGTTTCAATCATATCTTCTTTCACAACCGGGACAAACGGTGCGAATATCGATGTGACAAACAAGATTGAGAATGCAGCTTCTACAGAGCAGCCTGCATTCCCTACCGCCCCTATCCAGCAGGAGGTTCCTTCAGCAGAGGCTGCTGACATTGCTGAGTAACAGGCATTGAATTACAGAAACACAAAGAGACGCGGAGTCGAAACCGCGTCTCTTTTTTTAATCCATAAAAGGCCCGGAACCTGGGCGGATAAAGGTATTGGCAACTGTGCCGCCAGAATTGTACTTTCGTGACAATTAATCATCCTCTTCCAAAGAGAATATCGCTTCTGTCGGTTCGTCAGATTCATACGACCAGGCGGATGAGATTGCCGACGTGCAAAAGGGGCTGGTTTTGCCCGGTTGACATCCGAAAAGACGTCTCCGCCGTGCGCAGAGGCCCCTTTTTGCCCGGCTGACGGCAAGAATGATTCCGGCAGGCGCGGCCAGACTCGGCAGAGGAAACCCTCGCGCTGCTCGGAAATGCCTCCCTTGCCCGCATCCTGCCGGAACCGCACTGCGTGATTTTTGGCAATCCCTAATACAGCAATTGGTATTTTCCCTATTTTGGAGCGCAGGTCACTATTTTTGCTCCCAGACTGGTCAATTTC
>JAKSJU010000033.1 GCA_024402095.1 Bacteroidales bacterium | reverse complement strand
GATTTAATCTTGATTTCCATTTTTACCTCCGTTTTTTGCCCTTGGGTGGGCGTTAATATAAACTGACTTCAGCCGTTCTATGGAATTATGCGTATACACCTGCGTAGCAGCAAGGGAAGAATGTCCAAGCAGTTCCTTTATGGAATTGAGGTCCGAGCCGTCGGAAAGAAGTTCCGTAGCCAAAGTGTGTCTGAGCACGTGCGGGGACTTTTTTCCACTCACTCCTTCAACAGAGCCCATTTCGTGCTTGACTATCCTGTCCACAAGGACCGGATAGAGCCGGGCTCCTTTCTCAGTCTGAAGAAGCGGCGCTTCGCGGGATGAATCGCACTCTTTCAAAGAATCAACCGATTGTAAATATAATGAAATTTCATCACAAATAACAGGGAGGAGAGGAATTTCTCTCATCTTGTCCCCCTTGCCCCTTACACGCATCACACGACGGGAAAGGTCCACGGAACTCCGGTTGAGTCCTATGAGTTCACTTCGGCGTATTCCTGTCCCGTACAGCAGGGAGATGACCATCCTGGACAGTTTCGCATCATAGGACCCGAACTCAAGCACCCCTTTGGTCTGCTCGAAATATTCGTTCATCGATTCCTCCCTGAAGAATTCGGGCAGACGCTTCTTGTCCTTTGGACTTTTTACAAGGCGTGCAGGATTCGAACGGAGCACACCGCGCCTGATAAGAAATCTGCAATATCCGCCTATCACGCTCAGATGCATCCTGACAGTGCGTGGACTCAGTCCTTTGTCATCCAGGAGGAATACTTCGTAATTGCGGATGGTATTGAGTTCAGGTACGGAACTTTCCTCGGGAAGGAAAGCAGCGAAATCCTTCAGGACGTCGCTGTAGATCGCAACTGTCCTCTGAGAGTACCTTCTAACAGAACGTATGTACCCGATATATTCGTCAGCGAGAAGCATTCAGTCCCATTTCAGAAGCCTTTCGGCGCATCAGTGCGTCGGCCTCCTCGAAATTGTTGCCGATAACGCCGTCAAGAATCGATTCCTTGACATATTCCTTGAGAATGCCGATTTCACGACACGGAGGGATGCCGAACAGCTCCATAATATATTCTCCGGTAATAGGATTCTTGAAATTCCTTATCTGATCCTTTGCCTCGACCTCAACAAGCTTGCGCTTGACCAGCTCGAAATTCGATTTTATCCTGGCCACTTTGGCCGGGTTCTTCGACGTTATGTCGGCATTGCAGAGCAGCATCAGGTCGTCGATATCGTCACCGGCATCGAAAAGAAGCCTTCTTACAGCAGAATCAGTGACTTCGTCATCAACTAGAGCGATAGGCCTCAGATGCAGCCAAACAAGCTTTTTTACATATTTTCCGGCATCAATCGGCAGCTTCAGGGAATTGAAGATGCCCGGCACCATCCTGGAGCCGATAATTTCATGCCCGTGGAATGACCAGCCCACAGAGGCATCATATTTCTTGGATGCAGGCTTGCCTATATCGTGCAGCAGGGCGGCCCACCTCAACCAGAGGAAGTCCCCGTCCTTCTTTGCAGCGCTGACGTTGTCAAGCACGGCAAGCGTATGCTCGAAATTATCCTTATGTCCGCGCCCGTCAACGGTCTCCACGCCCTTGAGGGCGGAAAGCCAAGGCATAAGTATGGGAAGGATACCGCATTCGTCCATAAGTCTGAACGCCATCGACGGTCTCGGAGTAGAGAGCATCTTGTTGACTTCTTCGGTCACCCGCTCCATGGACAGTATCTTGATTCTTTCAGCCATCCTGCGCATGGAATCAATGGATTCAGGCACAATCCTGAAAGTGAGTTCCGGTGTGGAAAGCTTTGTCGCGAACCTTATGGCCCGCAGCATACGCAGAGGATCGTCCGAATATGTCGTATCAGGGTCCAGAGGGGTTCTGATGATGCCTTCCGTCAGATCCCTGATGCCCCCGAAAGGATCGACCAGTTCGCCGAACGAGTCCTCCTGAAGCGAAAATGCCATGGCATTTATGGTAAAATCACGCCTCAGCTGATCATCCTCGAGCGTTCCGTCTTCAACTATCGGTTTCCTGGATTCCCGCCGGTATGATTCCTTGCGTGCGCCGACAAACTCCACCTCATCACCTTTGTAGTGCAGCATCGCGGTACCGAAATTCTTGAAGTATGATACGCGGGTATGGGTTTTTTCTCCTACTGCCCTGGCGAAATCGATGCCGCTGCCTTCCACAACGATATCTACGTCATTGCATTCCCTGCCGAGGAAACAGTCCCTGACATAGCCTCCAATGGCGAAGGCACGGACTCCCCTCTCGGCTGCCACCGAGCTGACTATACGGAAAATAGGTTTATTGAGAAATTGCGGCGTTACTGTCGGCATAGCATCTGTTCATAATCGGGGATATGGTCCATAGGCTCGAACCTGTCCCCTTTCCGTCTGTAAAGATAGGTAATATTCCCGTTTGTAAGAATAATAAAGCGAACGCTGAGTACGGCATTGTACCTCATCGCCTGCTCGATTACGGAAGCTGTCAGCTTCACTTCCGGGCGTTTGCATTCCACCACGCAGAGAGGCTCACCGGCCCTGTCATATATCAGTATGTCGGCCCTGTACTGCTTGCCTCCGAACTTGAACCCAACCTCGCTCATCATAAGCGTGACAGGTACCTTGAAGGTCTGCACAAGCTCATTAATGAACCACTGCCGCACCTGTTCCTCAGGTGTGGCAGTGACTTCAATTCTACGAAGAGGATCCCGCAGGGTCACCTTATTACTTCTTTGCAGCTACTGCGGCCTGCTCTACGCTGAGACAAGCCTTGTAACTCTTGATATACTCATTGAATCCGGCGACGTCCGCAGGGTCGGGTGCGATTTCCACGCCTGAATTGCCGGCGAACACCTTCTTGTCAAGGAACTCCGCAAGGCTGAGTTTCCCGTCATTGTTCACAAGATAGGAGGCGAGAAGAGCAACGCCCCACGCACCACCTTCTCCTGCTGTTTCCATGACGGAAATAGGAGAATCCAATGCTGCGGCGAGCACCTTCTGACCGGTTGTCGTCGATTTGAACAGACCGCCGTGACCGGAGATTCTGTCGACCTTCACGTTCTCTTCCTTGAAAAGGATGTCGTTGCCGAGCTTGAGCACCGCTACGGATGCATAAAGCTGCGAGCGCATGAAGTTCGAGAGGCTGAATTTGTCAGTCGCGGAGCGCACGAGCAGAGGTCTTCCGTCCATAAGGCCCGCAACAGGCTCACCTGAAACATAATTGTATGAAATGATACCTCCGCAATCGGGATCACCGTCAGCTGCAGTGCTGAACAGCTTGGTGTAGAGCTCGTTCATATCCACAGGTCTTCCCATGAGCTGTTCGAACTCCTTGAACAGGCCCACCCAGGAATTGATTTCCGAGGTGCAGTTGTTGCAATGGACCATAGCCACGAGGCTTCCGTCAGGAGTAGTCACCATATCGATGACTTCGTAAGGCTTGGAAAGCTCCTTCTCAAGCACGATCATTGAGAATGAAGAAGTGCCTGCAGATACGTTTCCCGTACGCTGTCTGACCGAATTGGTTGCAACCATTCCGGTTCCGGCATCACCCTCAGGGGGGCAGAACGGAACGCCCGGCTTGAGATGTCCCGAAACATCAAGTTTTGCAGCGCCCTCTGCTGTCAGGAGGCCAGCATCCTCACCGGCAGAAAGCACCTCAGGGAATATATCCATAAGTTTCCAGCCGTATCCTTTCGGTTCGATGAGCTTGTCGAATTTCTCCACCATCTTCGCATCATACCTGCCGGTCTTCGGATCAACCGGCATCATACCCGATGCATCGCCTACTCCGAGTACCTTGCGTCCTGTAAGAGCCCAGTGGATGTATCCGGCAAGAGTAGTCTGGAACTTGATATCCTTGACATGCGCGTCATTCTCGAGAATGCACTCGTAGAGATGCGAGATGCTCCAGCGGAGCGGAATATTGTATACGAAAAGCTTGGACAGCTCTGCAGCGGCCTTGCCTGTGTTCGTGTTCCTCCATGTGCGGAACGGTACAAGAAGATTGTCATTGGCGTCAAAAGCCATGTATCCGTGCATCATGGCACTGATGCCGATTCCCGCAAGCGTCTCAATCTCGACGCCGTACTGAGCCATGACATCCTTCCTGAGGTCCGAATAGCAATCCTGCAATCCGCTCCAGATGGCATCTAGGCTGTATGTCCACAGTCCATCCACAAGCTGGTTCTCCCAGGTATGGCTGCCTTGAGCTATCGGCTTGTTGTCACCGTCGATGAGGACGGCCTTAATCCTTGTGGAACCGAATTCTATACCTAAAATAGCCTTTCCGGCAACGATGGTTGACTTTGAATCACACATAATTACTGAAGTGCCTTGTTAAGAAGATAGTAAACCTCGTTGGTACGGAGTTCCTTCTTGAATCCTTCGATAGTGGTATTCTTGTCAATATGGATGAACTCGATACCTGTCATCTCAGCGAAATCATCCCAATATTCGGCAGTGATGTCATAGCTGAATGCTGAATGGTGTGTACCGCCTGCAAGAATCCATGCACCTGCACCGATCTCGAAGGTAGGCTGAGGCACCCAGAGAGCTGATGCTACAGGAAGATTTGGCATCGGCTTAGGCTCGATGCACTCTACATCCTGAGCAATGAGGCGGAAGCGGTTCCCAAGGTCAACGACTGTGGCCTTGATACCGAATCCTGTCTTGGAAGTGAACACCAGACGGGCAGTCTGCTGTTTGCGGATACCGATTCCGAGGAAATGTACCTCGAGCTTCGGTTTGTCGCTTGCGATGAGAGGGCAGACCTCAAGCATGTGTGACTGAAGTATCGAACTGCGGTCTCCGGCAAAGTTAAGGGTATAGTCCTCGAGGAATGAACATCCTGTAGGAAGTCCCTGTGACATTACCCACAAAGTACGGTACAGGCAGGCAGTCTTCCAGTCACCCTCGGCGCCGAATCCGTAACCCTCCTCCATAAGTCTCTGTGAAGCGAGGCCAGGAATCTGGTCGAATCCGAGGAAATCAGGAGCGTCTATATCAGCGCCGCCGAGATCATCGAAATTGGTCGTGAAGGCAGTGGCGCCCTCGTCCTTGAGGACTCTTCTGAGAGCGATTTCAGCTTTTGCCGAGTTTCTAACCTTCTCCCAGTAAACCTTCTCGCCCGACTCATCTATCTTGATAGTGTAAAGTTTCCTGTATTCGTCAACGAGAGCGTCGATTTCAGCCTCAGTAACCTTCCTGTAGTACTCCATGAGTGAAGAAACAGGATAATAGTCAACATGATATCCGAGTCTCTGCTCAAACTCTACGCGGTCTCCGTCAGTGACGGCGACATTGTTCATGTTCATACCGAACATAAGGCAGCGTACGTTCTTTGCATCAGCAACAGCTGCTGCGACACGTGCCCATACTGCAATCTTCTTCTGAGCTTCCTCGCTCTTCCAGTAGCCGACAACCACCTTGCGTGCAATGCGCATGCGTGTGCAGATGTGACCGTACTCGATATCTCCGTGAGCCGACTGGTTGAGATTCATGAAATCCATATCCATGGTATCCCAAGGAATCTCGGCATTGTACTGGGTATGGAAGTGAAGCAGAGGCTTTTCCAGTGACTGGAGTCCCTTGATCCACATCTTGGCAGGAGAGAAAGTGTGCATCCAGGTGATGACACCGACGCACTTCTCATCATTGTTTGCCGCCTTCATGACAGCCTCGACTTCCTTGCTGCTGTTGGCTGTACCTTTATATACAATCTTGACAGGAATATTCCCGGAAGCGTTGAGTCCTTCAACCATTTCCTTTGAATGTCCGTCCACTGCAACGACAGCGTCTCCACCGTAAAGCAGCTGGGCACCGGTCACCCACCAAAGTTCTACATTATCATATTGCTTGATCATAGTTGTATTATTAATTGTTATTTCTTCTTTTGTCCGTAGTATGCATTAGGGCCGTGCTTGCGGCTGAAATGCTTCTCGATAAGAGCCTTCTTGATGGAAGGTTTCTTTGCGAAAGTCATGCAGTTGGATACTTCATTGACCTTGAAGAGGGTCTCTGCGATGTAGTTCATCTTTGCGACCTCTTCGAGAACCTTGGCGTGATATACAGCTTCTGCAGCGTCCTTGCCCCAGGCGAACGGGCCGTGGTTCTTGACGAGGACCGCCGGAGTGTGCACAGGGTTGAGCTTCTTGAAGGTGTTCACTATCACATTGCCTGTCTCCTCCTCATATTTGCCGTTGATCTGTGCATCGGTCATGTCGGGAGTGCACGGCACGGGACCGTGGAAATAGTCCGCGTGAGTGGTACCGAGAGGCTTGATGTCCATCCCGGCCTGAGCCCAGGCTGTTGCGTATGTGGAGTGGGTATGGACCACGCCTCCTATCTCAGGGAATGCCTTGTAAAGCACAAGATGGGTCGGTGTATCCGAAGAAGGATTGAGATCGCCTTCCACCACCTTGCCGGAATTCAGGTCGACAACGACCATATCCGAAGCCTTCATCGTATCATAGCTGACACCAGAAGGCTTGATGACTACAAGTCCCTTTTCACGATCTATACCTGAAACATTGCCCCAGGTAAAGATTACCAGGCCATGCTTGACTAAGTCAAGATTGGCCTGGAATACCTTTTCTTTAAGTTCTTCAAGCATTACCAGAGAACTATATAAATGATAGCTACGATAGCGATGATGCCCAATGCACCGATCTTATAACCCTTGTTGGTATGGAAAAGGCTGAGATCCACAGGGATTGCCTTGTGGTCACGGAGCTTGTCATTAGTGTTGGAGTAGAGCCATACTGCAGGGCAGCCGACAAGTACTCCGAAGAAGAAGAATGCCTGGAATCCGATATCGTTGAGATAAGCGATGAAGCTGGTCTCAGGAGTTGCAGAAGCAGGGAGGCATGCGCCCCAGATCACTACTACGGCAGCGAGAACGATGAAGAATACTCCGAGTCCTCCGAGAATCTTTGCCCACTTGAGCATAGTCTTCCTGTCTTCCTCGGAAGGAAGCTCGCACATCTCTGCTTTCTTGTTGTCGATAAGGGAGATGATGATCATCATAGAGAGGAGGATTATGAAGATATAACCGGCACGGAACTGGAACGGAACGTCTCCGAGGAATATCTTGAAGAGAACTCCGAGAGGAATCGTTGCGATAGCTGTCCAGACTGCTGCCTTTCCGGAAGCTCTCTTCCAGAGAAGACCGAGACCGAATACAATCACGATACCAGGATAAATGAATCCTGAGTACTCCTGGATATACTGAAATGCCTGATCAAGGTTGCCAAGGAGAGGCTTGACAGCGATAGCTGCAATGATAAGTGCAGTGAGGGATGTCAGACGGCCGACCTTGACGAGTTTCTTGTCACTTGCGCCCTTGTCGATGTACTTCTTGTAGATATCCATCGTGAAGAGGGTGGAAGTACTGTTGAACATTGATGCGAGTGATGAGATGATGGCTGCTGAAAGCGCGGCGAAGGTAAGTCCCTTGATTCCTACAGGAGTGAAATTGCGGACAAGCCAAGGATATGCGTCATCGGATACGTTGATTGAACCCTGAAGTCCTGCGAATGCATCCGGATGGAGGGAGATATAGTATGCGCATACGCCAGGTAGCACAACGATAAAAGGAATGAGGATCTTGAGGAATCCGGCGAAGATGAGACCCTTCTGAGCCTCGTGTACGCTCTTTGCAGCAAGTCCCTTCTGGATGATGTACTGGTTGAATCCCCAGTAGCCGAGGTTGGTTACCCATACGGCACCCACTACAGCGGCGATGCCCGGTACGTTTGCGAATGCGCTCTCGCCATGGCTCTGCTGCACTACAAGATGAAGGTGGCTGTCATTGAGATGTTCACCTGTGGTAAGGTCTGTGAATACGTTGTGGAGACCTGCGAACACGCCTTCACCTGCACCGACAGCCTTGAGGGCGAACACTGCGGTGATAAGACCGCCGCCGACAAGGAATACGACCTGAAGTACGTCAGTCCATGCAACAGAAGCAAGACCTCCGTAGATTGAATAGATACCTGCGATGATATACAGGAGCATGATGATGACGGTTCTCATTGAGATTGTGAAAGTACCGATCTCAAGCATCATGCCCTGGAGTCCGAGAATCTGCTCGATTGCAAGAGCTCCGAGCCATGCCACGGAAGTAAGGTTGACGAATACGTAGAGGAACAGCCAGAGGATGGAGAAAGCAAGACCCACACCGTCGTTATAGCGTTCGCGGAGGAACTGAGGGATGGTGAAAATCTTTCTCTTGAGCATGGTAGGAAGCAGGAACTTGCCCACCACGATAAGTGTTACGGCTGCCATGAGTTCGTATGCAGCAGTTGCGATACCGTCAGCATAGCTGGTACCTGACATACCGATAAACTGCTCCGCAGAGATGTTGGCGGCAATGAGGGATGCACCCACAGCCCACCAGGTAAGGGTATTTCCGGCAAGGAAATAATCATTTGCACTCTTCTCCTCGCCCTTCTTTGTACGGCCGAGGAACAGGCCGAGGAAGATAAGGAGACACAGATAAGCGAGGACGATTACAAGATCGACTGTCCTGAATCCCGACGCTGCGATGGTTTCAAAAATGTTCATATGTTATTAATTAATCTTTTACGCTGAAAGCAAAAATGCAATGGCTGTAATACTTTTCACCCGGACGGAGAACTGAAGAAGACCAGTCTTCCTTGTTAGGGTTGTCTGGAAAATGCTGTGACTCGAGGCAGATACCGGCTCTCTTCTGGTAAACAGCACCGTTCTTTCCGGTAAGAGTACCGTCAAGGAAGTTTCCGGAATATACCTGGACTCCCGGCTCGTTGGTGTACTCGGCCATGGTGATGCCTGTCTCAGGACAATAGAGGACTGCAGCTGCTACAGTATCGTCCCCTTCCGTGTCAAGAATCCAGTTGTGGTCATATCCGCCTGCGAAAGTAATGGCCTCGAAATCGGCATCGATCCTGTCGCCGATCCTTGTTGACTGGCGGAAGTCGAGAGGTGTGCCGTCAAGGGAAGCGATCTCCCCTGTAGGAATAAGGGCGGCATCAGTCGGAGTGAAAGATGAAGAGTTGATATAAAGCACGTCATCCTCAATGCAATGATTTGCAGGATCTCCAGAGAGGTTGAAATATGAGTGGTTGGTCATATTGACAACTGTAGGAGCATCTGTCTCGGCCTCATACTTGATGTCGATGGCATTGTCCTTAGAAAGCGTATAAGTCACGAATGCGGTGACTGCGCCAGGGAAATCATTGTCTCCCGCAGGAGAGTCCATTTCGAGCTTGAGATGGTTTCTGTCGGCCTCAACCACTTTGTATACCTGATACTGCCATCCGCGAGGGCCGCCGTGAAGGCAATTCTCACCGTCATTCTTCGGAAGGGCATACTCGACTCCGTCGATTGAGAACTTTGCTCCGCCGATGCGGTTTGCAAAGCGTCCGATGGCAGCTCCGAAATCAGATGAATGGTTTTCAGGGAAATAGTCGCTGACCTTGCTGAATCCGAGGACTACATCCTTGAACTCTCCGTTGCGGTCAGGAACGCATACGGACACGATACGGCCTCCGAAATTCGTAATGCATACCTCCATACCATTGTCATTGGACAGGGTGTAGAGAGCAGTCGGCTGGCCGTTGTACTCGTTGACGAAATCCTGAGGATCAAGTCCTGATTTGGTCAACTGCGGAGCGTTGGCTGTTGTACATGCAACCAGCACGGATGCTCCGGCTAAAATTGAAAGATAACGTTTCATTCTATAATATATTATTTGATTTCGAGGGTGATGATTGATGCTGCAGGCATTTCGAATTCGATGCCCTTGGCAGTCTTCTTTATGTTCTTGAACTCCTTGTTGCAAACCTTTGGCTCCACACCGAAGTCATTGAAATCATGTACGTCCTTTGCTGAAAGGATCACACCGGAAACGTTTGCCTTTGCAGAAGACTTGAATGTCTCCCAACTGAGGGTAACCTTCTGGGCCTGGTCCAGTGAAGGGTTCACAAGTGAAACGTGGATTGCTCCGTCCTTGCGGGAAGCGGAAACGCTCAAAGTAGGCACAGCGCCTTTCTCAGTCCATACAAGAGGCTTGCTGTCAAACTCCACAGGGATGAATTCTGCATCCTGATGTACCTTGTACATGTTGAACACATGATAAGTCGGAGTGAGTACCATCTGGTCGCCTTTTGTGAGTACCATAGCCTGAAGCACGTTGACAACCTGTGCGATATTGGCCATCTTGATACGGCGGGTGTACTTCTGGAATACGTTGAGAGAGAGGGCTGCAACCATTGCGTCACGCATGGTGCTCTGCTGGTAAAGGTGGCCCGGATTGGTTCCCGGCTCAACGTTCCACCATGTTCCCCATTCGTCGACAAGCAGGTCAACCTTTCCTTCCGGATCGAGTCTGTCCATGATTGCGATATGCTTCTGGATGGTAGGCTCGATATCGAGAGCCTTTGCAAGGAACTTGTAATAGCCTTCGTCATCGAACTTTGTTGCAGCAGTCTTGTCATTCCAGTCAATCACTGAATAATAATGCACTGCGATGGCGTCCATCTTGTCGCCGATGGCATTGAGGCAGACCTCTGTCCAATTGTAGTCGTAGTCAGAAGCGCCTGAAGCAATCTTGTAGAGTCTCTCGCCCTTATAGTCGCGGGTATATGTCGTATAACGTCTGAAAAGGTCGGAATAATATTCAGGACGCATGTTTCCGCCGCAGCCCCACGCTTCGTTACCTATTCCAAGGTACTTTACATGCCAAGGTTCTTCCCTTCCGTTTGCCCTTCTCATATTGGCCACTGTGCTAGGAGCGTCAGAATTCATATATTCAACCCACTTCGCAAGTTCCTCAGGGGTGCCGCTTCCTACATTTCCGCTGATATACGGCTCACATCCGAGTTTTTCGCAGAGATTCAGGAACTCATGTGTTCCGAAACTGTTGTCTTCCAGTGTACCGCCCCAGTTGTTGTTGGCAATCTTTGTACGCTGCTCGAGAGGGCCTACGCCGTCCATCCAGTGATAGTCGTCAGCAAAGCAACCGCCCGGCCAGCGCATGACAGGAACCTGAAGTTCTTTCAACGCATTGAATACGTCAAGACGATATCCGTCTACGTTAGGTATTTCAGAATCCTTTCCAACCCAGAGTCCATCATAGATGCATCTTCCAAGATGCTCTGAGAACTGTCCGTAGATTTCTTTAGGGATAATGGTACCGTCAGCTGCACTCTCGCGAAGCTTGACATCGGCTTTCTGCTGCGCGGATGCGGAGAATCCGGCTGTTACGGTGGCCAGAACGGCACAAATCAGGCTAAATTTCTTCATATAAAATTAAATTGGTTATCAAATTCTTCAAATTTAACTATTTCTCCGAAAATTCAGGCAATAATTTTTCCGAATTGTCATTTTTGTCGAACATTATAAAAAAAATGATATTTCTTATTGAAAATGCTTCAATATTTTACTAATATTGTTTGTTTATTGGACGACAAATTAAAAACAGGATATGAAAAGACTTTTGATATTCCTCGCCGCTGCTGTGACAGTATGCTCATGCGGTCCTTCAAAGCAGCTTTCCAACCCCGGTGACGAAGAAATCAACGTGGGATACGGAACGACCACAAAGGATGACAACAACTACTCGGTATCAAAACTGAAAGTAGGCGGAACAAAACAGGCAATGACATACACCAACATGTATGATTATCTGAGAGGCCGGGTTCCGGGAGTCACCGTAACCAGCAGCAACTCAATCGTCATCAGAGGCCTGGACTCGAACAACCAGACCGAACCTCTCATTCTGGTTGACGGAGTGGAAATTGACGATCTCTCGACAGTCGACCCTCAGATGGTGGATTACGTCGAAGTTCTCAAGGACGGTTCCGCATCAATCTACGGAATGCGCGGAGGCAACGGAGTCATACTCATTACGACAAAGAGATAATTCACACTTATTTATAACACTGTTCTTATGAAAAAAATCGTTATCGCAGCTCTTTCAGTACTTGCTCTTGCAAGTTGCTGTAAAGAAGTCAGCACTCCTATCCTCACAGTAGAGGGTGGACAGATTCAGGGTGTCACCACTGACATCCAGGGCGTTTTCGCCTACAAGGGAATTCCATACGCAGCAGCTCCTATCGGAGATCTCCGTTGGAAAGAGCCTCAGCCGGTAGTAGCATGGGAAGGCGTAAGGGATTGCTCAGAGTTCGGTCATCCGGGCTATCAGGCAGTTCATTATCCTGGCGGCTACACCACAGAGTGGGGTTATGGCGAAGAGTCTCCGTACAGCGAGGACTGTCTCTATCTTAACGTTTACACAAAGGCTCCTGGACAGGTTGACAAGAAGCTCCCTGTAGCAGTTTGGATTCACGGCGGCGGATACCGCGAAGGTTGGGGTTCAGAGCCTGAGTTCGACGGACAGGAGTGGGCAAACAAGGACGTAGTCCTCGTTACTCTCAACTACCGTCTCGGTGTATTCGGATTCCTCACACACCCTGAGCTCAATGCAGAAAGCCCTCACGGAGTTTCCGGAAACTATGGTATCCTCGACCAGATCGAGTCTCTCAAGTGGGTCAAGAAAAACATCGCACAGTTCGGTGGAGATCCTGACAACGTAATGATTTTCGGCCAGAGCGCAGGCGCAGGCAGTGTTAAGACACTCTGCGAATCCCCTCTCACAGTCGGCCTCTTCAACAAGGCAGTCATCATGAGCGGCGGCGGCATGAACAAGGTTTCAAACGCTCCTCAGGTAGGTATTCCTAACGGTGCACTCGAGACTTCAGCAGCAAGAAGCAAGGAGATTCTCGACTGGGCAGGACTCACAGACCTCAAGAAGATGCGCGCAGCATCAACAGAGACAATCTATGCTCTCAGCACAATCAAGGGCATGGTTGACCCTGCACCGGCTCCTGCAGGATTCGCAGGATTCCGCGGCTTCGGTCCGGCTCTCACAGGCGCACCTGTAGTTGACGGTTACGTAAGCCTCCGCAGCTTCGACGAAGCAGCACTTACAGACAACCTCCACAAGATCACATACATGATCGGTTACACTCTCAATGATATGGGTGACATGTCACAGGGTATCGCAGACTTCTGTCTCAACCGCGAGGAACTCGGCGGAGTGGCTTATGCTTACGAATTCGCACGTCCTCTTCCAGATGACGGATCACATCCTGAGGTTACTGCTAGGCTCAAGGGAGCTTTCCACTCATCAGACCTCTGGTTCGTATTCAAGTCTCTCAAGCACTGCTGGAGACCTTGGACAGAAGGTGACTGGAATCTTTCAGAAAAGATGCTCACAGCATGGTCTAACTTTGCAAAGACCGGCGAGCCGGGTATCGGCTGGGAGCCATACACAAAGGAGAATCCTAACTTCATGGTATTCAAGCTTGACGAGAATGACGTTGAGGCTTCCGAGATGGGTCAGCCTATCAAGGCACCAGCTCCTGCAGGCTTCGGATTCTAATCGTTCAGACACACAAATTCTCATCAGGAGGCTGGCCAAAAAGTGTCTTTTTGGCCAGCCTCTTTCTTTATGTATAGATGCCTCCGAGCGTCGGCTGCTCTCCTCCGGGACCTTCCGCTTCGCTCCATCCAGTCACTCCCTTCGGTCGTGACAGCCGCTCACGAGGCCGCGGCCGGCCACGGGTCCCGGAGGAGACAGCCGCCCGCATCTGCGGCATCGTGGCCGAAGGCACAAGAAGCGCGGAGCCAACGAGAATACCAACGGACTCATCCGTCAGTACATTCCCAAGGGTTCCGACTTCACGAACATCACGCAGGAGTTCCTTGAAGAAGTTGAGCGCAAACTGAACGAAAGGCCAAGGAAGAGGCACG
>JAKSJU010000032.1 GCA_024402095.1 Bacteroidales bacterium | reverse complement strand
GTGACTCGTGCAGGATTCAAACCTGCGACCTTTTGATCCGTAGTCAAATGCTCTATTCAGCTGAGCTAACGAGCCAGAAATACCGGCATTGAAGCCGGATTATTTTACTCTGCAGGAGTCTCAGCCGGTGCTTCAACCGGAGCGGCTGCCATCTGAGTCTCACCGAGCTTACCCTCTTTGATGCGGGCCTTCTTACCAGCGAGGTTGCGGAGGTAGAAGATGCGTGCTCTGCGGACTTTACCTGCTTTGTTGATTTCGATATCCTCAATGAATGGTGATTCGTAAGGGAAAATCCTTTCAACACCGATTCCACCTGATACCTTGCGGACTGTGAAAGTTCTTGTGAACGGGGTAGAACCGCTCATCTGGATAACTACACCCTTGAACTTCTGAAGTCTGTCCTTGTCACCCTCCTTGATCCTGTAGGTAACGGTGATTGTGTCACCGGCCTTGAACTGAGGGAATCTTGCAGCTTTACCGTTTGAGAAAGACTGCTCAACAATCTTGATTAAATCCATAATCCAATTTTCAATTTATCCGCAGCGTCATCATAACCGTCAGACGAGAGGCTGCTTTTTCGGGTTGCAAAGGTATCAATTTTTTCTGACCTTGCAAAATATTTTAAAAGTATTGAGACTCTTTTTCAAACAGACTGCGGTCTTCTCTTGAAGGATCCGGTCTGACGCTGTCGCTCTGCCCGAGTTTTTCCATCATTTCCCGTTCGCTGCGGCTGAGCTTGCGTGGAATCCATACCAGAATCTTTACATAAAGGTCTCCTTTACCGACTCCGTATCCGTTTACGGCCGGAAGCCCCTGTCCGCGCATTTTGATGACTGTCCCTGACTGTGTGCCGGCATCCAGCTTAAGCTTCTGAGGCCCTGAAAGGCACGGGATGTTCAGTTCGCAGCCCAGGATTGCATCTGTTATGGATATCACCTTGGTATAGAACAGATTGACTCCTTCGCGCTTGAAGAGTGCATGTGGCATCTCGTCGACGATTACGAAGAGATCGCCGTTGACTCCTCCTCGAGGAGCAGCATGACCTTCGCCCCTCACTGTGAGCTGCATGCCGTTCTCCACACCTGCAGGTACCTTGACCTTGACGGAAGTCTTGACGGCGAGCGTACCTTTACCCTTGCATTTAGGACAAGGGTTGCTGACGATTTTTCCTTCTCCGTGGCATTGAGGACAGGTGCCGTAAGTGATGGTCCTGCCGAATATGGAATTGGCGAACTGCTGGACTTTGCCCTGGCCGTTGCAGGTAGGGCAGGTCTTTATGTCAGAAGAGTTGCGCGTGCCGCGTCCGTTGCAGTCCGGGCAGAGCTGGAGCTGGTTGATGGACACTTCCTTCTCGCATCCGGTCGCTATCTCTTCAAGAGTAAGCTTGATGTGGGTCTGGATGTCCTGTCCTTTCATCACTCTTGTGCCCTGCTGGCCTCCGCCGAAACCACCGAATCCTCCGAATCCGTTGAATCCGCCGAAACCTCCGAAAGCACCTCCGAACAGGTTGTTCAGGATGTCGTTGAGGTTGCCGAAGCCCTGGCTCCAGTCCATACCGGCGCCGCCGTCCATGCCGGCGAAACCGAACTGGTCATATTTTGCCTTCTTGTCAGGGTCGCTGAGCACGGAATATGCCTCGGAGGCCTCCTTAAAGTTGGCCTCAGCTGTCTTTTTTTCCTGATCGGTGCCGCTGACCCAGCGGTCAGGGTGCCATTTGAGGGCGGCCTTCCTGTAGGCTGCCTTTATCTCATCGGCGCTGGCTCCTTTCTGGAGCCCCAGCACTTCATAGTAATCTCTTTTGTCTGCCATAATTTACACTCCAACTACAACCTTTGCGTAACGGATAACCTTGCCGTTCAGCGTGTATCCGGTCTGGACTACATCTATCACCTTGCCTTTCTGCTCGTCAGACGGAGCTGGGAACTGAGTCACCGCCTCGTGGAAATCGGTGTCGAATGTTTCTCCTTTGGCGGGTATGACAGCAAGACCGCGGGTCTTGAGGTAGTCCATCAATTTGTTGTATATCAATGATGTGCCTTCTTTTGCTGCATCGTCTGAAGAAGAGGCGAGCATAGCCATCGCCCTTTCGCAGTCGTCGAGAACCGGAAGCAGCCCCTTGATGGTGTCTGCAGCGGCGCTGCCTACAAGGTTGAGTTTCTCTTCTGCGCTGCGTCTGCGGAATGTCTCGAACTCGGCCATAAGCCGCACGTAATCGTCATGCTCCTTGGAGAGTTTGTCATTGAGCTCCGCTATCTGTTTCTGTGATGTCTCTTCCTTTGTCTGTTTGGCTGATGCCGCTTTCGGCTGCTTCTGCTCTTTTTTTATGTTTTCTTTTGCCATAATCTGCTTTTTGTGTCAGTTGACGGTACAATCAAATTGCCTGCCATGCGTTTTTTAGTGACATATTGGCACTATTTGAACAGTCTGTCAACTTCCTTGACCGCTTCAGGCATGGCGAAGATTGCGACTCTGTCATAGGCTTCAATCCTGGTGTCACCAACTGCTATCATTGATTCGTTACCCCGGATAATACCTCCGATAATAGCGTTCCTTGGGAATTTGAGCTCTGAAATAGGGCATTTGGTGACAGCGCTGCCTGGCGCTACTGTGTATTCGATGACCTCTGCGTCGGTGCCTGACATATATCTGACAAATCTTGCCTTGCCGCTCAGCGTGAACTTGAAAATCCTGGCGGCGGAAATGAGCTTCTTGTTGATGACTTTGTCCACACCCATTTCTTCGGCCAGCTTGACGTATTCCACGTTTTCAACCTCGGCTATCGTGCGGGGAACTCCGAATTTCTTTGCAACGACACAGGCCAGTACGTTCTCTTCGTCTTTGCCAGTCAGGGCTATGAATGCGTCATAGTCCTTGATGGCTTCGTCGTACAGGAAATCGGAATTGCGGCCGTCCCCGTTGACTATCAATACGTTGTCAGGAAGGATAGCGCTCAGCTCGATGCATCTTTCCTTGTCCTTCTCGATTATCTTGACGGATTCGATCTGTCTGCTGAGGTTTCTGGCGACCATGACGCTGATGGATGTGCCGCCCAGAATCATCACCCTTTTTATTTCTAAGTCCTCCTTGCCGAAATATTTGACAAGAACCTCGGCTCCGTCACGTCTGGAAATAGTGAAAATCTGGTCTCCGAGGAGGAATTTGGTTTCAAGTTTCGGAATGATGGTTTCCTCTCCGCGGGAAATGGCGATTATCCTGAATTTCTGAGACTCATCAGGACTGACTTTCAGTATGAATTCGCTCAGCTTATTATCTACGAGAGGGGAGTCTTCGTCCAGTTTGAATGTGGAGATCTGAAGTCTTCCCCTTGCGAATTCCATAAGTTCCGATGTGGCCGCGTGCTTGAGGGAACTGACTATTTCGTCTGCTGCGGTCTTCTCCGGGTAGAACATAAGTTCAATGCCCATCTCCTTGAACATCAATGTGTTTTCCGGGGTAAGAAAGTCTTCGTCGCTGACGCGGACTATCACTTTGGCAGCACCGAGTTTCTTGGCCAGCAATGCGCATACGATGTTGACTTCGTGTGTCGCAAAAGGATAAACGGCTATGAAAAGATCCGCCTTGCCGACTTCAGCCTGTCTGAGGACTTTCAGTGAAGAAGGATTGCCTTCGACCACTTCCACGTCAGTGTATGACAGCAGTCGGTTGAGCCTGTCGCGGTCCTGATCGATTACGACGACTTCATTGGATTCGGTGCGAAGCATTTTGGCAAGGTGTGAACCTACTTCACCAGCTCCATCAATGACGATTCTCATATTCTCTCAAGTATTTAAAAATATGCTCTCCTTTCAGGAAAGCCATTGGCAATATGCAAATTCCGTGCAAACCGCATACCTTGGATACGTTAGTCTTCCCGCTTTTCCTTACGCGGAGCTTTCTGTATTGTCTGTGCGCTTCCAGTACGGATGCAGCGTATTCCTTCCTGCCCGTGAGAAGATATACGGCCGCCGAACCGAGATCAAGGCATTCCCGGAATGTGATTCTTGCTGCTGCCCTGAAACGGCCTATGCTGCTCTCAAGGTTGTTGTCAAGCAGAAGAAGATTGTTGCGGTAGTTCAGCTGCAGTTTCCACGGAGAATCCTGGGGGAGAGTACCTCCTCCGAGGTGAAATACCGTGCTGTCAGGCACAACTGTGACTCTGTATCCGGCGAGCTGAAGACGCCAGCAGTAGTCAATCTCTTCCATGTGGGCGAAGAATCTGTCGTCCAGTCCTCCGAGCTGCTTCCAGAGTGAACTTCTGGTGCAGAGACAGGCTCCGCTGACCCAAAGCACGTCCTTCGGAGAGGAATACTGCCCTTCATCCTTTTCAACTCTCTTGAGTACGCGTCCGCGGCAGAAAGGGTAACCGAACCTGTCGATGTACCCGCCGGCCGCACCTGCGTATTCGAAACTGTCGCGCTGCTGGTATGAGTGCAGAAGAGGTCCGCATGCACCGCATTCACCGTGGCTGTCCATCCATTCGATCAGCGGCTGGAGCCATCCCTGGGGAACCTCTATGTCTGAATTGATGAGTACGAAATACTCTGCGTCAATCAGACTCAATGCCCTGTCGTAGCCTCCTGTGAAGCCGTAATTCCTGTCCAGAGTGATACATCTGACGTCAGGAAAGCCGGACTTTACCAGTTCCACCGATCCGTCGGTCGATGCGTTGTCCGCAACGACTACCTGCGCGTCCAGCCCTTCACAGCTCTTGATGAGCGGAGGAAGGAAACGCTCCAGATATTCTCTGGTGTTCCAGTTCAGTATGACTACGGCTGTCTTCATCTGTTATTTGTTGCAACCGCAATTGCCGTGTTTGCATTCGCCCTCTCCGTGCTTGCACTCACCTTCGCCGTGCTTGCAGTGGCCGTCGCAATGGCATTCATCCTGAGGGAGATATTCACCGTGAAGTCCCTCGGCAAGCTCCTTTTCGGTAGCGTCGCGCACGGATTCAACCTTTCCGCTGAAATTCAGCGTCTTGCCTGCCATAGGATGGTTGAAATCCATGGTTACTGCTTTCTCGGAGACAGCCTTTACAGTGCCCTGGACAATCTGTCCTGCCGAATTGTACATAGGAATGACCCTTCCGATCTGGAGAAGCTCTTCGCAGAGTACACCGTCGATCTGGAAAGACTCCTTGGGCAGTTCGACCTGGTATCTCGGATCGATCTCACCATATCCTTCTGCCGGGCTGAGTGTGAATTTGAAACTTTCACCCGGCTCTTTGCCGGCAACTTCCGCTTCGAATTTCGGCAGAAGCATTCCTGTGCCGTGAATGTATTCGAGAGGCTTCTCGGATGAAGCCTGGTCCGCTATCTGACCTTCCACTTCGAGCTGGTAGCTCAGAGCCACCACTTTGTTCTTTTCAATTTTCATATCTATCCGCTAAAATCTACGTTTGAGAATGCTAAGGTAGGAATAAGTTTTGATTTACAACTACGGTTGTCGTCTCCGCAGGCTATGAGGCTGTTCCAGAGGCTTATGAAATTTCCGGTGACAAGCATTCCGCTCACAGGTTTGACAATCTTTCCGTTCTTGAAAAGGAAACCTTCGATGCCGTAGGAGAAATTGCCGGTGGCGCTGTTCGAGTTGCCTCCATTGAATTCTGTTACAAGTATTCCGTCACCGCAGAGCTTGAGTATGTCGTCCCTGTCCAGGCCTTTCGCTGGCCATGGCAGCAGGTGCGGCCTTGTGGCTTCCTCTACCGTAGCTTCCATTCCGGTTTTGCCTGACATGTAGGTGTTGACGAAATATTTTTTAATGACGCCCTTGTCTATGATGGTGTCCGATGGTGTGGAAACTCCTTCAGAGTCAAAAAGCTTGGATCCTGTCTGTCCTTCGAGCCTGGCATCATCTACAAGCGTCACTCCTTCCGGGAAGATGCGCTTTCCGAGACTGTCGGTCAGGAATGAATTCTTCTGCTGGAGAGAATAGGCGTTTATCGCCTTGAGGATAGGGGAGACCACTTTGGACGATACCTCGGAGTCTATCACCATATTGTATTTGCCTGATTCTACTGCTTCTGCACCAATCTGGGCGCGGGCGTTCTCCAGTGCTCTCATTCCGCAGCATTCCGGATGGAAACCGTCAAAATGAGAGTCAGATGTCCACCAGTATCCGCTGTACTTGTCCCCGGCGGCATCCTCGATGGTGACTTCTACGCCGTAATCGAAGGATGTTTCCCTGTGCAGGCATCTGAGCCCGTTGGTGTCAGCTACATAGGTCTCGAATACGGAATCGGAATATTCTCCCTCTTCGGAAACAAGTCCGTCGGAAGGGAAGACGGAACATTTGAGCGCTATCTCTTTTCTCCGCTGCGGGCTCATCTGGAGATACTCTTTGTCATAAAGCTTCAATTCATCTCCGGTGACGGCCCCCTTCTCGGTCCTTGACGGGTCAGGAAGGTCTCTGAATCTGTCCGGCTCCAGCATCCGTGTCATATTGACGGACTTACCGATGAATTCTTCTAGCGAGTTATGGTCAAGCCTGTTTGTGGAAAAACTTCCGAATCTTCCGTCAACGAAGAGTGCGATGCTGACCGAGCAGTCGGAGCAGTGGGTTATCCTGTCTATTTTGCCGTTGAGTGTTGCAATGAGGTCTTCCGTGCTGAGACTGAATGTTACCCTTGCCTTCGTGGCGCCTTTGTCTTTTGCGGTTTTCAAGCAGAAATCCGCCAATTCCATATATTTATTCTCCACCGACTGTCAGATTTTTGATTAACACTGAAGGGATTCCGCAGGATACCGGGACGCTCTGCTCTTTTCCGCAGGTCCATGTGCCGTTGTCGATTTCCAGGTCAGATGCGACTGCTTCGATGTCGGCAAGAGCCTGAGGCCCGTTTCCTATTATATTTATATCCTTGACAGGCATGGTCAGACGGCCGTTTTCAATGAGAGAGCCGCTTTTGACGTAGAAAGTGAAGTCTCCTTCGCCGATCTTGACCTGGCCGTTCGAGAACTGGTCCACGTATATGCCTTTCTTTACCGATGCGATAAGGTCGCTGCAACTGCCGTCACTGCCGCTTTCCATATATGTCGCGCGCATTCTCGGGATGGGGTTGTATCTGAAAGATTCCCTTCTTCCGTTGCCGGTAGGGGATACGTTGAAGAATCTGGCGCTTATCCTGTCGTGAAGGTAGCTGGTAAGCACGCCGTCAGTCACCATATAGGTCTTCTGTCCCGGTACGCCTTCGTCATCGTAATTGCATGATCCTCTGTTTCCTGTTAATGTGGCGTCATCCACGATATTGATGCCCTTGCGGCATATCCTTGTACCTATCTTGCCAGCGAATATGGACTGTCCCTTTCTGTTGAAGTCGGCTTCGAAAGCATGCCCCATCGCCTCGTGAAGCAGTATTCCCGATGCTCCGGCGCCCATTACGACCTTCATCCTTCCTCCTTTCGGCCTTCTGGCAGCGAACCTTTCATCCAGGCCTTTGACTGCGTTTCCGGCCAGTTCTGAGATCAATGAGTCCGTCAGCATTTCAGGACCGTACCTGAAACTTCTTGAAGAGGTCATGGTCTCAGTCTTGTCCCCCTGGCTGCATACAAGCTGTACTGAGATGCTTCCAAGCGGACGGGAGTCACAGGTAAGTTCGTCAAGTGAGTTGTACATCATAACCTCGCTGACCTCGTAGGAGAGCATAGCTATTACTTTGGCAACCCTGCTGTCACGTTTCCTTATCTCATTTTCAAGCTTTTGCAGATATGGCAGGAAGGAAGAAGCCTCGCTCTGCCTCCAGTCCGACGCCGCGGGATAATAATCCGGAGTTCCGGTTCCGATGATGGCTTTCTGCGTAAAATCCTGTTTTTTCCCGGACTCTGATATGGCACCGGCAGCTCTGGCCGCCGCTTTGAGAGAGTCGAAATCCATGGATTCGGAGTAGGCGTAGCCGGTTTTCTCTCCGCTGAGCACCCTTACGCCGCAGCCATAGTCAACGTGGCTGCCGCCCGAACCGACCTGGCCGTCACGAAGCAGCAGGTCAGTGTATGAAGTGTATTCGAAGAAAAGGTCGCACCAGTCTCCTCCGCTTCTCAGTCCTTCTGAGACCAGTTCCTTCATCTGCTCCCTGCTAATCTGAAACGTGCTGTTCATTGTATGCTTTCAGTATATTTTGAATTCTTCTGTATTTTTCGTTGTCCTTAATGAACGTTAGTGCGTCCGTGCCTTCCGCCACGACTGTGAACGGTATCTTGGAATTGTCGGCCAGCACCCATCTGTCGCACAGACTGATGTAGCTGTCAAACAGATATTTGAGCCCGGTATAGTAGCGTCTTTCGATGACGTCTTCAGGAATATTGTGTCCTCCTGCAGCCACCCTAGCCTGTACTCTTTCCTTTGCGATCGTAGTGGAGTTCAGCCAGAAGTAGAGGACTGTCACGTGGTAGCCCTTTTGTTTTGCCTCCCTGATGATTTTTGCAAGAGATCTTGTCGCCAGTGTGGTCTCGACCGCGAAGTTCTGCTCTTTTTCCAGCAGGTACTTAATCTTCATCAGCATGTACCTGCTGGCAGATACGGAGGCTTCTGACGGGTCGAAAGGGGAGAGGCTCTTCGCGAACTCGTCTGAATTCACGAACTCCCTGCACTCGAGAAGTTCCGGCAGCATCGTATAGGAAGCCGTGGTCTTTCCCGAGCCGTTACAACCCGCTATGATATACATCTTAGGCATTTGTCACTCCGTATCCGAACAACGCGAAATCTCCTTTTGCCGGATCTCCGGGGAATATTTCCCTGAAGGAGTCCGTTATTTCCATCGCCGTGGTTATGTCTTTTGATTTCCTTTTGGTGAGCCCGAGTCCGGTTGCCTGGGCATATACGTGTACGTCAAGAGGGATGACAAGGTCATTGCTGTCCGTGTTTTTCCAAAGGCCAAGATCCACTTTACCGTCGTCACGCACCATCCAGCGCCGCATCATGTTGATTTTTTTGTTCGGCGCCTTCTTATCCTCTTTCTGCCCATAGACGCGTACGCGCATTTCTGACGCTGAAAGCCCTTCGAGAGAGGAATGCGTACTGTAGAAGTCCTTCAGCCTTGCGCATATTCCGGCGGTCTCGGACCATTTTATGGTCCTGTGGATGCTTGAGTCATCATCCCTCCAATCTCCGGCCATCACGTAATCGTATGGCTTCCACTGCATTTCGTCAAAAAGCCTCCCGCAGTCACGGACTATCATCGACCTTCTTCCCCATGCGAAATGAGCGGAGAAGACGGCGGCGATCTCTATGTCCTGCAGGGAAGCGCCCCTGCGCAGGAATTCCCGCGGAAAGGCTATGGGGTCTTCCGTAAAATAGAGTGGGTCGTTATATTTTTCGGCCCACTCTATCAGTCTGTCTATGGTGTCCTGTGTCACTATTTCTCAGGTACGTTTACGAGAATGTCCTTGAGGAAATCCCATACCATCTGTGTTGAAGGGATGTATGTCCTTTCATCAGGTGAATGAGGATATCTGACTGTAGGTCCTATAGATACCATCTGCCAGTTTGGATATTTGGCTCCGAGAAGGGCGCATTCGAGTCCTCCGTGGGTGGCAAGAACTTTCATATCATGGCCGAAGCGCTTCTTGTAAATGTCGTTGATAAGTCCGATGAGCGGATCCTCAGGCTTTGGTACCCATCCTGAATAGCCGCCTTCGAATCTGCACTTAGCTCCGAAAGCTTCGAAAATGTAACGTACCCTGCGTGAAAGCTCTTCCTTGGATTCGTCAATGGCGCTGCGCATGAGAGACGCAATTCTGATCTTGCCGTTCTCGCAGCGTACGATAGCGAGGTTTGTTGATGTCTCGATGAGGCCCGGCATGCTCTGGCTCATTCTGATAACGTCTGAAGGGCATGCGATGATGGCCTTGGCAGCGTTGAGGGCAACTTTCTCCTCAATGCATTCTGCCGGTGTGTCAACATCCTTTATCCTGTAGCACATGTCAGGGTCGCTCTCTTTGAAGCGTGCCTTGGCGTTTGCGAATCTTTCCTCTACGCTCTTGCGGACAGCGGCTTCCTTGTCAGCAGGGAAGGCGATAACTGCCTCGGCCTCGAATGGAATGGCATTGCGGAGACTGCCTCCTGTGAAGTTTGCGAGCCTTGCTCCGTTCTCTTCCATTGATGGAAGGATGGCTGCAGCGACAATCTTGTTGGCGTTTCCCCTGCAAAGGGAGATGTCCATTCCTGAGTGTCCTCCCTGAAGACCTGATACGTCGACTTTGACAGCCTTGTATCCTGCAGGAGTCTTTTCTGACTTGTAGTCAAATTCGGCGATGGCGTCAAGTCCTCCGGCGCAGCCGATGCAGAGTTCTCCTTCGTCCTCGGAATCGAGATTGAGAAGGATGTCGCCGCTGAATATGCCTGGCTTGAAATTCTCGGCGCCTGTCATTCCGGTCTCTTCATCATAGGTGATAAGAATTTCGACTGGACCGTGCTCGAGGCTCTTGTCTTCCGCAACGGACATTGCAAGTGCAACTCCGAGTCCGTCGTCAGCTCCGAGGGTCGTGCCGTTTGCTGTTACCCAGTCACCGTCTATAAGTGTCTCGATAGGGTCTTTGAGAAAGTCGTGCTTTGAAGAAGAAATCTTCTGAGGAACCATGTCCATATGTGCCTGGAGGATGACTCCTCTGCGGTTTTCATATCCAGGAGTAGCGGGAACGCGCATGATTACGTTGCCGGTCTCGTCGGCTGATGCCTCGACGCCGTGCTCCTTCGCCCACTTCAGGAGGAATTCCCTGACCTTTTCCTCGTGCTTTGAAGGACGGGGCTGCTGTGTCATCAGGTAAAAGTTGTTCCAAACGATTTGTGGCTTTAAGTCTTTGATTGTCATAATTGTATAGTGTTAGTTTATTTCCATCTCCTATGTGTCCAAAGATAGTTCCATGGCTGCAGGCGAAGGTCCTCCTCGAGCTTGTCGTAGAATGCCTGCATTATCTGTGCGGGTTCCATTGACGATGCGTCTTCGGTAATAAGGGAGAAACTCATCCTGTAGTTGCCGTCTTCTGTCTGTGGCATGCCTAGATACAGTACGGGTAGTCCAAGCTTGTGTGCCAGACCGGCTGCTCCGTCCATCGTGTATGTCTGCGTGCCGAAGAACTTGATCTTCGGTGTCTTGTCCGTCTTTGCGTACGGATACTGGTCTGTGATGAAATTGTATATCTTCTTGTCCGACTTGTGCCTGAGAATGTATCTCATTATGGAGAAGGTCTCCACGACACCGTCATAATGCTCTTTGTCCTTTATGTGACGGAGTCTGTTTCCGTTAAGGAATTCGTCCCAGGCGCGGCTGGAAAGCTTTCTGTAGACCATGGACAGGTCATTTTCGTCAGCGTGGAGGGGAGTGCCGTAGGCATAGTTTACATAGCCTGCCGTGAGTTCCCAGTTGCCCGTGTGACCCATCAGCACGAAGATGCTGTCGCTGGAGTCATACAGGGAGTTCAGCAGACCGACGTTCTCCAGCTCTACTATCCGGGACATGACAACGCGTTTCAACGAACCTCCTCCGTACCACAGAGCTTCTCCCACGATGGTTCCGAAATGTCTGTAGAACCTGCTGCATATATCAAGGATCTCTTCCTGGGATTTGTCGGGGAAGGCCCGTCTGAGGTTTGAGAGTACGGTATCCCTGCGGTATTTTACAACTGATCCCGCAAGCCATCCGACGAACCTTCCAGCGGCTCTGTGAAAGCCGAGCGGCAGGACTGCAAGCGGCCTTGTGACCGCATGGATGATATGGTATCCGACACTCTTCATTATTTACAAATATACCAATTTTTGTTATCTTTGTCTAAACTCGGAAATACTAATTTATAATAATATGTTCAAAGGTCAACCTAAAGGTTTGTTTGCCCTGGCCCTTGCCAATACAGGCGAGCGCTTCGGCTATTACACAATGCTTGCAATCTTTATGCTGTTCCTTCAGGCCAAGTTCGGCTGGGGAGGATCTCTTGCAAGTACTGTCTATGCCATTTTCCTGGCTTGTGTCTATTTCTTCCCCGTGCTCGGCGGTATCCTTGCCGACAAGATAGGGTACGGAAAGTGCGTTGTTACAGGTGTTTGCGTGATGTTCCTCGGATACATTGCACTGGCAATACCTACTGCTGCCAACGGACTTGGAGTGACACTTATGATTGCGGCCCTGCTCTTCATCGCTCTGGGAACCGGTCTTTTCAAGGGAAATCTCCAGGTGCTGGTAGGTAATCTCTATGACGATCCGAAGTACAGTGCGAAGCGTGATTCCGCTTTCAGCCTCTTCTATATGGCCATCAATATCGGTGCGATGTTCGCTCCTTCAGCAGCGACCGCAATCACCAACAAGTTCCTTGCGAAGGCAGGACTTATCTATAAAGCCGATATCCCTGCCCTTGCGCATCAGTTCCTTGACGGGACAATCACAGTTGACAATACCGCCAAGCTTCAGTCATTGGCGTCCATGATGCCGGGCGATGCCGCCAATATGCCTCTGGACCAGTTCAGTGCGTACTACATCGAGCATCTGTCATCCTCATACAATATGGGATTCGCTATCGCATGCGTTTCCCTGATTTTCTCTATCGCGGTATATCTCCTTACCCGCAGCTGGTTCAAGCATGCTGACGTCAATGCAAAGCAGGCTGCCGCCCAGGGTAATGCCGAGGTTGTGGAACTTACTCCGAAGCAGACCAAGGACCGTGTCGTTGCGCTCTGCCTTGTGTTCGCCGTGGTTATCTTCTTCTGGATGGCTTTCCATCAGAACGGACAGTCCCTTACCTGGTTTGCGCGTGACTATACGCAGGCTACCGCAGTGGGCTGGAGCCGCATAGGATTCAATATCTGGGCTCTTGCTCTTATCGCAGTGTCCGTATATACGCTGTTCTCCACTTTCCAGTCTGAGAAGACTTCCGGCAAACTCGTCTCCGGTGCAGTTACTGTTGTTCTGTGGCTCGGCGCATTCGCCATCTACAAGGGCCTTGACAATCCTCTCGAGATTTTCCCTCAGCTCTTTCAGCAGTTCAACCCATTCTTTGTAGTGGCTCTTACACCTGTTTCCATGGCTGTATTCAGTGCACTTGCCGCCAAGAAGAGCGAGAAGCATCCTAAGGGACTCGAGCCTTCCGCTCCTAAGAAAATCGGTATCGGTATGTTTGTGGCAGCTCTCGGCTACCTTATCATGATAATCGCTTCCATGGGCCAGCCTTCTCCGGCAGAGCTCAACGGTACAGTGTCACCGGATCCTGTGATTCCGCAGTATCTTATGGCTACATATCTTGTGCTTACTTTTGCGGAACTGCTTCTCAGCCCTATGGGAATCTCCTTCGTGAGCAAGGTTGCCCCTCCTAAGTACAAGGGACTTATGATGGGTCTGTGGTTTGCTGCCACCGCTGTAGGTAACTATCTCAGTTCTATACCTGGACTCCTTTGGGACAAGGTTCCGCTCTGGGCCAACTGGGGTATCCTGATGGGACTCTGCGTTGTTGCAGGTGCAATCATGTTCGCCATGCTCCGCAAGATTGAGGCCGCTACGGCAGAATAATCAATACTGAAGATGAAAGAACAGGTTGGCCTCTCACGGGGCCAACCTGTTCTTGGTTTGGGTATTTAGTTTAACTGATTATTGTTCAGCTACGACTTCTACCTTGATGTCAGCGAAGACACCCTTGTAGCACTTAACCTTTCCTTCGAACTCACCGAGTTCCTTGATTTCAGGAAGGCTGATGTTCTTCTTCTCAACTTCGAATCCTGCTGCTGCGAGGATCTCTGCAACCTGAGCTGAAGTGACTGCACCGTAAAGCTTGTTCTCTGAGCCGACCTTTGCTGCAACCTTTACTGGAACAGCTGCAATCTTTGCTGCGAGAGCCTGTGCGTCAGCGACGAGCTTGGCCTCTTTGTGAGCCCTCTGGCGGAGTGTCTCCTCGTGCTGCTTGAGAGCTGAAGGAGTACCTACTGCTGCAAATCCCTGAGGAACGAGATAATTGAGAGCGTAACCTGTCTTTACTTCTACAACCTCACCTGCATCGCCGAGGTTGGCAACTTCTTTCTTAAGTATAATTTTCATAGCTCTCGATTATTTAAGAAGGTCAGTAACATACGGAAGGAGAGCAAGTGAGCGTGCACGCTTCACTGCCTGAGCGACTTTGCGCTGGAATTTCAGAGAAGTACCGGTGAT
>JAKSJU010000031.1 GCA_024402095.1 Bacteroidales bacterium | reverse complement strand
CTATTACCGTCCTTGTACTCGGTATCTGCTCTTCACTCGCAGTCACTGTCGAGCTTAAGGGCGCACTTGTCATGGCTCTGTCCGTGACAATCGTAACAGGTCTTTCCAGCCTGGTTTGTTCTCTCATCCGCAACACCATTCCAAACCGCGTCAGGATTATCGTCCAGCTGGTTGTGGTTGCACTTATGGTTATCACCGTGGATCAGGTGCTGAAGGCTTTCGAGGCTACATACGCCATCGACAAGTCACTGTCAGTATATATCGGACTCATCATCACCAACTGTATCGTGATGGGACGCATCGAGGCATTCGCCCTCGGCAACAAGCCTGTCCCTTCACTTCTTGACGGCCTCGCAAACGGTATAGGATACGGTATGATTCTTATCATCGTCGCATTCTTCCGCGAGCTGCTCGGTTCAGGAACCCTGTTCGGTTTCCCTGTACTCTCGGCAATCGGCTATGTCAACAACGGTCTCGTGATACTTCCTCCATTCGCTCTGATTCTTCTCGGATGCATCATCTGGGTTCACAGAAGTCTGGATAAGGATCTTCAGGAAAAATAATTTAACACGTACTGAATATGGAATACATCAGCTTATTCGTAAAGTCAATCTTCGTTGACAATATGATTTTTGCATACTTCCTCGGTATGTGTTCATACCTGGCAGTATCCAAGAATGTCAAGACCGCGAACGGTCTCGGAATCGCCGTTATCGGCGTGCTTCTGATCACCCTTCCGGTGAACTATCTTCTCAACACATATTTCCTCAAGCCAGGCGCCATGAGCTGGATAAGCCCGGCACTTGCAGACGTTGACCTGAGTTTCCTCAGCTTCATCATCTTCATCGCCGTCATCGCCGCCATCACACAGCTTGTCGAGATGATCGTGGAGAAATTCCTCCCGTCTCTCTACAGTTCTCTCGGTATCTATCTTCCGTTGATTGCCGTCAACTGCGCCATCCTCGGAGGTTCCCTGTTCATGCAGCAGAGGGACTTCGTGAACGTCGGAGAATCAGCAGTCTATGCTCTCGGTTCAGGTATCGGCTGGTATCTTGCAATCGTTGCTCTTGCAGCAATCCGCGAGAAGATGTCATACTCAAATATCCCTGCTGGGCTCAAGGGTATTGGCATCACATTCATCACCGTAGGTCTGATGGGTATTGCATTCATGATTTTTATGGGTATCACATTATAGGAGGGCAAGGATATGACAAGTACAATTTTTGCGGCAGTTCTGCTGATAGTAGTAGTTACACTCATCCTTGTGGCTCTTCTGCTTTTCGTCAAAGCCAAGATCACTCCGAGCGGTACTGTTAAGATTGATATAAATAACGGTAAGAAGGAACTTGACGTCACTCCGGGCAACTCTCTTATGAGCACGCTTGCCAACGAGAAGATATTCCTTCCTTCTGCCTGCGGCGGAAAGGCCAATTGCGGCCAGTGCAAGGTGCAGGTGCTTGAAGGCGGCGGGGAAATCCTCCCTACTGAAGTCGGATTCTTCAACCGCAAGCAGATCAAGGACGGCTGGAGACTCGGCTGTCAGGTCAAGGTTAAGGACAACCTCAAGATCCAGGTTGCAGAAAGCGCGCTCAGCGTCAAGAAACTTGAATGTGAGGTCATCTCCAACAAGAATGTCGCTACATTCATCAAGGAGTTCACAGTCAAGCTTCCGGAAGGCGAAAATCTCGAATTCAAGTCAGGCGAGTATATCCAGATTGATATTCCTGCATACGAACTTGATTTCAAGGATATTGAAGTCGAGCCGGAGTACAAGGCGGACTGGGAGAAATACGGATTCTTCAATCTCCATTCTTCCAACCCTGTTCCAACTATCAGGGCTTACTCAATGGCCTCTTACCCTGGTGAGAAGGGCATCATCAAGCTCAACGTCCGTATTGCGACACCTCCGTTCGACAGAAGTGTCCCTCGCGAGCTCGGTCCTAAGCTTCTCCCTGTAAATCCGGGTATCGCATCTTCTTACGTGTTCACACGCAAGCCGGGTGACAAGGTTATGATCAGCGGTCCTTATGGAGAATTCCTTCTTCCTAAGGACGATCCGGACGATATCGAATATGTATTTGTAGGTGGAGGTGCCGGCATGGCTCCGCTCCGCAGCCATATCATGCAGCTGTTCAAGACCCTCAAGACAGGCCGCAAGGTTCATTTCTTCTATGGTGCACGCGCACTTGTGGAGGCATTCTATCTTGAAGACTTTGCAGAGATTGAAAAGGAATTCCCTAACTTCCAGTTCCATCTCGCTCTTGACCGTCCTGATCCGGCAGCAGATGCTGCAGGCGTCAAATACACTGCAGGTTTTGTACATAACGTAATGTTCGAGACCTACCTCAAGAACCATGAGACGCCTGAGGATATCAAGTATTTCATGTGCGGTCCTCCTATGATGACGAAGAGCGTTGTCGATCTTCTCGATTCACTCGGAGTTCAGCCGGAGAATATTCTTTACGATAATTTCGGAGCATAATTACATCAGTGGCAGAACGTTTTCCGTTCTGCCACATTATTATTTCAACCAACATGAAAAAGATAATCTTAATCGCAGCCGTTGCCCTCAGCCTGATTTCCATGGGCACTTCCTGCCAGAGAATAGAGCAGATTGAGAGCAGACTTTCCATGCTTGAAGACGCAGTGGAGGATCTCAGAAGCCAGATTGAAGCCGGAGCGGTAATCATTTCCGTCGAGCCTGCCACAGGTGGTGGCTATACTTTTACACTTTCCAATCATAAAACCTATACCGTACGTGACGGAAAAGACGGTAAAGACGGAAAGAACGGAGAGAATGGAAAGGATGGAAAAGACGGTAAAGATGGAAAGGATGGAGAAGCAATTCTCGCCGACATCAAGATCGAAGACAATCTCATTATTCTCACCCTCAAGAACGGAGAGGTCCTGAACATCCCATATCAGAATCCTTTCACCCTGATGACCGCACAGATAATGCCCGATTTCACTGACGGCAGCGTACTATTCGAATACAGTCGGCTGCTTGATGAAGGATTGCATAATTTTCTCAATCTGAACATCAGCATAACTCCCTCCAAGTATGCGTCCATTTTCTCGAACAATCCCCAAAAATTCAAGTATAAGGCGAATTTCCTTGCCGTCAGTACAAAGAGCGACAATGACACAGCTAATTTCTCAGCAGACGAAGTAACCGTAGGAGTCGCATCCGTAGGAGAACAGGATATATTCCTGATTGCAGCGGTCAGTCTCGACGAGAATCAGACAAAAAAGATTTCAGAGGGCCACTTTATGGTACAGTTCATTGCAGAAAGCACTGACAGCATCCACGGAATTTCAACCAATTATGCACTGGTTTCAAGCCAGGCCAAAGTGCCGTCACAGAATGAAATCGAGGAAATGCTCCCAGGCACCTGGAGGCTGCTGACTGTCAATTCTGATAGCTGCGTTACAGATGACCAAACCATTATAACCTATCATCAAGGAGGCTATGAACTATTCTCATCAATAGGCAATTCTTCAGAATCAGGATGGGCTCGCAAGGATTCGTGCGCATATGAGCTTGACAATAACAAACTGACAGTCAAGGGGAAGGATACTCATATATATGTCATCGAGGGCATCAGCAGTACCAGGATTCTCAGAAGGAGCAGCAATCAGACAGAAGTCCTTAAAAGAGTTGCTGACAATCTAGATTACGAATCAGCAATCATAGGTACCTGGAAAGGCGTATCCATGAGTGGAGACACGACTTATGCAGGGATTGACCATGCCTGGAAATTCAATGCTGACAGCACCTACGATTACCTTTCAAAAAATGCTGATGGCGAGTGGATAGTTGAGGAATCCCCTGTTCACGAATACAATGTGCACGGTGACTGGCTTGCATTCCGTTGGAATGAGACAGACTCCACTGCCGTTCTCTATGAGAGCTGGGATATCACCAAGCTTGATGACAACAGCATGGTTTGGACAGCGACACGCAAGAGTGCCGAAGGAGAAGTCTTCACCAACGTATTCGAATTGGAAAAAGTAACTCAATAGACTTTATACCGAAAGTCTTTTTTACTGTTTACCGCCAGCTCTACCGTATGGGTGCTGGCGCGTGTCAGAGAGGGGAGTTCTGTACTGAACGTGCAGGTCTCCCCTTTTATTTCGCACTCGAAAGTAAAACAGGTCCTGGGTGTACCGACAGTGCCCTCCTGCGAGTCGTTGGGGTAGCAATGGAGATGGGAGTCAGGATATTGCGTCAGCAGTCCGACATCGCAGGGAAGAGACACTTTTTCGGTCCTGTCAATCAGACCGGATGGTCTGAAGCCGGTCTCCCTGAATATTTCAGCGCTTTCACTGACATTTTCAAGATAACAGCGGGGATTCTCCAGGCAGGTGTATCCGGTCAGATTGTTACTGACCTCAGACAGCACTATGGTACAAAGGAGCGGTCTCAATTCCACTTCACATCTTTCCCCTGCCGTGAACACTGAGATTCCCGACATCACTGGCCGCTCCGGGTTATCGTTTTCATAGTTCATACTCAACAATTCGACAGATTCATAAGAGTTAAGTCTGTCTATATCCGGATACCTGTACAGATTGGCGGCTGCGACTGCCACTTTGCTCCCTTTGGAAAGAAGCAGTGTGTCCGCATATATCCTTCCGGCTGAATCGAGGTACGGTATCCGTTTATGAAGTTCGAGAGTCTTCACCGCCTCATCACGGTAGATGAACAGATCGACAGAGTCAATCCTGGAATCACCACTTCTATAGAAAGACACGGCCGATTTTTCTGTTTCCAACTCACCGAACAGTTCCTCAAGCATATTGCAAGATACCGTGAAGGCCGGCATAATCAGTTGCACAGCAAGTATTGATGAAAATTTTAGTAGTCCATGAGGCAGACTGCCTCCCGGCGAACGCCGCAAAGAAAGATGACTGCGGCCTTCAGGATATCTTGTCGTTTTCCGTTTCATGCCGCAAAACTATGGTCTGGAAACTTTCCGACAATGGAACCGAAAAAAACATTTGAATCTTTTGACGTATCTTATGTCTTTTGATGTATCTTTGTAAGATTTGTAAAATAGCGTGTTATGATTTCTCCTTTCATCCAGGTACTTGTCGTGCTGATTCTCGTGGCATATGCCATACTGCTGTACCGCTCAAGACTCAACGCCAAAGTCATCAGGACATCCGCTCTGATAATACTTATCGCCGGTACTGCACTCAACTACTATGGACTAACCCTGGAGCCGTTTGTCGAAGGACCGGTTGCGATGTTCTTCAGGTCACTGTTCATGACTCTGGAGATGTTTGTATACAACTTCAACCTGTTCGAACTCATGGCCGCCCAGAAACAGCCGCTCTTCCTGGAGATGTACATACTTGTCTTCTTTGCGGCGATGCTCACCAGCGTATCGGCCATCATCATGTTGTTCGGCAAGAGAGCTATGAGCCACGTCGTACTGTTTTTCAGATGCAAGAAGTTCAATCATATCTTCATCGGCATCAACAGCCGCTCAGAAGTTGTTGCACGCGGCATCGACAATGAAGAAATAGCATTCATAGAATTCTCTTCCGACACCGAGGAGAGCAACTTTTCAGTGACAAATCTGCTCCGCGGGCTTGAAGGAGACAAGAAGTCCAATGTAAAGACTTCGCGCAACAAGGTCATACTCACTGCCAAGCGCAATTTCAAGCCGGGATATTCCGGGGACAATGTCTTTTCTACAATCGGACTGGACAGGCTGAAAAGACTTGTCGACAAGAATACTGCCTTCTATATCCTTTCAGAAAATGCGGACAGGAACCTTGATGAACTTATGGCTCTGCTCGGAGACTCTGACCTAATCTCGAACACCATCCACGTCTGCCTCTCCCGCGAAGGTGTGGCAAGATACTACAAGACTACAATGAAACAGACAGGCGTGCATTTCATCTATCCTTCTTCAATGTCCGTTGTCGAATTGATGAAATCCCCTGCATGCCATCCTGCTTCAGTACTTAAGCCGGTACTTGACAATTCAGGAGCTCCTACCGGAGCAGTGGAAGGAGAATTCAACGCTCTGGTCATCGGATTCGGAGAGACCGGTCAGGCCGTCACCAAATTCATATATGAGTTCTCCGCCGCCATCAATACCAACGGCACGCCTATTCCTACTCATATCATTGTCAATGATGACCGCATAGACCGCCTGAAAGGGCCGTTCTTCTTTGACAATCCTGGTCTGGGAGACAACGGGATCATCAGTTACGAGAGTCTCGGCACCGAATCCAGCGAATTCTGGACCAAACTTATTGAAAGGCTTGACAACCTCAATTTCATCTCAATCTCAATGCAGGATGACGCTTCCAATCTGGATCTTGCCTGCACCATTTTCGTCTATGCGATGAAAAAGCGCAGAAACGGCCTTGACGGCCTCAAGATCATCGTAAGGAAACGCGACACGCTTCTCCATGAGCGCAAGCTGGTTGAGAGGATGAATGAAAAAGCCGGACACGAAGTAATCATATGCTACGGCGAATACGAGAAGGTTTTCACGCCTGAAATGATAGTTTCAAAGAGCAACAGCGGAATCAACCGCTCCGCCACTGCACTGGCTGACAAGATTTCCGCTGCATACGAGTCAGTATCCGGTCAGAAAGACCTACTCAAGCGCAGGGACGAGTCCTTCCACGAGAAGAGCCGCACAAGAATGGAACTGCACCAGATGATCTCAAGAGCAAATCACATCGGCACTCTTTCCGAATTTACGAACGGTTCTGCAAAGCTTTCTCCTTCTGCTATCGGGAATCTCGCAAGATGCGAGCATCTGCGTTTTTCACGCTACCTTACCGCACACGGATATTCTTATGCGGCAGATGATGACGACGTATTCAAGACCAATCATCAGATATGCGCTTGGGAAGACCTGACTGACGCAGACCGCAAATACCATATCGATATGGTAAGAGCGCAACTTCAGATACTCTCTTCAGAAAATTAGTTTTATCCCCGGTCTATCTTATCGTGCAGCGGGCGGAAATGCCTTGGTGATACATAATCCGGAATAGTGGAGAGCCATGCTTTCATCTGGGCTTTGGCAATATTCCTATTGTATCCTGTGCCTCTCGGATGTACAATTTTCACGCGGTCATCGACAACCACCAGTTGTCTTTGCACCCGTGCGAAATGTGCCAGGGCCAGATCAATACCCCAACCCATTCTGTTAACGTCAGTATCTATCGGCATGAATGCATCCATAAGGTCCACGCGGATGAGATGGAACCATCCCTCCTGGAAATTGACACGCCTTATCCCGCGGGTAAAATGACACATGCTCTGCAGATGCGCCCTCCCTTTAAGAGACCATTTGCAGCTAGGCTGATAAAGCACCACATTCCGGGCAGTCATGATTTCCTTCATCCCTTCGACCAGCTTCCTACTGTTCTTTCCGTCTATCTCCAGATCACTGGTGACTATCATCAGCCAGCGGCATCCTTTCGCAGAAGCTCTCGCATAGGCTTCGTTCATCAACCCTGAATAATAGATATTGTCCAGGACTACCGCGGCGGGATGATTGCAGGCAGGCACGCTGCCACTGTCCAGAATTACGGTCTCAAAGTCATTGTGGAGCCTTTCATACCATTCAATCGCCTTTTCGTTGGAATTGTGGTTGAATATACAGCAAAGTATTCCCTTCGTCATCTTGCCAATCTGTATAGAAGTTTGACATGAGGTATTCTCTTCCATTTGAACACCGGTCTGGAAGGATTTCCGCCGAATGTGTTCAGATGTCCGACTATCGTGGCGTATCTCTTTTTGGAGACACTGTATTTATTCCTGATATATTCAAGTGAGTCGAAGAATCTGCCAGACAGTTTTCCTGCCGAGCAGTGCGTGCAAGGGATGTCGGCTGTCCGGGACTCGATGCCGTATCTTTCGTATGCCGCAACGCAGAAATCTTCGACGTACATATCGAACGAGAGCTTCTCGTCAAAGCGCAGTCCATATTTGTCCACTATAGAAGAATGAACTATAAGACATTGGCAATCAAATGTATCCACTCTGCCGACTATATCCTTTCCGGTAATTTCGACTGGTCTTTTTCCGTCCTTGCGCGTCTGGAATACGTGGCCGCGGGGAACTATTATATCCCTGCTGCGACGTTCCTCAACGAACACCCCGACAGGGCCGTGCAGGTAGCTTGGATCAAGGGTTTCAATAACGGATGACAGATTAACCTCCGGTTTCCAGTCCTCGTGACAGAAACACACCCAGCACTCTTCCTTGAGTGTGTCCAGAAAACGGTTGTACTGCACTGTCACAGGAAGATTTGCAGCAGTATTGTCGATAGTGACAAGTTCACAGCCGCGGGTACACGGATTGTCTGCGATGCACTGGCGGTACATCTCAAAATCCCTGACAACAGATACGAGTTTCACCATACTTCCTTAATTCTATCCATTATTTCTGCGTCCGTACGCTCATCGAACTTCCTGGCAAAAAGCTTCGGGCTGGACTTCAGGACGTCAAAATCAGCCATAGTATAAGTATGAGGATGGGATTTCCCTCCTTCCCTCCTGTTCCAGTCTATCAGTCTCATATTGTCATCCGCGCAGGAAGCGTAAAAGGGAGAGCCGGCCAGCAAGGTCTGGAGAAACATTTCATCGCACAGGCACGAACGGCTGAACGTCCTGTCCACCCATTCGCTGTGGGAAAGGACGTATGAAGCGAATCCCTCTGTTATGCTGAACCACTGGGAGCCGCATTTGAAATCCACCCCGCGGTTTCGCCTGATGCCCAAAGCCATCAGGACGTATTTTACGATATAGTTCAGCAAGCGCTTCGCAGGATATCCCGCACCTTCGGGAAATACGGTGTAGTACATGGCTCTCATAGCTGTATGCCCCGGAGCGTCATGACATTCGACGAACTCCTTTCCGGCATTCTTTTCAAAGAATCCGTGTATATATTCGCAGGACTTCAGCGGAAGGTCACACCCTGACAGAAGGTGATAATACCCGTATCCGCCATGTTCGAATGCCTTTTCCAGAAGAAGCATCTCCGCTCTCACGCAACTGTATCCTCCCCAGTTCAGGTACAGTCTGGGCTTCACGAACGAGAGTGAAGAGAATTTGCATGCGCCTTCAAATCCGGCTTCATCGAATCCGTCGGACTTGGCATCTATATGGACATAGATATCATTATCGGCATCGTCCAGATACTCCACCAATTTGCGTAACCGGTGAAAATCAGTATGCGCCATTATTAGAAATGCGTGCCTCATAAGATATCCCTGAACCTGTCCGGAATCCGGACTACTATCTTCAACTCGAACATAGCCGGCTTGTTAAGCGCATACGGAGGTCTGAAAATACTCTGACATACACGTGCGAACGCTGTCCAACGCTCAAAATTCCGGGCTTTCAGCTCAGTGACATATCGGATTGTCCGCGAACGCTTCCTGATATGCGACGCCCAGCCCTGGCTGAGTCTGTCCTGGTCGTTGAACCTTTCCTCCAGACGCTTCATGTCGAAATAGCCGAAATGAAGGAGATAAAGATCTTTGCTGATATGGAAATTGTGCTTCTTTATCCTGTGGAATCCGGAGCCCCACTGGCAAGGCCTGCTTATGATGGACGGTTTTGTGTAGCGCGTACCGATCTGGGCATAATGACGCTGCTGAAGGAAAGGCCTGCTTTCATCTATGTCACACTCCTCACCGATTTTCTGTCCGAAATCCAGCCCGAGAGCTGACAGACTGGTATGTATCCTGCACGAGTCCAGGTACTCCGGAAGGGTCTTCCCCAACTTAGGGTCCACGACAATGAATTCATCGGCATCGACCCCGATCACAAGGTCATACCCGCTTGCAAGAAGCCGGGAGGCCTGCTCGGACAGGAATTTCAACCTGCCTTTTTCCGCGGAGATGACCTGCGATCCTATCTTGGCGTGAAGGCTTGTGTGCGTTCCCTCACAAAAATCCCCTATCACCTGGTCCTCTCCGTCAAAAAAGATATAGAGATTCTCGCGGCCTATCTGGGCGCCATAGTATTCCACCCACTTCCGCAGGTAGAAATCATCGTTGCGCACCATTGTTATCGCCGCTATCCTTTTCATATATATCTTGCCGTATAGGTATCCGCCTTCTTCAAGTCCTCCGGACTGCCTTCAAACACTATTTCGCCGCCCCTGTCACCAGCGTCGGGACCCAGGTCGATGACCCAGTCCGCGCTTCTTATGACGTCAGGGTTATGTTCCACGACCACAAGGCTGTGGCCCTGCCCCAACAGCTGATCGAAAGCCTTCAACAGTTTTTCGACGTCATAGAAATGAAGTCCGGTGGTAGGTTCGTCAAAGATAAACATTATTTTGTCTCCCTTGCGGTCCTTCTTTCCTATGGAGAGGAAGTATGCCAGCTTTATCCTCTGGCTTTCTCCTCCCGACAGTGTGGAACTGCTCTGCCCCAGTTTGATATAGCCGAGGCCCACATCGAGCAACGGCTGCAGTTTCATCGCTATGCCCTTTGCTATGTCCTCCTCACCTTCGGAGAAAAAGGCCACAGCCTCCTCTACACTCATGTTGAGTATATCATCGATATTCTTTCCGCGGTATCTGACTTCGAGTACATCCTGCTTGAAACGCTTGCCTCCACACTCCTCGCACACCATCGTGACGTCTGCCATAAACTGCATCTCGATAGTGACGACACCGTCCCCCTGGCACTCGGGGCAGCGCCCTCCCTCTGTGTTGAAACTGAAGAATTGCGGCCCGTAGCCGTTTATCTTTGCGTACTGTTGCTGCGACATCAATTCCCTGATGTCATCGTAAGCCTTGAGATAGGTCACGGCATTCGAGCGGGAACTGCGCCCGATCGGATCCTGGTCCACATATTCCACCCTCTGTATCCTGTCGAGATTGCCTCCCAGACCGCTGAAAACACCTGGAAGGTCACCGGAATCATGGATGTGCCGGTAGAGGGCGGGATACAGGATATCTCCCACGAGAGAAGACTTCCCGGAGCCCGAAACACCTGTCACAACGGTCAGCACGCCGAGAGGAAACTTGACGTCGATGCCCTTCAGATTGTGTTCTCTGGCCCCGTTGACGGAAATATAATAGTGCCAGTCGCGTTTCCGACGCACATATCGTTCTATCTCTCCGGAAAGGTATTTCAGCGTGACTGATTTACCTTCACGGTCAGGTGTCTTCCCTACAATTCCTTCATACACTATCTCCCCTCCGAACAGGCCGGCGGCCGGTCCCATATCAATCAGAAGGTCGGCGGCACGGATTATCTCCTCATCGTGTTCGACCACTATCACTGTGTTGCCGAGGTCGCGGAGCCTGCGCAGCACGGCAATCAGTCTCTCAGTATCCCTCGAATGCAGGCCTATGGACGGTTCATCCAGTATATACATCGAGCCCACAAGGCTGGAGCCGAGTGCAGTCACCAGGTTGATTCTCTGGCTCTCACCTCCGGAGAGAGTGTTGCAGGCACGGTTCATCGTCAGATAGCCAAGGCCCACGTCCTGTATGTATCGCAGTCTGCTGATTATCTCGGAAAGCGGCTCTTCGACAATCTTGCTTTCATTGTCCCCGAGTTCCAGATTCTCAAAGAAGCGGAGCAGCTGTTCGACATTCATCGAGAGCAGTTCATCTATGTTTTTTCCTCCCACCTTCACATACAGGGCATCCTTGCGGAGTCTGCTTCCGTGACATTCGTGGCACTCCGCCCTCCCGCTGAAGCGGGAAAGCATATACTTGTACTGTATCTTGTATTTCTGGGTCTCGACCCAGTCGAAAAATTCTTTGATTCCCACGAGACGGGAAGGATCGTCATCGTACGCCTGCCCTTCTTTCGGAGGATCCCCTTCCCATATCAGGTCACGAACCTTTCTGTCAAGTTCGCAGTATGGAGTAAAGATAGGGATTCCGTACTTCTGCGCGACCTCCACAAGATGATCCTTGAACCACCCCATCTTCTCCCCTCTCCAGCAGGCGATGGCACCGTCATAGATACTCTTTGTCTTGTCCGGCACCACCAGGTCTTCGCTGATTCCGATGATTTTTCCAAGTCCGCCGCACACAGGACAGGCTCCTAGCGGGGAATTGAAGCTGAACATATACTCGTCAGGCTCGGCGAACTTCAAGCCGTCCAGCTCGAACAGGGAACTGAATTCCTTTTCCAAACCATCATGCCACACACTCATCCTGCCTTCTCCCTGGGAGAACGCGTCATTTACTGAACTGATGATCCTGTCCCTGTCTCCCGGGAGAGAGACCCTGTCCACAAGCAGCCGGGCGTCAGAAGGATAATCCCCTTCTCTCTGAAGCACATCATCTATCTTACATGGCTGATCGCCGCACAAAAGCCTGTTGTAGCCGGCCTCTTTGAGGCAGAGCATCAGCTCGACCTTGTCCTCCCGCTCCTTCCAGCCGATATCGGAAAGTATATAGCAGTTTCCTTCAAGCCCGGATATATAGTTCAGAACATCGCCGACGCTGTCCTTGCGGACCTCATTACCTGAGACGGGAGAGTAGGTACGACCTATCCTTGCGAATATGAGCCTCAGGAAGTCATATATTTCTGTCGTGGTGGCTACAGTGGAGCGGGGATTCTTGATGTTGACCTTCTGCTCTATGGCCACCGCAGGCGGAATGCCTTCTATCGAATCCACGTCGGGTTTGGACATGCGTCCCAGGAACTGCCGGGCATAAGAAGAAAGACTCTCTGCGAAACGCCTCTGGCCTTCCGCAAAAAGAGTGTCGAACGCCAGCGAGGATTTGCCGCTGCCGGAGACTCCGGTGATTACGACAAACTTCCCGCGGGGTATTTCCAGGTCAATGTTCTTGAGATTGTTGACCCTGGCTCCCTTGATTGTGATGGAATCCTTCACTAATCCCTGCTGAATATATCCCTTGTATAGACCTTGTCCTTTACGTCGTCGAGCACGCTCTCATAGCGGTTGGCGATGATGGCTCCGGAGCGGCGCTTGAACTCCTCCAAATCGTTCACGACTTCGCTTCCGAAGAATCTGCTGCCGTTCTCAAGTGAAGGCTCATACACTATAACATTGACACCCTTGGCCTTGATTCTCTTCATCACGCCCTGGATGCTGGACTGCCGGAAATTGTCCGAGTTGGATTTCATGGTCAGGCGGTAGACGCCTACGGTCATATCCTTCTCTATCGACTCCCTATAGCCTTCCTCTTCACTGTAATAGCCGGCAAGGGACAGGACTTTCATGGCGATGAAGTCCTTGCGCGTCCTGTTAGAATTCACAATGGCTTCTATCAGATTTTCAGGCACGTCCTGGAAATTCGCCAGCAACTGCTTGGTATCCTTCGGCAGGCAATATCCGCCGTAGCCGAAAGAAGGGTTGTTGTAATGATTGCCGATGCGTGGGTCCAGTCCGACGCCTTCGATGATCGATCTGGTATCCAGGCCTTTCACCTCGGCGTAGGTATCAAGTTCATTGAAGAAACTTACCCTGAGGGCAAGATAGGTGTTGGCGAACAGTTTCACGGCCTCAGCCTCCGTGGTGCCCATGAAAAGCACTGGTACGTCAGGCTTCAGGGAACACTCTTTCAGAAGTTCAGCGAACACTTCCGCCGCCTTTACAAGCCTGTCATCATCCGCCGGACGGCCTACAATGATCCTGCTTGGATACAGATTGTCATACAGGGCCTTGCTCTCACGGAGAAACTCGGGGGCGAAGATGATCTTCGCCTCCCTGTATTTTCCGCTGACGTTTCCGGTATAGCCCACAGGTACGGTCGACTTGATGACCATGACAGCCTCCGGGTTGACCTTGAGTACAAGCTCTATGACCTCCTCCACGTGGGAGGTATCGAAGAAATTCTTCTGCGGGTCATAGTTCGTCGGGGCCGCGATGACCACGAACTCGGCGTCACGGTATGCGCTTTCCCCGTCCAGAGTCGCCGTCAGGTCCAGATTCTTCTCCGACAGATATTTCTCAATATAGTCATCCTGTATCGGAGACTCGCCGGAATTTATGGCTTCGACTTTTTCGGGTACCACGTCCACAGCTGTGACTTGATGCCTCTGAGCGAGAAGTGTCGCTATCGACATTCCCACATATCCTGTACCTGCAACTGCTATTTTCATATCTTACAAATATAGATAAAAACCAGCGTTTTTAGGCCGGTTGAATAAAAATCAAGAC
>JAKSJU010000030.1 GCA_024402095.1 Bacteroidales bacterium | reverse complement strand
GCTGCTGCTCTTCAGGGAAAGGCTGCCGGCGTACAGGTCATCACAAGTTCAGGTGCCCCTGGTGCAGGAGCTGAGATCCGCGTCCGCGGTATGTCATCAAACTCCGGAAGCCTCGGACCACTCCTCATTGTAGACGGACTTAAGGTTGACAACATCCAGTACCTTGATCCTGATATGATTGAGTCAATGGAGGTTCTTAAGGATGCAGCTTCTGCAGCCATCTATGGTGCTCAGGCCGGTAACGGTGTCGTTCTCATCACAACCAAGAGCGGTTCAAAGGCTAAGGACGGACACGTCTTCTACAACGGCCAGTTCCAGCTTGCTTCCCTTGCAAGAAATCTCAACGTTATGAACGCTGAGAAATATATCGACTACGGAAAGCAGATGGGTTTCCTTACAGATGAGAAACTCGCAGCCTACGGATATAAGCAGGGAACAGACGTGAATTGGGCAAATGAAGTATTCGAGCCTACATGGAACACACACCATACAGTAGGATTCCAGGGAGGAAGCGATAAGGGTTCCTTCTTCGTTGCTATCAACAATGTTGACAACAATGGTATCTTCAAGGGAGACAAGGATGTCTACAAGAGACTCACACTTCAGGCCAATGCTGAGTACAAGATCAAGTCATGGCTCACAGTAGGAACCAACAACTCTATCGAGAAATGGAGCACAAAGTCAGTGTCACAGCAGAGCGACAACGGTTCAGCTCTCCTCGCTGCCATCACAACTGACCCTCTGTTCGGACCTTACTGCGAAAGTGAATCCGATCTTACTCCAAGACAAAGGACAGCAATCCAGAATGGTATTTCAGTTATTTCTGATCCAGTTACTGGTAAATACTACAGGGTATCCCCTGTCAGCGGTGAGACTCAGTCTTCAAACCCTTTCATCAAGAGAGATTCAGTGGAAGGATACAATGAAGGTATTTCTCTCCGTGGTCTCGCTTATTTGAACTTCAACCCTATCAAAGGCCTTGTATTTACTTCGCGTTTCGGCTATCGCGTAGCACAGAGCAACAGCCATCAGTATGAGTGGCCATTCGAAGCAAATGAATTCGTACGCAAGGAAACTTACACGATTCAAGCTTCAGCAAACAACTCATACTACTATCAGTGGGAGAACTTCATCAATTTCGACCGCACTTTCGGCAAGCACGCTGTCGGCGCAATGGTCGGTATGTCATATGAGGCAAATCACTCCGACAATGCACGCATTAGTGCAGACGGAAAAGACATCCTCAAAGGATATGCTCCTAACTACCGTTATATCGATTATGTGAAGGATGATGCAAAGAAGACCGTAGGCAATGCTCCTAGTGATGCGCGCAACCTTTCATACTTCGCCCGTTTGACCTACAGCTATGACAATCGTTACAGCTTCCAGGCAAACTTCCGCGCAGATGCATTCGACTCTTCAAAGCTTCCTAAGGATTCACGTTGGGGTTACTTCCCTTCATTCTCAGCAGGCTGGACAATCAGTAACGAATCATTCATAAAGGACAATATCAGCAAGAATGCACTTTCATTCCTTAAGATCCGTGCTTCCTGGGGACGCAACGGTAACATCAATGTGCTTAACGGATATCCATACACGTCAGTTATCAATACCAACAGTGACTGGTATCAGTTCACTCCTGGCAGTGCTGCTCAGACTTACGGTTCAGTACCTAACGGACTTCCTAATCCTAACCTCAAGTGGGAAACCTCTGACCAGATTGACCTTGGTCTCGATGCCCGCTTCCTCAACAACAGACTTTCCATCGCCCTCGACTGGTACAACAAGCAGACAAAAGGACTTCTCGTTGGTGTAACCCCTGTTCTTGAAACTGGTGTCGGAACAACCACTCTTAATGCCGGAAACGTGCTCAATACAGGTTTTGAGGCAGAAATCGGATGGAAGGACCAGATAGGTGACTTCTCATACTCAATCAACGGAAACTTCTCAACTATCAAGAATGAACTCTCATATCTTGATCCTACAATCGACAAGATACAGGGTGCAGGACTTCAGGGTAGCGGAATTACAACAGTATGTACCACTGGACAGCCTCTTTGGTATTTCCGCGGTTATGTTGCTGACCGTATCGATGAGAACGGAGACGTTGTTTATAAGGACGTTGACGGAAACGGAGTATGGGATTCAAACGATATGACAAATATCGGTTGTGGTCTTCCTTCTGTGACCTACGGTATCACAATCAACCTCGCTTACAAGGGATTTGATTTTATGCTGTTCGGCACCGGAGCTGCAGGCAACTCCATCCTCCCTCAGGCATGGCGTGTAGACCGTCCGTACTGTAACAACTATAGCTGGTACTACGATAACTCCTGGACTCCAGAAACAGCTTCAACAGCAAAGTATCCTGCAATCCAGAAGTGGTCAAAGGACGCATACAGCTCAAATCTCACTGTTTTCGACGGATCTTATTTCAAGATCAAGCAGATTCAGCTCGGATACACCATTCCTTCAAAGATTACGAACAAGGTCAAGATTTCCAACCTTCGCGTATTCGCTTCTCTTGAGAACTTCTTCACATTCACCAAGTACTTCGGACTTGATCCTGAGGCAGCTTCTGCTAACTCAAGCAGTATGCTCGGTATCGATATGGGAACATATCCTACAGCAAAGCAGGTTGTATTCGGTGTTAACGTATCATTCTAATCACTAAATGAATACAGATATGAAAAAGATAATATACTCCATTCTTGCAGTGGCTGCAGTAGTTGCAGTTTCATCTTGTGAGAAGAATCTTGATATTCCTCAGAAGGGTGTGCTTCCGATGGAGGATTTCTACAAGACTGATGCTGATGCTGAAGCAGCTTTGGCAGCAGTTTACTTTGATACTTTCAAAAACTTTGCCTTTATGGGTGAAGTAACTGGATACAACTATGGACCTTATTTTGGCCTAACAAACTATCAGGGTGACGATGTCTATATGGCTGGATCAGGCCCTGACGACTGTGTGGCTGAACGTGAGTTCCACGATTTCAGATACACAAACGACAACTGCGTTGTTCTCGGAGGATATACGGCTTTCTACCGTTCAATCCATAAGTGCAATCTGGTAATCAATAATTTTACAGAGGAGAAGATTGGGGGCGCTCTCTCAAACACAATGAAGCAGGCTATTGCAGAAGCTCGTGCAATGAGGGCTTTCGACCATCTTATGCTTGCCATATACTGGGGTACCCCTCCTATCGTGGAAGAGGTTCTTACCGGTGATGCACGTCCAACAAACTCTGAATCTCAGGCAGCTGTAATGGAGTGGGTTGCTAGCGAGATTGACCTCGCTCTTCCTAACCTTACAGAAAAAACTTCAGTAAATGACAGGCCAGGTGCGGTAAGGATTACCAAGGGATTTGCAAACGCAATAAAGGGTAAGGCTCTCCTTTGGAAAGGTGACTATTCAAGGGCAAAGTCAGCTCTCGGAGAAGTCATAAACTCAAAGAAGTACGAACTCGTATCTTCTGACAGGATGGGTGAGCTTCTCCACGGAAATGGTAAGGCAAACGAAGAGTCAGTGTTTGAGTTCTGCCTTGAGTTTGATCCGGCTTTGCAGGATTACTATGCAATGGCAAGCCGCACAGGATGGAATGCTCACATGACATTCAACTGGCGTTTTGAACATCTTCTCGGTGTCCCAGATTCTGAAGGTCTTAACGGACAAATTGTTGATGCTACAGTTAATCAAAATGGCTGGGGATGGATGAACCCTACCGGTGCATACGCAAGGAAGCTCATTGAAAATGACGGTATGGAATCAGCACGCCGCAAGGCTTGGATCAAGACCTATGATGAGATTCTGTATGAAATCCAGTGGGCAAAGGATCCTGCTCCTTTTGTTCCTGGAAAGACTGCAGCCAAAGCTGCTGACGGGCAGAGAGGTGTTGATAATGTAGGTGTTTATGCCTGCGAAGGATTCTTCAACTGGAAAACAGTCGTTCATCCGAATCTTAATGACCTCTGTTCAGTCGGTGAAGGGCAGCGCAATTTCAGCATAATGCGCTATCCAGAGGTACTCCTTATGTATGCGGAGTGCTGTGCACACGATGGCGATGCTGACGGTTCCGGACTCGCTGCACTTAAATCTATACAGGAGAGAGCACAGGCTAAGCACATCAGCAGCCAGTGTACTCTTGACGAGGTGAAGACTGAAAAGATGCTTGAACTCTGGATGGAAGGATGCCGTAGTGCAGACCTCATCCGCTGGGGTGACACTGCTACGCTTGAGAGCGCCGATGCTTATGTCCCTACATACCGCGACAAACTCACGGACAAGATGGCTAATGAGCACGAAGGGTATATTTCTGACGAAGGTGCAGACTTCTATAAGAAGACATATCCTCAGACTCTCGGATTCAAGAAAGGTAAGCACGAACTTCTTCCTTTCCCAAAGCGTGAGATGGATCTTAATCCTGAAATCAAGCAGAATCCTAACTGGAACTAAAATCTTTTTATTCTGAAAAAAGTCGGGCGCCTCTTCGGAGACGCCCGATTTTTCTCCCTATTGATACAACTTCAGATTTATACGAATCTTTCCTCCCTGGCTGCGAATTATACGTTTCTTTTCTTTTTTGATGATTTTGCGTCTCATATTTGGTTCAGTTAATTTTTAGACTGAATGACTATGAGAGATTTTCTAAACACAAGGTTCGCGGACCCGACGGTGGACTTCGCATTCAAAAGGATTTTCGGGACGGAACAGTACAAGGATGCTACGCTGGGGCTGTTGGACAGCCTGTTCCCGGATCTTCACATCGCAGACGTTTCATTTCCGAATACCGAATTGCTGGGAGAGACGTCCAATTCCCGGAAAGGGTTCATCGATGTCCTGTGCGTTGACGGGAAGGGCAATGAGTTCATCGTTGAGATGCAGAATGCACGCCAGGAGCATTTCAGGGAAAGGGCCGTTTTCTACAGTTCGAAGATGATAGTGAGGCAGGCTCCGACAGGTATATGGGACTACAGCCTGAAGCCGACGTACGTGGTGGCGTTCCTGAACTTCAGACTGGAGAAACTGTCCGAAGAATTCCGTGGGAGCGGGAAGTATATACTGAGGTACAGTTCGCGCGAGGAGAGTTCGGGGAAAAGGATGCCGGGGTGTACGGAGTACGTGTTTCTGGGGATACAGGACTTCGACAAAAAGTATGAAGAGCTGGAGACATATCCTGAAAAATGGCTATATTTGATGCGTAACACACTGAGGCTGGAGGAGGTACCGGAGGATTTAAGGTCGGAGAAGTGCTTTGCGGCATACTTCGAGGCCTGCGAGAGGGCCGGGTTCACGAAGGCCGAGGACGAGAAATACACTCAGGATATGATGAACGAATGGGACATTGAGAATGCGAAGAACCTTGCGGTGCGCGAGGGTCGCGAGGAAGGACGCCAGCAGGGACTTGAAGAAGGAAGAGTTGAAGGAAGAGCTGAAGGAAAAGCAGAAGGAAAGGCTGAAGGAAAGGCTGAAGAAGCGACTAAGATTGCAAAAGCCCTTTTGGATAAGGGCGTGGATATAAACGTAATTTCGGAATGCACAGGACTTTCACCGGAATCAATTCACACATTGTAGTTTTTCGGGCGCCTCTTCGGAGACGCCCGATTTTTTGACATCATAAGAAATGTTGCATAATTTAAGATTGTAACTTAAATTTGCAAATTATTATGATTATAGGAAGAATACTCCAGAGCAAGGCGGTAGAACTTGCGCAGAAATATCCTTTTGTTGTTATCACGGGTCCAAGGCAGTCCGGGAAGTCAACGCTGGCAAGGCTTGCATTTCCGGAATACAACGTCGTGTCACTGGAAGATCTCGACAATCGTGAGTTCGCAAGAGAAGATCCGAGAGGATTCATTTCAACGTATCCGGACAAAACAATTATTGATGAAGTTCAGCGGGTGCCTTCGTTGCTGTCATATCTGCAGACACATTGTGACACGGTGGGTAAAGAGGGAATGTATATATTGACAGGTTCACAGAATATGGAACTGATGCAGTCTGTCGACCAGAGTCTGGCAGGAAGGGTCGGATTGATTCATCTCCTTCCTTTTTCCAAGAAAGAAATGACTAATGGCAATGTGCTGAGCAGCGGAATCGATTCCATGATTTTGAAAGGATGCTATCCGAGAATATATGACAAAGACATTCCCGCCACCGAATATTATCAGAATTATGTCAGGACATACATTGAAAGGGACGTGCGCAATATCAAGAATATTACGGATTTATCCAGATTTGTCAGGTTCCTCAAACTTTGTGCGGCCAGGGTAGGTCAACTGCTGAATATGAGTGCGATTGCAAATGACTGCGGAATCAGTGTCCCAACGGTTGAGCAATGGTTGTCTGTTCTGGAAACAAGTTTCATAATTTATAGATTAAAACCTGATTGGCAGAACTACTCAAAGAGGCTCGTCAAGACTCCGAAACTTTATTTCTATGATACCGGTATTGTGTGCAGTCTGTTGGATATCCGGACAGAGGACCAGCTGCATACACATTATTTGAGAGGTAGCCTATTCGAGAATATGGTTGTGACTGATTACATGAAGGAATCATTCAACAGAGGTGAATTGGATCCAGACATTACATTCTGGCGCGATTCTACCGGACACGAAGTTGATATGATAATCCGGAATTCGGATGGTGTCCATGCCTATGAAATCAAGTCATCTGAAACATTCAACGAGTCATTTCTCGATGGTTTGAGGTTCTGGGGAAAACTTTCAGGAGCAGACGAGCATCATAAGTCTGTGATATATGCCGGTAGGCGTCCGGAAAATCGCAGCGATGCTTTAATCTTACCATTCATCTAGAGCTGATACTTCAAATTTAAGGGATTACTTAATTTGTAACGCCAGAATATAGTGCAATATTCTGGCGTTATTTTTTTATAAATTATTGTCAATCAAAATACTATATGAGCTTATCTGAAAGTTTGGATAAATATTGTTAAAACAACATTTTCGATAGTATAATATTCTTGCAATCAATTGATTAATAATGTGTTAAAGTGTTTATAAAAATGTTCTGTTATATAACCTCTTGCGCTATGACATTGACCAGTTCATGGAAGATTATTTGCCGGATATGATTGACGGGCAGATATACCATGAAGCCGTTCTTATCAATCTGGCGCAGCAGGGACGGCTCCGCGATGAAGATGCCGCAGAATATGGCATTTCTCCTTCGCTGCTTAACAAAATGGATTCGTTCGCCAGATTCCCGGACAGATACAAAAGCAGCTACTGGTACTATTATTTAACAGATTAAACGCTCTGCATGATGATTCTCAAAATACTGAAAAGAATATTCCTCTCATTCGCCTTGTGCATTGCCCTGTCTTCCTGCAGCAACAAATATCCGACGGCGCCATGCTTTTCCGCTGACGGAGAATATGTGTACTACTGCATTGCTGACACTGTTTCTCTTCCTTCTGAAATAGAAAATCTCAAATATTCCCTTGTACGTGCAGCATTTGACCCATCCGACGGGAGAATCTCAGAACAGGTGGATACGATATGGAGTGCATCCGAACACAACGGTTCGGTATGCCATCCGAAGGCCTCCCCAGATGGCAGGTGGATAATGTTCACAGTCTCTGACTACGGCACTTTCCCTATTGACCACAGGGAGAGCACGCTGAAAATGATTGACCTTGAAACCGGTGAAATCAATGACCTTGCCGAGGTCAAGAAAGACGAAAGCGGTTCGGATACCTATCATTCCTGGTCTGCCAACGGCCGATGGTTCGTTTTTGCCAGCAAAAGAGGGGACGGCCTTTTCGCCAAGCCTTATTTCTGTCATCTGGACGCGGACGGAAATCCTTCAAAGCCATTCGTCCTTCCGCAGAAATCATCCAGGTTCTATGAACTCAATCTGAAATCATTCAACGTGCCGGACCTCGGTTCAGCATCAATCGGAATCAGCCTTTCTGATTCCAAAAGAATGTTCAAGACGGGAAGCGAAGCTTTCAAATAGACAATCAATTAATTGCAAGTACTGCCGAAAGTCTGATGTCATCCGACGCGCTTCCGACCAGAAGTTCTATTTCACCCGGTTCCAGAACCCAGTCGTTTGACTCCACATCCCAGTACCTCAGATCTGAAAGAGGAATGGAAACTCTGACTTTTGCAGTAGAGCCTGCGTCTATGGTCACACGTTTGAAGCCCTTCAGCTCCTTAACCGGCCACTCGACGGAGGAGTCCTTCCGGTGAACATACACTTGTGCAACCTCGTCGGCAGCCATACCCCCGGTGTTGCTGATATTGAAATTCAATTCTATAGTTTCCTTGCACAGCGTCGCTTTCAAATCGGAATACTCAAAGCCGACATAAGACAGTCCGTGTCCGAAGGCATACAACACCGGCACTTCACGGGTATCATACCACCTGTATCCGACATACTGTCCTTCGGTGTAATGCGCTTCAGGGGTCCAGACAGCCGCTTCTCCCCTGCTTTCCTTCCTGTCATGACGGAACATCATCGCAAAGAAATCCACTCCCTCCGGAGCCAGCTGCGGATAATTTCCAAGCGCGTATGCAGGTGAATCCTCCAACTTGACAGGGAAAGTGAACGGAAGCTTTCCGGAAGGAGAAATGCGCCCGTACAGTACGTCAGCCATGGCATGGCCGCCCTCCATTCCGTTCCACCAGCCCTGCACGACCGCCTTACTCAAGCGATTGACGTTTCTAAGGTCACAGGGCCCTCCGGAGAGAATCACGGCAACAATATTCGGGTTGATACCATGAACCGCTTCCAGCAGGCTTTCCTGGCCTTCAGGGAGGAAAATATCCTGCCTGTCACGGCCTTCGCTTTCAACTTCGCGGTTTGTACCGCCGACAAAAACCACCACATCAGCACCCTCTGCGACTGCAGGGTCATCAGTACTGCATACTATGCTGTGTTCCCCATCGGCCAAGCCTCTGATAACAGTGATTTCATAAGGGGTCTTCACACCGGCCCCAACACCGCCCTGGGCTGTTTTCAAATCAATGCAAGGTCCGATTACGGCAATTCTCTTGCCTTTCAGCGGGAGAATATTATCCTCATTTTTCAAAAGTACGATTGATTTCTTCGCCACTTCGTAAGCGATTCTCTGCTGCTCCGGTTGAGAAGTGAGTTTCCGGTTTGCTACATCGTCCGGCACTGCTTCCACTGCAAATCTTACACGGAGAATCTCCCGGACCTTGTCATCGACCACTCTTTCATCGACTGCCCCATTGCGTACAGAATCTATCAATGCCGGGCCAAGATAGTTGTCTCCTGTCATCTGGACATCAAGGCCGCCGAGAGCCGCTCCCATCGTACTGTGAGTACCGCCCCAGTCAGACACTGTCAGACCTTTGAAGCCCCACTCGCCTCGCAGTATCTCATTGTTGAGGTGAGCATTTTCAGAGCAATACTCGCCATTCACCTTATTATATGCCGTCATGACAGCCATGGCTCCTCCCTCCTCGACTCCCGCCTGGAAAGGTTTGAGATATATCTCGCGCAGAGTTCTTTCATCCACCACAGCATTCACCCAACTTCTGTTCAGTTCCTGATTATTGACCGCGAAATGTTTAAGACATACAGCCGTACCGGCATCCTGTGCACCTTTTGTATATCCGACAGTCAGCCTTGCGCTGAGGAATGGGTCTTCGCTCAGATACTCATAACTGCGGCCTCCGGTAGGTATCCTCTGTATATTGATGGCCGGGCCCAGGATGATATCCTTACCTCTGAATCTCGCCTCCCTGCCCATTCCTGTTCCGTACAGATAAGCTATTTCTTCAGACCACGTAGCCGCTAGCGCGGAGCCGGTAGGAAAATATGTAGCAGAGTCCGTGTTCCATCCGAGGGGCCTGAATCCGTCGCCTAACTCTTCTCTGATACCGAATGGCCCGTCTGCGTATCTGATGTCCTGAATGCCGAGCCTTTCAATGCCGGCGGAAGACATAATAGTCTTGCTGTGCAGCATCTCGACTTTCTCTTCGAGAGTCATTGTAGAGATTATCTCATTTATGCGTTCATCATTCACTGTCAGCGCATTCTGTGGAGTAATGGATGTCTGCTTGCAGGAAATTGTCAGCGCTGCCGCAGCCATAAGAAGGGTAATGTATTTCATACTGATTATGTTGGTCTGCGTAAATGTAGCAAAAAAGACGCGCAAGACAATTGTCTTGTGCGCCTTTTCTATATAAATCCAAAGACTTACTGCTGGTCAGGACCCTGATTGTCGTTTCCGTAGTCAGGCTGAGGACCCTGAGGCCCAGCCTGTGGTCCCTGAGGGCCACCCTGGGCACCGGCTGCCTTAGCCATATCTTCCGAAGCTGCATGCCATGCTGACTCGAGGTCTGCATTGCATTTGTCGATAGCTGCAAGGTCCTTTGCCTCGACAGCCTTCTTGAGTTCTGCGCAGGCTGTCTCGATAGCAGTCTTCTTGTCTGCAGGAATCTTGTCTCCATACTCTTTGAGATTCTTCTCGGTCTGGAACACCATTGCATCTGCATTGTTGACCTTGTCGACTCTTTCTTTCTCTGCCTTGTCGGCTTCCTCGTTGGCCTTTGCCTCATCACGCATCCTCTGAATCTCGTCATCGCTCAAGCCTGAAGATGCCTCAATGCGGATATGCTGCTCTTTTCCTGTAGCTTTGTCCTTCGCGGAAACACTTAGGATTCCGTTTGTGTCGATATCGAAGCTGACCTCAATCTGAGGGATTCCGCGCGGTGCAGGAGCGATGCCGTCCAGATGGAACACGCCGATCTGCTTATTGTCCTTTGCCATAGGACGCTCTCCCTGAAGGACACGGATCTCAACTGACGGCTGGTTGTCCGCAGCAGTGGAGAATACCTGGTCTTTATGTACAGGGATTGTAGTATTGCTTTCGATGAGCTTTGTCATAACACCGCCGAGGGTCTCGATACCGAGGCTGAGCGGAGTGACATCAAGAAGAAGAACGTCCTTTACGTCACCTGCAAGCACACCACCCTGGATTGATGCTCCGATAGCTACGACTTCGTCAGGATTGACGCTCTTGTTAGGCTCCTTTCCAAAGAATTCCTTTACAAGCTCCTGAACCTTAGGGATACGTGTGGATCCACCTACGAGAAGCACCTCGTCAATCTGCGATGCAGAAAGATGTGCGTCCTCAAGTGCCTTGCGGCAAGGCTCGATTGAGCGGCGGAAGAGATCATCACACAGAGCTTCGAACTTTGCGCGTGTAAGGCTCTTCACAAGGTGCTTAGGCATTCCGTCAACCGCTGTGATATAAGGAAGGTTGATCTCTGTTGAAGTATTGTTGGAAAGCTCTATCTTAGCCTTCTCTGCTGCCTCCTTGAGTCTCTGGAGTGCCATAGGGTCCTTCTTGAGATCCATGCCTCCGTTCTCGGAAGCGAACTCTGAAGCCAGCCAGTCGATGATAACCTGGTCGAAATCATCACCTCCGAGGTGTGTATCTCCGTTGGTTGACTTGACTTCGAACACGCCGTCACCGAGTTCGAGGATGGAGATATCGAATGTACCGCCACCGAGATCGTACACAGCGACCTTCATGTTCTTGTTCTTCTTGTCAAGACCATATGCAAGAGCTGCTGCAGTAGGCTCATTGATAATACGCTTTACATCAAGTCCGGCGATCTTTCCTGCCTCCTTTGTTGCCTGACGCTGTGAGTCGGAGAAATAAGCAGGCACTGTGATTACAGCCTCAGTGATATCCTGACGGAGATAATCCTCTGCAATCTTCTTCATCTTCTGGAGGATGATGGCAGAAATCTCCTGCGGGCTGTAAAGCCTTCCGTTGATATCCACACGTGGAGTGTTGTTCTCTCCCTTGACTACTTTATAAGGCATGCGTGAGACCTCCTTTGAAGTCTGGTCATATGTCTCGCCCATGAATCTCTTGATAGAGAAAATAGTATTGTTCGGATTGGTGATAGCCTGACGCTTTGCAGGACTTCCAACCTTGCGCTCGCCTCCCTCAGTGAATGCGACTACGGAAGGAGTGGTGCGTGCACCTTCTTCGTTGATGATGACTGTAGGCTGATTGCCTTCCATTACAGAGACGCAGGAATTTGTTGTTCCAAGGTCTATTCCGATAATTTTACCCATAATATTGTGTTGTTTTGTTTTCAGTTTATGCCTTGACGGCGAAAAGCATACAACTAATCCTGTGCCATCCCGCAATTCCTGACATTTTGTCAGTCATCGGCCTGAGTTTTTTTGTATTTTTGCGGTATGGAATATCGCAGGCTCAATGATGAGGAATTCTCAGACCTTTCCTCCAGAATACTGTATGAGGACAACCATATTCTGATTGTCAACAAAAAAGTCGGGGAAATCACCCAGGGCGACAAAACAGGTGACGAATGCCTGGCCGACTGCTACAAGGCATTTATCGCCATGAGAGATGGCAAGCCGGGAAAAGTGTTCATGGGCATTCCGCATCGTCTCGACAGGCCTGTCAGCGGTATCTGCATTCTTGCCAAGACCAGCAAGTCTCTTGAAAGGCTCACTGAAATGTTCCGTGAAGGGGAAGTGCACAAAACATACTGGGCGCTTTGCTGTCAGAAGCCGGAGAAGACTGAGGGATGCCTCGAAGACTGGATGAGCCGCAATGAGAAGCAGAACAAGTCCTTCGTTGTGAGCAAACGGGACGGAGCAAAGCTTGCGCGCCTCAACTACAGGTTCCTCTATAGCACCGACAGATACCATCTCATTGAAGTCGAACTTCTCACCGGGCGTCACCATCAGATCCGGTGTCAGCTCAGCCATATGGGCTGCTGTATAAAGGGAGACCTTAAATATGGTGCCCCGCGATCCAATCCTGATGGAGGCATTTGTCTTCACGCGCACAATATCAGATTCGTACATCCGGTAAAGAAAACTGAAATCAATGTCTCCGCACCGGTTCCGGAAAGTTGGAAAGGCGTCACAAACGACTGACCTTCTTTCTGTTGATATACTCGCCCGGAGTTTCGTCCATAAACAGCTTGAATGCCATATTGAATGAAACGACAGTATGGAACCCACATATCGCTGAAAGCTCTATAATCTTGTAATTCAGGTTTTTATCAAGTACACTGACAGCATACTTGATTCTGTAGTAATTGATAAACTGGCAGAAGTTCCGGCCTGAATAAAGGTTGATTGCACGGGAGAGATAGGATCTGTTGGTATACATTTCTTCGGCCAGGTCCGCTATGCCGAAACCGTCTTTGAGGAAAGGTTTGCGCGTATCCATATACTCCTGCACCTTCTTGTACAGCGCATTCATCCGCACCCCCTCTTCCGGATTATCAGTAATGTAAGGGCGGAGATTTCCATGTATTATTTCCTTGACCTCATTTTCCTTTTTATACGTCAGCATCAGCGTCCTGCCGGAATAGGCTTTCTGATACAGAACAAAGTACAGCACGGCAGAAAGCACTGACGTCACCGCTTCAATCCCATATCTGACAAAGAATCCGGAATGGAGCGCAACCTCTGCCAGCAGTAATATCCCATAGAACATCCAGGAATAGTCATTAATACTGTTCCATGGGGAATCCGTCTTGAACAGAGTGCATATATGCCTGTATTTCCTGATTGTAAAAGCGACGACAAGGAATAGCGCGAATACCATTGACATTATCAGGGTGACGTCCGTATCCTTGAGAATCAGCTTGCCTGAGATGATTGCCAGAAATGCTACCAGGGCAGACCTGAAAGCAAAAGAATTGTCATCCCGACATCTCGGGGTGGCGTACAATATGACGGATCCGGCCGTCATTCCCGCAAAAATACTGTTCCAAATTGAGGGTTCCCACCCAGTAACGATGTCCGCTGCAATCATAGAGAGCGGAAGAAGAGCAGAGAGGACTCTGACTGAAGTATGACAATTTCTTTTCATGCCCCAAAAATAAACAATACCTCCGCTGCAAAAATGGAATGCAGGGAGGTATTATTGGGGGTACGGAATGAATTTGTTATTTTTTATCGTTTTTTCTCTTTGAACCCTTTATTGCATCAAAACCCTTTCCGTAAACTCCTGTCACTGAAGACACCGAAAGAAAAGCATTCGGATCTATCGCTTTGATGTACCTGAGGAAAAGATTCAAATCGGACTTTCTTGTAAGCACCATAACAACTTCTGTCTCTTTTTTTGTATACCATCCCTTCCCTTCAAGCACTGTCACGCCCCTATGCAGTTCGTTTGTTATGGCATCCGCGATTTCAGCGTGTTTCTCGGACAGAATGAATAATTGGACTGATTGCTTGGAACCGGAAAGGTACATATCAAGCACGGTACTGTTGACTGCGATAAGGATAAATCCATATACGACTATAGTTAGCTTTTCTGTCCACGGGACCAGATCGCCTGAAGGTGTATATGAAGGCACCAGCATAGAAGACATGATTATGAAGGCATCCATCGCCAGGAGCATCCTTCCCGGGGAAACGTTTCTGTACTTATTCACTATCAGCGCAATAATATCCGTTCCTCCCGTACTGCCGCCCTGGCTCATGGTCAGTCCGATGCCGACCCCGACTGAGATACCACCCATAATCGTACTCATAAGCTTGCCATTGTCAATGGCAAGAGTCTGGATAATATCCTGAGGGATTATGGTCTGGAATACATTCAAGCCTATAGATGCTACTATCGTGGCATATATTGTCTTCCCGCCGAAACCTTTACCCAGGACAATGATTGCCACTATTATCAGCACAATGTTTATCGTGAAGTAAGAATAACCTGCCTTTATCACACCGTGCGTGGCATACTGGATTATTGACGCGATACCGGTGACTCCGCCTCCGATAAGGTTATTTGAAATGAGGAAGATGGTCCAGCCGACAACATAAATCAGTATTCCGAGCGTTATCAGAGAATACTCCTTGACTGAGGTCAGGAAAGTTTTGTCAGGCAGGGTTTTGGTTCTTTGTTTCATTCTTTGCTTTCTTTGTGATTCCGACTTTTATCTCCTCGAATCCTTCTCC
>JAKSJU010000003.1 GCA_024402095.1 Bacteroidales bacterium | reverse complement strand
GGATGGATTGACAAATACTCTGCAATCATGATGGACGGCAACGGGGATATTTCCTTCCGGCTTGAAGGAATGGAGGAACAGTTGTTCATCATCGGCAGCGTTTCAGACCTTAACGACAAATTATCCAGAATAAGCAGTTTCATCGACAAAGTCAGTGAGAAGAATTCATATTCCACTGTCAGTGCCAAATACAGTAATCAAATCATATGCAGGAAGAAAGATACATAGCAACCGCGGACCTCGGGTCATCGAAGATTGCGCTGAGTGTCGCAAAAATCACAGGCGACAAGATTGAAGTGCTCTACTACAAGGAGAGCGCTTCCGACGGCATCCGCTACAGTACCGTATTCAACCCGAAAAGGGCCTCGGAGCCATTGAAAAGTGCTATCAGGGAAGCCGAGAAGGAACTGGGGATCGAAATCACGCAGATGGTCATCGGTCTGCCAAGATACAGTGTCAGGCAGGAATCCAACAGCGCCAGCATGCATAGAAGCGACCCGGATTCGTGCGTCCTTCAGGAAGAGATCGACTCCCTGAAGAATATGGCACTCGACTCTTATCCTCTCAATGATGAGGCCAAGGAAGAGATTTATGGAGCAGTAGCCCAGTCTTTCTGCTCGGACGATACTTTCCAGGGACGCGAGGAAGATATAGTAGGCTCGCCAAGTGACCTTCTTGAAGGCAATTTCAAGGTTTTCATCGGCTCAAAGAAGGCTGTCAGCAACCTTGATATCCTGATGAATGATGCCGACGTTGCTATCGCGCAGAGATGTTTCCTTCCGACAGTCACCGCAAACGCAGTCCTTACGAGCCAGGAGAAGGACAACGGTGTAGCCCTGATTGAGATGGGTGCCGGAGTCACTTCAGTAACGATATGCCAGAACGGCATTCTGCGCTATTACGGCGCCATACCGTTCGGTGGCCGCAATATAACCAATGACATCAAATATGAATGCGGTTTCCATGAGCATCTGGCTGAGAATCTCAAGCTCGGTTTCGGCGCCTGCCTGCCTGAAAAGCTTCAGAATATGAGCGAGAAAATCATACAGGTAAATGATGATGAAAGCGCCTCATATCCGGAACTTCCTGTCAAGTACCTTTCGGAGATAATAACGAGCAGGGCAAGAGAAATCATCGAAGCCATCCTCTATATGATTCAGGAAAGCGGATATGCCGACAGGCTCAGGAACGGAGTCGTTCTCACCGGCGGATGCGCAAACCTTACAAACCTTTCGAATCTGATCAAAGAGATGTCCGGATACAATGTCAGGATAGGATATCCGAAGACCAAAACCATCACTTTCGAAGGTTGCCCTGACATATGTGAGACAAGTGCCGCTTCGACTGTAGGAATGCTTCTGGCCGCCAGGGACAACGAATTCCTCAACTGTATGGATGAATATGAGGAAGAGCCGGTACTAACTGTTGGAACCATTTTCGGGGGCGGAGAAGAAGATGATGATGACAACAGGAATAAGCCGGAGAAGAAGGCAAAAAAGCAGAAAGCGCCCAAACCTGAGAAGCCGAAGAAAGCACATAAGGCTTTCACCTGGGGCAAGAGCATCAATTCCGGCTTGACAAAACTGGGAGACCTTTTTGACGGTATGGACAATAACGAATAATCACTATGATTGACGACAATATAATAGCACCGTGCAATTGGCACGAATCAGATGACATTATCAAGGTTATCGGTGTCGGCGGAGGCGGCTGCAATGCAGTAACCTATATGTTCAACCAGAAGATAACCGGATGCAGTTTCATCGTCTGCAACACAGATTCTCAGGCTCTTCAGAGAAGCAGCGTGCCGCTGAAAATACAGATGGGGGCCGGGCTTGGCGCCGGAACCAATCCTATTAAGGGACGCAATGCCGCTCTGGAAAGTCAGGACAACATCGAAAAGGTCGTAATGGACAACAACACGCAGATGCTGTTCATCACTGCGGGCATGGGAGGAGGTACCGGTACGGGAGCCGCTCCCGTCATTGCAAAGATGGCAAAGGACAAGGGTATCCTCACCGTGGCCGTCGTGACCCTTCCTTTCCTCAATGAGGGCAAGGATGCCAGGGCACGTGCAATTGACGGCATCCACGAACTGGAGAAGAATGTGGATTCGCTGCTTATCATCAATAATGAGAAACTTTATGAATTCTTCGGTGACCAGCTTATCCAGGATGCTTTCCCTAAGGCAGATGAAGTGCTTGCCACAGCTGTCAGAGGCATTATTGAAATCATCAAGAAGCCAGGCTACATCAACGTCGATTTCGAAGACGTCAAAACTATGATGAAAGGCAGCGGCATGGCACTGATGGGCTGTGGCATAGGAAACGGCCCAGACCGCATCGACGATGCAATCAAGGAAGCATTCGAGTCCCCTCTTTTGAATGATTTCGACTTGAAGACTGCTAAGAATGTCCTGATAAACATTACTGCGGGACACAATGACCAGGGTCTCAAGATGAATGACTTGAATGAGATAAACCAAAAGATCAACGAATACACAGGCGGAGCCAACAATTTCAAGAGAGGACTCATCTGGGATGAAGACCCTTCCATCGGGGACACCATCCACATCACCGCCATCGCGACGGGCTTCAAGTTCAACACTCTGATCGGTCCCGACGTCAATCTCGGCAATTACATCCAGGTTGACAAGGATTATTGCTACGACAGGAATGAGCTGATCAGAAATGAAGGCCTGTCCCTGCCTTCAGTAACGAGCCAGATAATCGGTTTCAACAATAAGGAAAATACAAGAACATTCCATTTCGACCCCGACAAGAAACCTTGCCTTCTCGCAGAAGAAGGACAGGCGCTTAGCGAACTGGAAAACACCCCGGCAATAAGAAGACTAAAATAATGAGGACAAGAGTTAGATTCGCGCCGTCGCCAACCGGCCCGCTCCATATGGGCGGAGTGCGCACAGCACTTTACAATTACCTTTATGCAAAGCAGAAAGGTGGAGATTTCATCATTCGTATCGAGGACACGGATTCACACAGGTTCGTTCCGGGAGCGGAGCAGTACATCATCGAAGCACTGCGCTGGTGCGGAATCATTCCTGACGAAGGTGTGGACGAGGAAGGGAAAGTTGTCGAGACCGTTTCCGAGAAACATCCCCACGCCCCGTACAGACAGAGCCAGAGACGCGGCATTTATAAGAAATATGCCGATGAACTTGTAGAAAAAGGATTCGCCTACTATGCTTTCGATTCCTCAGAATCGCTTGAAAAGGCAAGAGCAGAGGCCGAGGCCTCAGGCCAGACTTTCATCTATAACTTCGAGACAAGAAAGAAACTCAGGAACTCCCTTACCCTGCCCGCAGATGAGGTCAGCAGACTGTTGGAGGAGACTACCGACTGGACTGTAAGGTTCAAGATGCCTGAAGATACAGTTGTAAGCATGGATGACATGATCAGGGGCCATATCGAGGTTAACACCTCAACCCTTGACGACAAAGTTCTCTGGAAACGCGCTGACGAACTGCCGACATATCACCTTGCAAATATCGTGGATGACCACCTTATGGAAATCACTGAGGTCATCAGGGGAGAAGAGTGGCTGCCTTCACTGCCGCTCCACTACCTGCTGTACCATGCATTCGGATGGCGCCGCCCCGAATTCGCACACCTTCCTCTGCTACTCAAGCCAGTAGGCAACGGGAAACTCAGCAAGAGAGACGGAGACAAGATGGGATTCCCGGTATTCCCTCTCAACTGGAACAACTCCGACGGTGAAACCTACCACGGATATCGTGAAGACGGATATTTCCCTGAGGCATTCGTAAATATGCTGGCCATGCTCGGATGGAATCCGGGTACGGAGCAGGAGATATTCTCAATGAAGGAGCTTGTCGACGCCTTCTCGATTGACAAAGTCAGCAAGTCGGGAGCAAAGTTCAATCCGGAAAAAGCGAAATGGTATAACAAGGAATACCTCCGCATGAGAGATGATGCGCTTCTGGCCGATGCATTCATGCCTATTCTCGAAAAGAACGGCATAAGCGGAGCAGACCGCGACTATGTCATCAAGGTTATCAGACTCATCAAGGAGAGAGCGACCTTCGTGAGCGATTTCTGGACCATTTCCAAGGCCCTCTTCGTCGCTCCCGCCGAATATGAGCAGAAAGACGTGGACAAGTTCTGGAAAGCGGAGAATTTCTCTCCTGCCTTCGAAGCCTGCAAATCCTGCACAAGCGGAGCTGAACTTGAAGAGTGGATACGCTCACGCGAACTTCCTATGGGCAAGCTGATGAACTGCACGAGGCTGGTTCTCACAGGTGCAGCCAGCGGACTGGGGATAGGAGATATTATGGCCCTCATTGGCCACGATGAAGTGATCCGCCGTTGGGAAAATGCCTTAAAGGTTCTCGGAGAATAATTCCATAACCTTATCGAGAGAGATGGCGTCTTCAATGTTGAAGTCGCCATTTTTCGTTCTTCTGAGCGAGCTCAGAAAAGCTCCGCTTCCCATCGCTTCCCCGAGGTCGCGGGCAAGTGCGCGGATATAGGTTCCCTTGCTGCAACGCACCCTGATCATCGCTGTCACAAGCTTGCGCCCGGAAATATCCGCTACTCTGATACGTCCTTTTCCGTCGTCTTTCTGCGTCTTGGGGATGCCTTCCGACATAGAGAGGAGCTCGATTTCGTAAATATTAATCCTGCTGGCGGTTAGAATTCCCTGGTCCTCGACAGGAAGCCCCTGTCTGAAAAGTTTCCGTGCGGTCTCATAGGCCCTGACACCATCGACCGATTTTGCGGAAAAAAGAGGCGCGACCTGCATCTGCTCACCGACGAATCCCTTCAAGACTTTTTCCAGAGCATCAACCGTGATTCCATCTACAGGATACTCCCTGTCGATATCCTTTTCCAAATCGTATGACGGAGTGGTGGCTCCAAAAGTGACCCCGGCAACATATTCCTTCTCGTGACGCTGAAGTTCCTCCGCCTTTTTGGTAGCCTTGCCTATGCATACCAGCAGAATACCGGTAGCCAGAGGATCCAGAGTGCCGGCATGGCCGACTTTAAGATTTTTCCTGCCGAAATGACGGACAGCAGCATACTTCACCTTGCGGATAACATCTGCTGATGTCCATCTGTAAGGTTTGTCAATAGGAAGAATTATTCCTTCTTCAGGTAATTCCATCTATTTTACAGGGATCTTTGCAATCCTGCGCGCATGGCGTCCGCCTGCGAACTCGGTTTCAATCCAGGTACGTACAATAGCGGTAGCCATCGTATATGAGATGAAACGGGCCGGCATCACAAGCACGTTGGCATCATTATGCTCCTTTACCAATGCCCCGACAGCCTTGTTCCAGGCAAGGCCGGCACGGATGCCCTGATGATGATTGAGCGTCATCGCCATTCCGTTTCCTGTGCCGCAGAGAGCGATACCGCGTTCTACTTCACCCTTTTCCACTGCAGCAGCGAGAGGATGGGCGACATCCGAGTAATCCATGCTTTCTGTCGAGTCAGTGCCGAAATTGACCACCTCGTGGCCCTTCTTTGTAAGATATGCGATCAGCCTGGCCTTGTATTCGACCCCTGCATGATCTGAACAGATTCCAATTTTCATATTACAAAAATAACAATTAAATCAGTTTGTAGTTCCTCAATTCTTTCTGATATTCCCTATGCCCCGGGCATAATGATTCGAGCAGGGCATGGAACTCCGGCCCGTGGTTCATGTATTTCAGGTGGCACAGCTCGTGAATCATAACATAGTCGCGCAGATATTCGGGAACTCTCATCAAATTGAGATTCAGGTTGATGTTTCCCTTTACCGAGCAGCTTCCCCAATTTGACACGTTGTGTTTGATCCTGACCCCGTTAACCTCGAAGCCATACTGCCCGGCCAGTTCCATCAGCCTTGGAGGCAGCACTTTCTTAGCCTCCTGACGCAAAGCAAGCGTCTGGGGAGTTTCCTTGAGTTTCCTGCGTCTTCTGACAATGAAAAACATACCGCAAAGTTCGGAAAATATCCATATATTTGTACAGTATCAAACCATCCAATTACGATGAAACTCAAATTTTTTGCGTTGGCTGCCATGGCCTCTGCCCTGTCAGTGCTTCCGCTTTCCGCATATACCGGCGACGAGGATTTCCCCGACATTAAAAAGACTCAGATTCCAGTATTGAGCGTAAATATTCTGGATTTCGGAGGAATAGGAGACGGAACGTCATCCAACAATGAAGCTTTCCGTGATGCTGTCAGTTTCCTCAGGCAGAGAGGAGGAGGCCATCTAACGGTTCCCGCCGGAATCTGGGTCTGTGAGTCCATCGTTCTCGGCAGCAATATCGATCTGTATCTCAAGGATGGTTCAAGCATTGTATCCGGTTCTGACGCGGCATCAGTATCTGCAGACAATGCGACAAACGTATCGGTCTCCGGCAACGGAATCCTGGAAGGGTGTATCTCATTCTCCAATTGCTCCAGAGTATCGGTCAGCGGTATCTCCATCCGTGAAGGGAAGAATTCCGACACAGCCTCCGGCATCACTTTCAATTGTTGCAAGGATGTCTCTGTCAGTCAGGTTTCCGCCGATGTCAGCGGAGACGCTTTCCGCATTATTTCCGATGAAATCAATCCTGACAGACGCGCAAATGCGATGAGCAGGAACTTCTCAATCGACGGATGCACGGTATTCAGAAGCAATGCCGCTTTCAAGATAGGCGAAGAAACAGCAGGCGGAATCGAATACCTCAGCATCACAGGATGCCAGATATTCGATTCTTCCAACGGCATCGTCCTGAGCAGCCTGAGAAACCGGGGAGGTTCGGTCAGGAACATCTGCTTCTCCGATATCAACATGAAGGATATTGATGCTGAGGCTATACTTTTCAACCTTCAGTCTGAAGAGGAAGTTACATTCGGGCCTTCTCCTGCATTCAAGTCCGTCATGTTCAACAGAATCATCTGCAAAAGAGCAGAAAATGCCGGTATCATACGCGGACTTCCCGAGATAACGATAAATGATGTGACTATTCAGGACTGCACCTTCAGCACAAGAAGGGGCCTTGACCTTTCGTGGTGCAGGGACATAAGCCTGAAATCAGTAACCTGCAACGTTTCTGAAGGAGAGCCTGTCACTACCAGCTACCTTCAGAACTATCACAACACCAAATAATCAGAGTGTCACCCCTGACTTGAAGATGGCAATCTCACGCCATCCGTTTCTTTCGTTGCATACTTCCCTGCCTTCAGCAGCCTTTATGACTGCGTCTATGAATGCCTCGGCTGTACTTTCCATCGATGCGCCGTCCGCAATTACCCCGGCGTCGAAATCTATCCAAGACGGTTTCTTTCTGTACAAAGAAGTATTTGTCGAGACTTTCAAAGTCGGGACGAAACTGCCGAAAGGCGTGCCTCTGCCCGTGGTAAACAGTACAATCTGACATCCCGATGCGGCCAGAGCCGTGGAAGCGACAAGGTCGTTTCCGGGTGCACTGAGAAGGTTCAGGCCTTTTACGGATATGCGTTCACCGTATTTCAGCACCCCGCGGACAAGGCTGCTTCCGCTCTTCTGGGTACAACCAAGGGACTTCTCCTCCAGAGTCGATATACCTCCCGCCTTATTGCCGGGAGAAGGGTTTTCATATATAGGCTGACCGTTGCCGATGAAATACCGTTTGAAATCATTGATCATCGAAACGGTCTTTTCGAAAGTCTCCGTGTCACAGCACCTGTCCATCAGCAGAGTCTCTGCTCCAAACATCTCAGGTACTTCCGTGAGGACTGTAGTGCCGCCCTTATCCGTAAGCCAATCAGAGAAGACGCCGAGCAAAGGATTGGCAGTGATACCGCTGAGTCCGTCAGAGCCTCCGCACTTAAGCCCGATTTTCAGTTCCGATACCGGGACCGGCTCTCTCTTGTCCTTTGAACAGACAGAGAATATTTCACGAAGAAGGCTCAGACCGTATTCTGTCTCATCTCCATCGATCTGCTGAACAATCATAGTCCTGACACGGCTTCCTTCATACTCCCCCACCAATTCCATGAACGGCCCGAGCTGGTTGTTCTCACAGCCGAGGCTGACAATCAGCACACCTCCGGCATTAGGATGCCGGACCATATCGGCAAGAATTGTCCTGGTATTCTCATGATCTTCTCCCAGCTGAGAGCAGCCGTAATTGTGCGGAAATGCAACCACAGCATCCACACTCCCCATATTTTCACCGATCTCCTCACTGAAACGCCCGGCAAGGGTCTGTGCGATGCCGTTCACGCAACCCACCGTAGGGATTATCCATATCTGGTTGCGTACGCCGACCTGTCCGTCACTGCGCTTGAACCCCAGGAAACTGTCAGTGCCGGGACATAGCCCGCTCCTCTTTGCAGCAGTCCCGACGGGATTATACGTGTACTCACTGATCCCTTCAAGATTAGTCATGAGTATATTGTGGTCTATCAGTTCCCCTTTTTTCACATCCCGGGTCAGATGACCTATGGGGAATCCGTACTTGATTACATTGTCTCCGCACCGGAGATCTTCGAGCGCATGCTTGTGACCCGAATTCAGATCCACTTCGACATTATCAGCCGGATTGATACGTATCCGCTTCATTATCAGAAATTAAAATAGTTCTTTGCGTTGTAGTACGAAATATCTGCCACCATTCCGTGGATTCTATCCATCTCAGAGGAAGGCAGTCTTCCCGACTCCACGTCCTTTCCGATGACGTCACAGAGGATGCGACGGAAGTACTCGTGTCTCGTATAGCTGACGAAACTGCGGGAATCGGTCAGCATCCCGACAAAACGGCTGACAAGTCCTATCATGCTTACGGTCTCGAGTTGTCTGCGTATGCCCGCCTCCTGGTCAAGGAACCACCACGCAGCACCGAGCTGAACCTTTCCAGGAACGGTGCCGTCATTGAAAGTGCCGGCGAGCGCCGCCATGACCTCATTGTCCTTAGGATTGAGACAGTAAAGAATGGTCTTGGCCAGCTTCCCGCACAAATCCAGGCGGTCAAGGAACTTATGCCCTTCCGCTGCAATCTCTAGGTCAAGAATAGCATCGAAGCCCGTGTCCGGTCCTGCTGCGCGGAACATCCTCGTATTGTTGTTTCTGATCGGTCCGACATGATACTGCTGCACCCAGCCCGATTCTGCGTCCATAGCAGCCGCATCGAAGAGGAAAGCGCTCCTGAACTTCTCGATTTCCGCAGCATCGGGAACTTTTCCTGCCATCGCCTTGCGGAAAATCATATCTACCTCGGAATGAGTATACTGCGCCGCGTAGAACCTGTCGATGCCGTGATCAGAAAGACGGCAGCCCATAGAATCAAAGAAATCATGCCTGCGCTGCAGTGCAGAAAGCAGATCGTCATAATTGCTTATCTCCACGCCCGCTGCATCGCCAAGCTTCCGCACGTATTCTGCATAGTCTCCGGTTTCGATTGTCATGGCCTTGTCCGGACGCCATGCAGGAAGCACCTTGCTGCCGAACGGATGCTCAGCAATTTCTTTATGCCACTTCAAATCATCCGCCGGGTCATCTGTTGTGCAGATTGTCTCGACATTGAATTTCCTGATCAAAGCCTGACCTCTGTACTCTTCAGTGGCCAACTTGGCATTGCACTCCTCATATATCTCCCTGGCCGTGGACGGATTGAGCACCTTGTCGATGCCGAATGCCCTGCTCAATTCCAGATGCGTCCAATGATACAGAGGATTCCTCATTGAATACGGCACAGTCTCGGCCCATTTTTCGAAAATCTCCCATGAACTGTGGTTCCTGCCTGTGACATACTCCTCAGGAATACCGTTCGCACGCATGGCACGCCACTTATAATGGTCCTCGTCAAGCCAGAGCTGTGTAATATCCCGGAACCGGACATTCTGTGCTATCTGCTGCGGTGACAGATGGCAATGGTAATCAATGATCGGAAGGCTCTCCGCACTCTTGTGATAGAGCTCGGATGCCGTTTCCGTTGTAAGCATGAAATCCTTGTTGATAAATGGCATAAGGTATATTCTTGGGATTCTCAAATTTAACAATTCTCCGCGAATTTTGCTAAATTTGCTTGCTGCCTTAATATTCATTCGGAGTATATGGGAAAGACTGATTATACTGAGAAAGTCATTCAATTCGGAGAAGGTAATTTTCTCCGCGGTTTCGTAGATTGGATAATCTGGAATACAAACAAGAAAACGGATTTCAATGCATCTGTGGTTGTTGTCCAGCCTATCGAAAAAGGAATGGTGGATGTCCTCAACGCCCAGAACGGACTTTACCATCTCAATCTTCAGGGCATAGACAAGGGTAAGAGCGTGGATACCGTGGAGGAAATTGACGTTATCAGCAGAGGCATCAACCCTTACAGGGATTTTGAAGATTATCTCAAGCTCGCCGAACAGCCGGAAATGAGGTTCGTGATTTCCAACACCACGGAAGCCGGCATCGCCTTCGACCCTGAATGCAGGTTCACCGACAGGCCAGCCTCTTCTTATCCGGGGAAGCTTGTCCAACTGCTGTATCACAGATTCGAGCATTTCAAAGGTGATCCCGGGAAAGGATTCATCATATTCCCTTGCGAACTTATTTTCGAAAACGGCCGGCACCTCAAAGAATGCATAAGGCAATATATTGTGCACTGGAATCTCGGGAAGGAATTCTCAAACTGGTTTGAGAACAGCTGCAACGTATATTCCACCCTTGTGGACAGAATCACTCCTGGCTACCCGCGGGACACTGTCGAAGAGCTGACAGCCCGCATAGGCAAGGAGGACAAACTTCTTGACAAAGCTGAAATCTTCCACCTTTGGGTAATCGAAGCCCCGCAGGAGGTTTCCAAGGAGTTTCCTGCAGACAAGGCCGGGCTGAATGTCATGTTCGTGCCTTCCGAAGCTCCATATCACGAGAGGAAAGTGACACTGCTCAACGGACCTCATACCGTCCTTTCCCCCGTAGGATATCTAAGCGGACTGAATACCGTCAAGGAATGCTGCGAGGACGAAATCGTGGGAAAATTCGTGCATAAAGTGATGTATGATGAACTGATGGAGACCCTGAACCTTCCTAAGGATGAGATCAAGGCCTTCGCGGATGACGTCATGGACCGCTTCAGGAATCCTTTCGTCAAGCATTTCGTTACCAGCATCATGCTCAATTCATTCCCTAAATACAAGACGCGCGACCTACCGGGTCTGAAGACATACCTGGAGAGAAAGGGCGTACTTCCTCAGGGACTCGTTTTCGGCCTTGCAGCCATCTGCACATATTACAAGGGAGGAAAGAGAGGAGAGGATGAGATTGTGCCGAACGACGATCCGAAGATTACGGAACTCCTGTCCCGGCTTTGGGAGACTTCAGACATCGATAAAGTTGCGGACGGAGTCCTCAGTGCAGATTTCATCTGGGACGAGGACCTTCACTGCGTCAAAGGGCTGAAGGAACTTCTTGCCGATGACCTGAGGCTTATTGAAAAGAATGGAATGAAGAAAGCTGTTGAAACAATATTATAACACATACTATGTCAAAAATCGTTACGCTAGGCGAAATAATGCTCAGGCTCAGTCCTGACGGGAATGACAGATTCATCCAGACTGATTCATTCCGGATCATCCCCGGTGGTGGGGAAGCCAATGTCGCAGTCAGTCTCGCCGGCTATGGGCATGACTCATGCTATGTAACAAAACTTCCGGCACATGAAATCGGACAGATTGCCTTGAATGCCTTGAGACGCTATGGCGTCAAGACAGATTATATCGCCCGCGGCGGAGACAGAATCGGTCTGTACTATGCCGAAACCGGAGCATCCATGCGTCCATCAAAGGTCATATACGACAGAGCGCATTCGGCAATAGCGGAAGCTGTTCCTGAAGATTTCGACTTTGACGCCATCATGGAGGGTGCAAGCTGGTTCCACTGGTCCGGCATCACACCTGCAATATCGGACAAGGCCGCAGAGCTGACCAGACTTGCGTGTGAGGCGGCAAAAAGACATGGTGTCACAGTTTCCGTCGACTTGAATTTCAGAAAGAAACTCTGGACTTCTGAAAAGGCCATTTCTGTCATGCGCCCCCTCATGAAGTATGTTGACGTCTGTATCGGAAATGAAGAGGACGCCGAGCTCTGCCTCGGGTTCAAGCCGAACGCAGACATTGCAGGCGGAAAAACAGACGCAGCCGGATATGAAGGAATTTTCCGCAGGATGCGGGAGGAATTCGGGTTCAAATATGTGGTTTCCACCCTCCGTGAATCATATTCCGCCTCAATCAACGGCTGGAAAGCCCTTATTTTTGATGGCAGGGAGTTCTACCAGTCAAAACGCTACGAAATCAATCCTATCATCGACCGCGTGGGAGGCGGGGATTCATTTTCCGCCGGACTTATCCACGGTATGTTGAAATACAACTGGGATCAGGCCTCCGCACTGGAGTTCGCTGTTGCAGCATCCGCACTGAAACATACAATAAACGGTGACTTTAACCTTGTAAGCGAGGCTGAGGTATTAAGTCTTGCAGGTGGAAACGCCAACGGAAGAGTCCAAAGATAAGCACTATGGCAGCGTACAAAAAAGACGTGGTGACAAGCACCATCGCCGGGACCGGAATGGTTCCAGTTTTCTATAATCCTGACATTGAGACATCCAAGAAGGTGCTCAAAGCCTGCTATGACGGAGGCGTGCGCGCTTTTGAATTCACCAACCGAGGAGACAAGGCCGCTGAAGTGTTCGCAGAGCTGATCCGGTTCGCTGAAAAAGAGCTTCCGGGAATGATTCTGGGCATAGGATCCATATCGTTCCCCAAAGACGCCAGGAAGTTCATCAGGCTCGGGGCCAATTTCATCGTCGGACCGCAGTTCGTTCCTTACATCGTACCTGTTTGCAAATGGCACAGGATTCCATATATGCCGGGTTGCGGCTCTGTCTCCGAGGTCGGAAGAGCCCAACGTGCAGGCTGTGAGATATGCAAAGTCTTTCCGGGTGATGTGCTCGGGCCGAAATTCATCAAGGCCCTGCGTGCACCAATGCCTTGGAGCAAAATCATGGTAACCGGAGGGGTGAAACCGGAGAAAGAAAATCTGGAAGAATGGTTCAAGGCAGGAGTCACCTGCGTAGGAATGGGCTCCAACCTGTTTCCGAAAGAGATTATTGCCGCCGGGCAATGGTCCGCAATATCTGAGCTCTGCAGCAACGCCCTGAAAATAATCAAAGAATCAAGATAATGTCCACACAGAAAAAACTAATGACCAACTGGCGTTGGTGGCTGTGCTCTCTCCTTTTCGTGGCCACTACCGTGAATTATCTCGACCGCCAGGTGCTGTCCCTGACCTATGAGGAATTCATCAAGCCCGAATTCCACTGGACAGACGCCAACTACGGAACAATCACGAGTTTCTTCTCAATCTTTTACGCCATCACCTGCCTGTTCGCAGGCAAATTCGTTGACTGGCTGGGGACCAAAAAGGGCTATATCATAGCGATAGGCGTATGGTCGGCCGGTGCCTGCATGCATGCCGCATGCGGATGGGCTACCGCACATCTTGTCGAAGGTGTCGGTTCTGTTGCAGCCCTGAAGGCCGTGGAGGTCGGAAGCAATGCAGCCCTCGCCGTTTCTACCACTTCCGTATATCTGTTCCTGCTTTGCAGAGGCATCCTTGCCCTCGGTGAATCAGGGAACTTCCCTGCAGCCATCAAAGTGACAGCCGAGTATTTCCCGAAGAAAGACCGCGCATTCGCCACCTCGATATTCAATGCAGGAGCATCCGTAGGTGCACTTGCAGCTCCTTTGTGCATTCCACCGCTTGCTGTGAAATTCGGATGGGAAATGGCATTCATCATCATAGGTGCTCTCGGCTTCATCTGGATGTTCTTCTGGGCGTTCATGTATGACAAGCCTGAGCACAGCAGTCACGTGAATGAAGCGGAACTGGAATACATACGCCAGGATGACGCGGACGTCCCTTCCGGGAAGAGCACCGACGCATCCGGAAGCATCCCGTTCATCCAGTGTTTCAAGCACAGGCAGACCTGGGCTTTCATCGCAGGCAAGTTCTTTACGGACGGAGTATGGTGGTTTTTCCTTTTCTGGGCACCATCTTATTTCAGCAATCAGTTCCATGCCCCGGCCACATCGACATTGGGGCAGTGGCTCATATTCACATTGTACGCAATCGTCACTGTGATATCCATCATAGGCGGATACCTTCCAAAGATTTTTGTGGACAAGAAAGGTATGAACCCTTATTCTGGCCGTATGCTCGCAATGCTGATTTTTGCCTTCTTCCCTCTGGCAGCCCTGTTCGCCCAGCCTCTCGGAATGAAGTTCAACAATCCATGGTGGCCAGCCATCCTCATAGGTCTGGCTGCAGCCGGTCACCAGGCATGGTCGGCCAATCTTTTCTCGACTATCGGCGATATGTTCCCGAAAAGCACGATTGCCACTATTACAGGAATAGGTACCATGGCAGGAGGAATAGGCTCCATGATAGTTCAGAAAGTAGCCGGAAACCTCTTCACATATGCAGAAAATGCCGGCCCCGCCTTTACCTTTCTTGGATTTGAAGGCAAACCTGCCGGATATTTCATAGTGTTCTGCTGCTGCGGAGTCGCCTACCTCATCGCCTGGACGGTGATGAAGGCTCTAGTGCCTGAGTATAAGCCTATTGAATTGTAATTACTGATTGTCTGTTTCATTGGAAGTGAAGAATTTCCAATGAAACAGTATCAGATAGAAAGCGCCGACGGTAACACAACTGTCAGCGAAATTGAATACGGGGCGGAAGAACAGCGTATTGCCGAATGCATCCCTGATGAGAGGGAAATAGAGCATGTCAACCACTTTCCCGAACATAAATGGAGCGTAGTCCCAAATAACACCGTAGAACAGGCAGTCAATAATGTTGCCGAATGCTCCCGCCGTGATCAATGTCAGTCCGACGAGCACACCTGTAGGTGCCTTCTGCTTCTTGTCAAGGGAGCGTATCCACAAGACCAGCGCGCTGAAAAGGACAATTCTGAAAATGGACAGGCACAGTTTTCCGGCAGTTCCGCCGAATTTCATACCGAAGGCCATACCTTCATTTTCGATGAAGCAGAGGCGGAACCAATTGCCGATAACATAAATCTGCTGCCCGAGGTCCATACCCGTCTTGACCAGGACTTTTGAGACCTGATCGATGACCACCAGTATGGCACCCAGGATGACGAGTCTGGCTCCTCTTGAAAGTTTCATTCTATTTCTGTCCGTTTTTGGCCAACATTTCCTTGGCCTCCACGGTCAGGGTTGCATGAGGAACAAGACGAAGCCTTTCCTTAGGGATAAGTTTGCCAGTGACCCTGCAGATACCATAGGTCTTGTTCTCGATACGTACGAGAGCTGCCTCGAGGTTCTGTATGAACTTATACTGACGCTGGGCCAGCTGGCTGGCTTCTTCTTTGGAGAGCTGGTTTGCACCGTCGTCCTCCACTGTTCTGAATGAAGGAGACGTGTCCTCAATGTCGTTGGTGCCATTGTGCATCACGACCTCGCGAAGAGAGTTATACTCTGACTTCGCTTTCTCGAGCATATCAAGGATAATCACCTTGAATTCCTCGAGTTCCTCATCGGAGTAACGTGTCTTAACGTCTTCTGCCATAGTTATTAATTTATCGTGTTACTTTTATCTTGACCTGAGCCTCGTCCCACTCGACAGGAGCCGCCTTTTCGTCGGCCCTGGCGATATCCTCAAGCTCTACACTGAGAGCGAGTGTCTGGGAGGCAAGGTAGGACTTATATTCTTTCAATGCAGCCGCAATCTCCTCGTATGCAGCTCCTTCCGCAAAAATTACCACATCAACCTTGTCGGTGACTTCAAAGTCACTGTCCTTTCTGATGTTCTGTATCCTGTTAATAAGTTCACGGGCGGTGCCTTCATGTCGCAAGCCTTCTGAAACCTCGATATCGAGAGCGATGGTCAGCTGACCTTCTGTGGCCACGAGCCAGCCCGGCATGTCTTCTGAAGATATTTCGTAATCTTCCGGTTCGAGAGTCACAGCCACCCCTGCCATATCAAGTGAATATGTACCGGCAGCTTCGATTGCCGCTATGGTCTTCTGGTCAAACTGTCCGAATGCGGCTGCGATTCCCTTCATCTGGGCACCGTATTTCTTGCCGAGAGTACGGAAGTTCGGCTTGATCTTCTTGGTGATGATACCGGCAGTGTCTGATATGAATTCGGCCTCTTTGACATTGACCTCTGTGAGGATGAGTTCCTTGACTTTCTCAAACTGGCCGCGAACCTTGTCAGAAATTACAGGGACAATGATTTTTGAAAGCGGCTGGCGGACTTTGATATTCACCTTTCTGCGCAACGCAAGCACCATTGACGTAGCCTTCTGTGCCAGTTCCATCCTTTCCTCAAGGTCCTTGTCTATAAGTTCCGTGCACACCTGAGGCATACTTTCGAAATGGATGCATTCGCCTCCGGTCAGATCGTTCCACAACTGATCCATATAGAACGGAGCTATCGGGGCGGAGAGAAGAGCCACCTTGCTCAGGACCTCATGAAGAGTCTGATATGCAGATATCTTGTCCTGCGTCAGTCCGCCTCCCCAGAAGCGTTTTCTGTTGAGTCTGACATACCAGTTGGAAACATGATCACATACGAAATCCTGGATAAGTCTTCCTGCCGTTGTCACATCGTAATCCTCATATGCCGCCTCGACATCCTTCACCAAAGTATTGAGAAGGGAAATTATCCATCTGTCAATCTCCGGCCTGTCATTGTATCCAATCTTTTCAGCGGAGGAGTCGAACCCGTCCACATTCGCATACAATGCAAAGAATGAATACGTATTGTAAAGCGTTCCGAAGAACTTGCGTCTCACCTCATCAACACCCGCCTCATCAAAACGGAGATTATCCCAAGGCTGGGCATTTGTAAGCATGTACCACCGGAGAGCATCTGCACCGTATTTGTCAAGCTGCTGGAACGGATCCACAGCATTGCCCAGGCGCTTGCTCATCTTGTTTCCGTCTTTGTCCAGGACTAGTCCGTTGGAAATGACCCTCTTGAAAGCGCGTGTGCCGCTTACCATCGTATGGATTGCGTGAAGAGTGTAGAACCACCCTCTGGTCTGGTCAACTCCTTCGGCGATGAAATCGGCAGTACAACCGAAATCAGGACCATCGATATTGCGTAGTCCTTCCTGTGCATATGGCATAGAACCGGAATCGAACCATACGTCAATAAGATCAGTCTCCCTGATCATCTTCCTGCCGCTGTCGCTGACAAGGAATACATTGTCCACATATGGTCTGTGCAGGTCTATCCTGTCGTAATTCTCCTTCGACATGTCTGAAGGGTCAAAGCCTGCCTCGCGAAGAGGGTTTGACTTCATGAATCCGGCTTCGACAGCCTTGTCTATCTCAGAATAGAGCTCCTTGACTGAGCCTATGCACTTCTCTTCCCTGCCGTCCTCGGTTCTCCAGATCGGAAGCGGAGTTCCCCAGAAACGGCTGCGGCTGAGGTTCCAGTCCTGAATATTCTCAAGCCACTGGCCGAAGCGTCCGGTTCCCGTAGATTCAGGTTTCCAGGTAATCTGCTTATTGAGAGAAACCATCTCATCCTTGACCGCAGATGCCTTGATGAACCAGGAGTCGAGCGGGAAATAAAGGACAGGAAGGTCTGTACGCCAACTGTGCGGATAGCTGTGCACGTGCTTCTGAATCTTGAACGCCCGTCCGTCCGCCTTCAGCATCATGCAGATCTCCACATCCAGAGTAGGATCATCAGGATTCTCGTTTTTCTCGAAATACTGCTTATATCCCTTCTTAACATATTTGCCCGAGAACTGTGCGTATTCAGGATCCACCGACTCTGAAGCGAACTTCGCATCCATGTCTTCCAGCCTGAAGAAACGCCCCTGGCGGTCAACCTGCGCCTGAGGATTGCCGTCACGGTCAAGCACCATCATCGGACCTATTCCGGCGGCGGAGGCCACTTTCTTGTCATCCGCACCGAAGGTAGGAGCGATATGCACTATGCCTGTACCGTCAGCAGTTGTAACATAATCCCCTGGAATCACCCTGAATGCATCGCCCTCAAGAGGCTTGAACCAAGGTATCAGCTGTTCATAACGCATCCCGACGAGGTCTTTTCCCTTGATTGTCCCGGGGAGGACCTCATAAGGAACCTTGTCATTGAACCAGGCCCCGACAAGTGCCTGCGCAAGGATATATGTCGCCGTCTTGCCGGTATAAGGGTTCTGTGATTTGACTTTAACGTAGTCAATCTCAGGTCCGACGCAAAGTGCCGTATTTGAAGGTAAGGTCCAAGGAGTGGTTGTCCATGCGAGGAAATACAGTTCGTCCTCGCCGATGACCTTGAACTGCGCCGTTACTGTGGTGTCCGTGACATCCCTGTAACAACCGGGCTGGTTGAGCTCATGGGTACTCAATCCCGTACCGTCTGTAGGAGAATATGGCTGAATGGTAAAGCCCTTGTAGAGCAGACCTTTGTCATAGATTTTCCTAAGAAGCCACCACAAGGTCTCGATGTACCGGTTGTCATACGTAATGTACGGATCGTTCATGTCAACCCAGTAACCTACCCTTTCAGTCATATTGACCCACTCGGAAGTATATTTCATCACTTCCGAACGGCAAGTGCGGTTATATTCCTCAATGGAAATCCTGTTGCCGATATCAGCCTTTGTGATACCGAGTTTCTTCTCGACTCCGAGCTCAACCGGCAGTCCGTGGGTATCCCAGCCGGCACGGCGGCGTACCTTGTACCCGGTCATGGACTTGTAGCGGCATATAGAATCCTTGATGCTGCGGGCCATCACGTGATGGATTCCCGGCATTCCGTTGGCTGAAGGAGGGCCTTCAAAGAATATGAATTCAGGAGCTCCTTCACGAAGTTCCACTGACTTCTCGAATGCTCCAAGTTTCTTCCATCTCTCAAGCACCTGGTTTCCGGTGGAAACGAGGTCTAATCCCTTATACTCTTTGAATGTCATATTTTTTAGCTAATTTTGCCTTACAAATACGTAATCTACAAATTTAACATATTTTCCTGAGTTTTTACAATCATCATGGGTGCAATAGACATTATACTCCTGCTATGTTTCATCCCAGCCATCGTGCAGGGCATTTCCAAGGGTTTTGTCGGACAGGTTGTGGCCCTCGCTTCGGTGATTATCGGTGCATATCTGGCATTTCACTTCTCAACGGCCGTAAGCGAATGGCTGGCCGGATATATCGCAGCAGACGGCAATATGATCAAAATCATCAGTTTTGCAGTAATAGTCATTGTCGTCATCATTGTACTCAACCTCATAGGAGGGCTCATAAGCCGCGTTCTCAGGCTGGTGATGCTGGGATGGCTTAACAAGTTTCTGGGCATTTGCTTTGCAATACTCAAAACTGTCATCATACTCGGATTAATAATCAATCTTATTGACGGACTCAACGCCAACTGGCATCTGATCAAGCCGGAAACACTTGACGCATCCGTATTGTACAACGGAATCCGTAATATCTGCCAGCAGATATTCCCATTCCTTCACGGTCTGATTTCAAATGTCTAGAATAATTCTGATAGAGACGTCAACGGCTCTCTGTTCAACCGCCCTCGTTGAAAACGGCTGCATAGTATGCAGCAGAGAAAGTTCCGAACCCCGCGCCCATGCTTCAAAGACTGCGCTTTTTGTCAAGGACATGCTTGACGAGAAAGGGCTGAAAGTCAGTGATTGCGATGCTGTCTGCGTCAGCATGGGACCCGGATCATATACCGGACTGAGAGTCGGGGTGAGCACAGCGAAAGGCCTCTGTTTTGCCGCAAATCTTCCTCTGATAGCGGTCGATACACTCGAAACCCTTGTGTGGCAGGCCTTTGACGAAAATCTTGTTCCTACAGGCTGCAGGCATATAATTCCTATGATTGATGCCCGCAGAATGGAGGTTTACACCGCCGTTTATACATCGGATAAAATCAGGACCGGTGAAATCGAGCCTAAGATCATTGACAAAGACAGTTTTGCGGACGAACTTGACGCAGGTCCAGTTCTTTTCATAGGGGACGGAGCCGGGAAATGCGCCGAAACACTTGGCTGCACCAATGCCGCATTCGCACAGGAATGTCCTAAAGCCAGTTCAATGCTCCACCCGGCACTGAAGGCCTTCGAAGAAAAAAGGTTCGAAAATACAGCGTACTTCGAACCTTTCTACCTGAAACAGTTTGTTGCAACTGTCTCCAAGAAATCCTTATTTTAACAATCTGGATATTTCTCTGCGGAACTCCGCTTCACTTGTCGCGGAAATGCCGGTCAGTTCTCCGTCTGCAATCAGGAACGTCGACGGCAGGGCTACCACATTATAGAGGGCAAGAGCCCTTGAAGTCGCTCCCAGACCGTCATTGACATTAATCCAAGGCAGCTGCTGATTCTTAACACATGTAACCCACTCGGCCTTGTCAATATCGACGCAGACAGAATAGATCTCAAACCCACGGGGATGGAACTCCTTGTAGAGAGGGAGCAGGGATTCAACATTGATAATCTTCTGTTCCGCATCGGCAGCAGTCCAGAAATAAAGCATGATCACCTTTGCGTCAACAGAGCTCAGCGCAACTTTATTACCGTTCACATCAGCTATGTTCAGATCCGGGAAACCGGTTTCCCCGGCTGCATTGAAGTTTGTATTCAGGGCCAGAAGTTTGGAGCGTCTGGTTGCCTCATTGTCAAGTGACTTCACATATTTCGAATCCGGATACCTGGTCTTGAGGGAATCGCAGACATTTCTGAAATAAAGGGCATCCGTAGGCTGAGCGAACACAGGCGAGTCCTCGTTGATCTGCTGAAAAAGCACAGGAATCACAGTAAGAGAATATGGGTTTGAGACCACATACTTCACGCACTCTCTGTAATACCTGACATATTCTGCAGAAGCAGCCTTGCTGTCGGAAGCGTCCACCGCCTTCCTCATGTTTGCCATAAAGGAGGCGAACCGATCATTCACTTCTTTCAGCTTGGCAGAGCCCTCCGAACCGCTGACTGAATAATTGCCGTCCCTGTCTGCAACGACAACGGCTTTCTCTCCCGCCTCAAGGAGAAGAGCTGCAATCTGCTTTTCTCCATCGAATAGATAGACGAACTCAGGCTGGTTCTTTTCTATTTCAAGAGAATATCTGAAAACGCCTGAAGCGTTTGACTTCACTGTATCAAGAACATTGTATGTGTTGACATCCAACAGTTTGACAATGAATTCGCTTTCCGGTGCTTCGGCTACCGTGCATACTACCTCGGCTTTCTTCGAGCAGGCAGAAAGAGCCAGAGCCACAAAGGCCATGAGGGCAATTCTATAACTTTTCATATTCTTTAAGGATTGCTGCAGCAGTCTCAGCCTGCTGCTCTGGTGTAAATTCAGGACGTTTTTTCTTGAAATCCATGTCACCCTCCGTCTGGAGAGGAATCAAATGGATATGCGTATGAGGCACTTCCATTCCGAGCACAGCCACACCTACGCGCTGGCACGGCACTGCGGCCTTGATGGCTGTCGCTACTTTTCTTGCAAATGCCCACAACCCCTCATAGGTCTTTTCATCAAGATGGAAGATATAGTCATCCTCAACTTTCTTAGGGATCACAAGAGTATGTCCCTTTGCAAGGGGATTTATATCCAAAAAGGCGTAGAATTCTTCATTCTCCGCCACTTTGTATGAAGGAATCTCCCCTTTGGCTATCTTGGTAAAGATTGTCATAATGAGATTTCGAGTATTTTGAATTTCAACACACCGGAAGGAACCTTGGCTTCGACGACCTCGTCTTTTCCGTGCCCGATGAGAGCCTTTGCTATAGGTGTGGTTGCCGAAAGCTTGCCCTGCGAGAAGTCAGCCTCGTTTTCTCCGACAATCGTAAACGACATAACCTGCTTGTTAGCCTGATTTTCCACTTTCACCTTCGTCAGCATCTGGACCTTGTCAGCTGAAAGCTGGGAGCTGTCGAGCACCTTAGCGCTGTTTATCATATTCTGGAGGTTGGAAATCTTGAGCTCCAGCAAGCCCTGGGCCTCACGGGCCGACTCATACTCCGCATTCTCGGAAAGGTCGCCCTTCTCCCTTGCCTCTGCGATAGCCGCAGCTATCACCGGTCTTTGAGCCAATGCTTCGGCGAGCTCCTTCTTCAAATTGTCGAAGCCTTCCTGACTCATATAATGTACATCTGCCATAAAACGTTAATTAAAATAGAGTCCTGTCAAACGACAGAACCCTGTTGCCTATATTGCAAATATAATAAAAAAATCATTCAATCCCATCATCAAACTTGGGATGTGCAAGAGCATCGTAAATAATCATCTGAGCGGCATCCAGCTTGAACGTCCTGTCGACCGGACGTTCCTCGTCCCCGACCACTTCCTTGCCCTTTTCCTTTATAGCCCTCTGGCCTTCCTCCAGGGGATCATACATAAATCTTACTTCCATGCACCAAATATAAGATTTTTACAGGTATCGCGGTCTTTTTCCAGTTGATTTTTTAACTCTTGAAGTGATTGGAACTTAATCTCTCCACGGATTTTGGAAAGGAAATGCAGATCTATATCCAAGCCATAGACATCTTCCGAGAAATTAAAGATATGCGTCTCAATCTTTCCAGCCACGTCTATGTTTGTCATCCCGTAATACGTGCTGCCCTGCACCTCAACTTCGGTGAGATAAGCTCCGGTGAAAGGGATGAGTTTCAGAGGCTCATACAGCCGGATGTTCGCAGTCGGGAAACCGATAGTGCGCCCCAGACGATTGCCTGACACCACAACGCCGCGCATATGATACGGATAGCCGAGCATATCCTGAGCAGATTCAACGTCTCCCTCTGACAGTGCCTTGCGGATTTTTGTAGAGGAGATTTCTCCCGCAGACGTGCATCTGACAACGTCCAGACCCATTCCAACGGCGACAGGCATTGCCCGGTCAGGATCAAGAAGGTCACTGCCCAGACGGTTATCATAGCCGAGTACAATAGCGGACGCCCCATACCGACCTTTCACCACCGAACTGAGGTACTGCCCAGCTGTCATTGCAGCGAATTCCTTTGTAAACGGCATTACAATCACGTCATCCACGCCGAGGTCAAGAAGCATGCTTCTTTTTTCGTCCATGGAAGTCAGAAGCCGCAACTCTCTGGCATCATTCTGAAGCACTGTCCTGGGATGAGGCCAGAACGTGAGAACAAGGCTCTGCTCCCCGCGCCCGCCGGCGCAATCGAGCAGAGTCTCTATCACTTTTCTGTGTCCAAGGTGGACACCGTCAAAAAATCCCGTCGCTACTACAGCCATTTAACTATTGGGAAATCCTGCCTGTGAGGAAGTTGCGCATTCTTCGGATAAACGCGGGTGCCGACCTGATACATACCGGTCTTCTCCGGAAGAACTGATGCCTGATATCTCGCGACACCGTTTTCATAACTTACCAATTCGAAGCAGCAAACTTCCTGAATATGGAGTTCTCCCTTTTTATCCGTTGTTGTAAAGAGCATTTCAACTCCTACGTCCTCTGGCTTGATACGTCCGAGGTCAAGTACAACCTCGCTCCTCAGCATATTCTTCTGGGAGAGAACATAAGATGCATCAGGCTGAGTATATGAAACCACATGTATGTTGTTCCACTCATTGCTGATCAACTGCTTCCAAGCCGCGATTTCCTTTGCTATGCGAGCATCATCCCTGACAAGATTGTCGAAGCGCTTTGTCTGAGGAATATAATACTGGTTGCAGTAGTCGGTAAGCATACGGTTGGTAGTAAACTCACTGGCAACCTTGGCTATAGTATTCTTGATATATCCTATCCACTTTGACGAGCGTCCTGTATTCTTGTCGAAATCGTAATATGCAGGCGCTATCTCATTTTCGAGAGTGCTGTAAATTGTGGCGGAATCAAGCTCGTTCTGATAGTTGTTGTCGTCATAGGTGCTTTCCTGCGGAAGAGCCCAGCCGGCACCTTCCTTATAACCCTCAACCCACCAGCCGTCAAGCACGGAGAAATGCATCACGCCGTTCATTGCAGCCTTCTCTCCGGATGTTCCGGAAGCCTCAAGAGGACGTGTCGGGTTGTTCAGCCATACGTCCACACCCTGGGTAAGCCGCTTTGCAAGGGTCATGTCATATCCCGGCACGAACACAATCTTTCCAAGGAATCTGTCCTGCTTGGATATTTCAATAATCTGCTTGATGAGGTCCTGTCCCATACCGTCTGCCGGGTGAGCCTTTCCTGCGAAAAGGAACTGAACCGGACGCTCAGGATTGTTTACGATGTCATCAAGCCTGTCCAGATCGCTGAACAGAAGAGTAGCTCTCTTGTATGTGGCAAAACGGCGGGCGAAGCCGATCGTAAGTACATCGCTGCGAAGAGTCTCTTTGATGGTGACTATCTGGCTAGGAGTGTAATGGGCACTCATCTGAGGATCGCTCAGGCGCTCATTGACGTATTTGATAAGGTCTTCCTTGACCTGTCTCCTGACATTCCATATATCTTCATCTGAAACGTTGTATATACCGTCAAAGCACTTCTTGTCATAGTGATGAGTCTTGAACTCCTCGCCGAACACTTTGCCCTGAAGCGCTTTCATGCTCCTCGATCCCCATGTCGGATAATGGACTCCGTTGGTAACGTAACTGATATACAGCTCCTCAGGAAGATAACCGGGATACATGTTTGCAAAAATATTCTGGCTAACTTTTCCGTGAAGCATGGACACTCCGTTGACATTCTGTGACATGTTTGCCGCAAGAGTACTCATCGAGAACTTCTCGTCATGGTTGTCTGGATTGACCTTACCGAGGCTCATCAATGTGCGCCAGTCAATGCCGAAACGGCTCGGGTAGTGCCCCAGATACCTTCCTATCATGTCCTCGTCGAATGCATCGTGCCCTGCAGGGACCGGTGTGTGGGTTGTGAAAAGACCGGAAGCCCTGACGAGCTCCATTGCCTCATTGAACGAAAGATTTCCTTTCTGCATGTATTCGCGCAGCCTTTCGAGTCCTGCAAAGGCGGCATGTCCTTCGTTGTAATGATAAATGGTAGGATTGAGACCAAGTGCGCGCAAGGCCCTTACGCCTCCGATACCGAGCAGAATCTCCTGCTTGAGACGGTTTTCCCAATCCCCGCCATAGAGCTGGTGCGTAACCTGCCTGTCCTCAGGGATATTGGCTTCGAAATCCGTATCAAGGAGATAAAGGTCGGTACGACCCACTGCCACTTTCCATATACGGGCGCTCATTACGCGGCCGGGCATAGCCATGCTGACCATCTTCCAGTTGCCGTCCTTGTCAAGCACAGGCTCGGCTGGTATCTTCAGGAAATCCTGTGCATCATACTGTGACACCTGATTTCCCTGAGGAGTAAGTTTCTGGGTGAAGTAGCCGTATCTGTACAGAAGGCCAACAGCGACCAGATTGACATTCATGTCACTGGTTTCCTTAAGATAATCTCCGGCAAGAATGCCGAGACCGCCGGAATAGATCTTTAGTGACGAATCGAGTCCGTACTCCATACAGAAATATCCTATTGACGGATCAGTCCTCTTCTCTTTTTCGGCCATATAGGAATTGAATTCCTCCATCACCTCATTGAGATGTTTCAGGAATTCCTGATCCTTGGCCATCTCTTTATATCTCTTGAGACTGACCTTGTCCAGTATCTCCATCGGGTTGTGTCCAGACTTGTGCCAGAGGTCCGAATCGACAGCCTTGAAAAGACTCTTTGCGCTGTCATTCCAGCACCACCACATGTTCTTGCAAAGGGTCTCAAGACCCGAAAGCTCCTCCGGAAGATGTCGCGTCACCATGACGCTTTTCCAGGATGGGGCATCTGTTCCCACTTTATTCTGCATATTATATCTATTTTTCCGCTATTGCGTCGTTTACTCTTATTGAAAAATCACTGAGGATGTTCATATAATTGATGAAGGCCTCATATGGTGTGTCGTACGGATTGAACATCTTGTGAATCTCCCCGTCGGAGAAGAACTTTGTACACATATAGTACAGGTGATCACTCTCCTGGAGATGTCCGAAATCGGCCCATAACTCACTCTTGTCAATCAGGAGAAGTTTCTCCTCAAGTGCGTAGAGCTTGTTGAAGGCATCCTGCTGAAGCTCATTTCCAAGCCAGGCGCTGAGATCCCTTTCCTCATCCGCCCATGAAATGGCCTGCGGTACGGAAATGTCATCAGCGGCCGTATGCTTTTTCACGGCTTCAGAAGGAGTGACGAATTCCATGCTACCGTCCTTAATCACGGCGCCGGGAAGCGCTCTCATGAAATCGAATATTCCACTCTCGGCCTTTCTATGCTCGCCGAATGTCTCATAATCCATGAAGAGATTAATTATTTCTCCATCTGCAGCCTTGAGCCAGGCAAGATACTTATCTGCAGTAAGAGGCCACTCCGGCCATTCGCGGTTCTCGAAACGGAAGGCGATATCGTCACTGAGGGTATAGTTCCTCAGCAGGAGATTGAGACTCTCGCAGCTTTCGTCACGGTATATGTAATTCGGACTCTTCCATCCCATGATGTGTCGAGCGCCTTCGGTCAGCATAGTGTTGAAACCAAGGCTGTTGACCATTGAGCCAATACTGTTGGAATAAATAAGCTCCGTGTTGCGGAACGCCGTAGGAGTCACCCCGAAATGGTCAATGATGGCCTGCTTGTGCTTTTCAACCTGATGCTTGAAAGCCTCAACGGATCCTATTGATGCCAGGGAATGGTTGTATGTTTCACATAGGAACTCCACGCAACCAGTCTTGGCGAGTTTGCGGAAGCTCTCCGTGACCTCAGGGGCATATCGGTCAAACTGCTCAAGCGCTGACCCCGATATGGAAAAGGTTACCTTGAACTTTCCTTTCCCTTTACTGATCTCCTTGAGGAGAAGATCATTCATAGGGAGATAGCACTTCTGCGCAACTCGTTTGAGGATTGTCCTGTTCGCGAAATCGTCATAATAATGCGAATCCTTTCCGATATCGAAGAACCTGTACAGACGAAGCCTTGTCGGCTGATGCACCTGAAAATATAAACAAATTGACTTACTCATATTATATTATCGACTCGTATACTTTTTTCAATTTTGCTGTTGCATTGTTCCATTTGAGGTTGTTAACCTCATCATATCCTTCCTTTGCCGCGAAGTCCGACAGGGCAGGGTATTTCACCAGTGCATAGATGTCATCGGCGAGGGCATCCACGTCCCAGAAATCCACCTTGAGCGCATATTTCAACACTTCCGCAGCACCAGACTGCTTGGAAATGATTGAAGGCACATTGGTTCTCATAGCCTCAAGAGGTGAAATTCCGAACGGTTCGGATACCGACGGCATAATGTACACGTCGGAAAGAGCAAACATCTTCTGCACTTCCTGGCCTCTGAGGAACCCGGTGAAATGGAATCTGTCGGAAATGCCCAGTCTTGCCACCTGACGTATTGCCCTTGTCATCATATCACCGCTTCCAGCCATGACGAAACGGACGTTCCTGGTTCGTTTCAGTACTTTGGCCGCAGCATCAATAAAATACTCAGGACCTTTCTGGAATGTGATTCGACCGAGGAAAGTTACAACCTTGTCCTTTACGCCCCTCTCGACTTCTATGTCTTCCTTTCCGCTGAAATCCACGGCGTTATGGACGGTGACGACTTTTGCAGGATCGATTCCGTACTTGTTTATCACGATATTCCTGGTAAGGTCGCTGACCGTGACAACCCTGTCCGCCAGTTCCATGCCGCGGCGCTCGATGGCATATACGCGGGAATCCACCATATCATCGGTTCCCCTGTCGAAAGATGTCGCATGAACGTGGACGACGAGCGGCTTCCCGGAGATTTCCTTCGCAGCTATTCCTGCGAGATAGGTCAGCCAGTCGTGAGCATGGATGACGTCGAACTGGCCGGCGTACTCCAAGGCGATTGTCCCTCCAACCTGGGCGTAGCGCGATACTTCATCCAAAAGGTTGGCTCCGTATTTCCCGGAAAACTTGAATTTCTGCCCGAAGCGCAGACGGTATTCCGTGGTCTGTCTCTTCTTTTCCTCCTCCAGTATCCTGTCAAAATCCTGAGGATCGAAATATGGCTGGAGGTTTGAATCCACCTTGATGAATTTCACCTTGTCAATGAATTCATCAACCGTACTGCAAACATCGGCGACAGCAACGTCGCTTGCATTGATTATCCTGGTATATGTCTGGTCCTCGTCACCCGAAGCCGAAGGCATTACGAACAATGTCTCGACTCCGTTGTGCGCCAATCCTTCTACAATGCCCTTGCAGGCAGTGCCAAGACCTCCGGCGATATGTGGAGGGAATTCCCAGCCGAACATCAATACTCTCATTTTCCTTCCTCCTTGTATTTTTCCATCAGACGTTCAACTCCAAGAAGTCCGGCAGTGCTCAAGGCAGACGAGATGGCACCGTGCGGCTCATGAGGCGGGTCTCCATCGTACAGTTCAGAGAATGCCCCCACGCCGTGCTTGTTAAGATCGTCATAGAAACCTTCTGTCAACCATTCGGCCTTCTTCCAGAATGACAAACCCTTTATCCTGAAACATATGTCCACATACGGTTCGAGAAGGAACGGTCTTGCACACCCCTGATGATATGCCAGATCCCTGTCTATCTGAGGGCCGTCATACACTCCGCGATATTTAACGTCACGAGGGGACAGCGACCTGAGGCCTCTAGCCGTGACCAGTTCATTGTCCACAACTCTGAGGATTGACGGAGAAAGCTCCTCTTCAACAGGAGAATACTTTACCCACAAAGCATAAAGCTGGTTCGGACGGACATCCATATTCTGGCCGTATCCATCAACGTAATCGGCCAGATAGCCCAGCTGCGGATTCCAGAAGGTCGGCTGATAATTCTCTTTTATAAGATCGCGAACCTTCTCCCACTTCTCGATGAAAGCATGTCCGGCGGAACCGTATTTCTTCTCCATTTCCAGAGCGAAGCACACACTGTTGTACCAGAATGCGTTTGTTTCAACCTGATACCCGGCGCGTTCAGTTACCGCACGTCCGTTGACATAGGCATTCATCCAGGTCAGTGCGACTCCGTCCATCTGAGCCCAGAGCAACCCGTTCGGATGCATCGATACTTCGTGTCTCACTCCCGGCAGATAACTTTCAATTATTCTGTCTACGGTAGGGCCATACTTCTTCCAGACATATTTTTCATCGGCTCCGAATTCAATATATGCCTGAAGAACAGAAGCCATATACAGAGGCGCCTCTACCTGAGTCGTACGGCGGAACAGTCTCTCCTGTTCATCGGTGATAAGGTTGTCAAGAATCTCTTCAAACTGCTTCGGGTCGTTCAAGCCATAAAGGGCAAGCCCCGGAAGAGACTGCAGGGTCTCGCGAAGCAGGCCGGTATACATCCAGGTAAAGCCGGCATTGATTTTTTTACGCCCGTTATGATCCGTTATCAACCTGTTGGCACAACGGCGGAGCTGATCACGGAAATCGGATGCGGAGCCCTTGGCCTTGATGGTGTTCTTGAATTTCGTCTTGAATTCTTTCGGATCTTCCGTTGTAAGGGAAGCGGAGAACACGGTCGAAGTTCCCGGTTTCATTTCAAGTTCGAAATATCCGGGGACAAAAAGGTCCTCCCGGCAGTCGTAACCTCTGCGGTATTCGTTGGAATATGTGACGTTGTTGTTCCAGTAAGGCTCTTCAACGAATTTTGCCTTATCAGTGTCCATCTGCATGTTCAGATCAGGAAAATTCGGGTACAGGCAGTATGATATGCCGTTAGGGATTTCCCTTCCGTTTGTCCTGGCATCCGGGTTCTGATGGGTAAGGCTGTGGACGTTCCTGAACGCAAGAAAAGGCTTCAACTTCACCGTAACTGGGGAAGGAGATTCAAGCAGTTCAAAACGCAGGAGCACCTGATCCTTGTCCTGGGCAAGCATGAGGCTCTTTCGGAACAGAACGTCACCGACCTTGTATGTCAGAGTCGGAACGGGATTCGCGTCAAAGTCCACTACGTATTTGTGGCCTCTCGGTTCGTAGATATCGCCATAGCAATGGATTCCCAGATTGAACTGTTTTCCGTTGACAATCAGCGACTCATCGACGTCAGAAAGCAGCATGTACTTATCCCCGCCGAATCTGTCAAGGGTCACCGCAAGAAGCCCGTGGTAACGTCTGGTATTGCAGTCCACGATGGTGGTATTGCAATATGCTCCGGTCTTGTTGGACCCGAGGACTTCCCGCTTAAGCGAATATGCGAGATTTACAAGTTCTGATTTATTAAATTTTAAAAAAGCCATATCACTTTATTTTTTTCAGCACCATTGCACATCGGCACGGCAGATAGACCGACAACCTGTGGTCGACAGTGCAATGCTTCTCTCCAACCTGAAGGCGGGAGAATCCGCCATAACATTCTTCGTCGGAATTGAATGCCATAACATATTCTCCGTCAGGCGCCCCAAACGTAAAGTTTTCAAAAGACGCGGAAGGATTGAAATTGAAAGCAAAGATACTATTTTCCCGACTGAAAATCAAGATTTTGGCATTATCGTCAACATATAGCTGGCAAGGCTCGCCATCAAGTATTTTCTCTTTCCGTACATACGAAAGCATCCTGGCGTCAAAATCCTGCAAAGCCTTGTATCGGAGATCATCCCTGTCAGCCAGAGACCACTGTCTGCGAGCATAATGACAGGACCAGCCGTTTCCTTCCCTGGGGAAATCTATCCATTCCGGATGGCCGAATTCATTACCCATGAAATTGAGATATCCGCCTCCGGAAGTGGCGATTGTAACAAGCCTTATCATCTTATGAAGGGCGACACCGCGATCCACAATCATATTATTCGACCCCTTATCCATACTGAAATACATCTCTTTGTCTATCAGTCTGAAGATAAGGGTTTTGTCACCCACGAGCGCCTGGTCGTGGCACTCGGCGTAGCTGATTGTCCTTTCATCGGAACGCTTGTTAGTAAGTTCGTACCACATCTCCCACATTGACCACTGGTCATCGGTTTTCTCCTTGATCCATTTGATCCAATGGTCTGCAATTCCCATCGCCATCCTGAAGTCGAAGCCCAATCCTCCCGCTTCAAAAGGAGCGGCAAGACCAGCCATTCCGCTCATGTCTTCGGCAATGGTGACCGCATTGGGATTTATCTGATGAATCAGCATATTGGCCAGGGCCAGATAACTTACCGCATTTTCATCCACCCCTTCTCCGAAATACAGGTCATAGCTGCCGAAGTCTTTTCCCAGACCGTGATCCCAGTAAAGCATACTGGTGACACCGTCAAAACGGAATCCGTCCAGATGATACTCCTCCATCCAATACTTGCAGTTGGACAGAAGGAAATATTTGACCTCGTCCTTCCCATAGTCGAAGCAGCGCGAGCCCCATGCTGGATGATGTCCCTGAGGTCCGTGGTAGAAGTAAAGGTCATCTCTGCCGTCGAACTCGCTGAGCCCTTCGCTGACATTCTCCACGGAGTGAGAATGCACAATATCCATAATAACGGCTATTCCCCTTCCATGAGCATCATCAACCAGAGCCTTGAATTCCTCCGGAGTACCGAATCTTGAACTAAGCGCAAAGAAATTGCTGACCTGGTAGCCGAACGAACCATAATACGGATGTTCCTGCAGTGCCATTATCTGAAGCACGTCATATCCCAACGCCTGCACACGAGGGAGCACATCCCGGCGGAACTCCACAAAATTGGAAACCTTTTCCTCTTCCGAACTCATCCCGATATGGCATTCATATATCAGCGGATGCCTGCGCTTTCCGGGAGCAGGGTTTTCCCATTTATAAGCAGGCTTGTCCCATACCTGTGCGCTGAAAACCTTGGTCTGGTCATCCTGAACCACCCTTCGGACATAAGCTGGAAGCCGTTCCCCGCCACCTCCGGGCCATTCTATAAAAAGTTTGTACAGATCTTCGTCATTGATGCAGAAATCGGGGACACGCAGTTCCCAGTTGCCCTGTCCAACAGGCTTGAAAGAATAAGCTTCAGTGCGCTTCCAGTTGTTGAAATCCCCTATCAGGAACATCCTGGATGCGCTTGGTGCCCATTCCCTTATCACCCATTCATCGTTTTCTCTGTGAAGCGGGTAATAAATATGATTGTTGACTGACTCGGAAAGAGTTTTTCCTGAAGAGAGTTTCTTCCTGTCTTCGAGAATGCGGCTGTGCCTTTCCTCGATTGCCTTGCTGAATGGTTCCAGCCAAGGGTCAGTTTCGTAAATTTTCTTTACAGTCTTCATAATTCTTCCGCCTTTTCTCTGACAGAGCGGAGATATTTTCTGCATTTTTCAATCAGTTCATCCGACTGCCTGATATATTTTCCGATATCGTCTATGCCTGTCGACGGGTCTTCAACCTTAAGAGCGATTCTCTCAAGTTCTGCCAATGCCTCCGGGTAGCTGAATTCTTCCTTCATACTCATTTTACTTTTGCTTCCAATTGCCCGTCTTCGAACAATATACGAATATTATCGTCTTTTCGCACTGCTTTCGCGGATTTCAGCACTTTCCCCTCTGCGTCGGTAACCAGGGCATACCCTCTGGAAAGCACGTTGCGCGGGTCAGCACTATGGATCCTTGCATGCAAAACATCCAACTGCGAATTCAGTGCCGCAATTTTAGAATTGAACGCCATTCGAAGCCGCATCCCGTAATCAGAGATACGCTCATCCTCAGCCATATAGCATGAAATAAACTCGTCCGCAAGCGCAGTCGGGGTTTTGACAAAACGGTATGACACCATGTCAGCCACATGATAATCCCGGTCGTGACCGATTGCCGTATACACCGGAATCCTGCAGTTTGCTATGGAAAAGCACATGTCGTAGTCATTGAAACATGACAGGTCCAGGGAGGACCCGCCTCCGCGCATTATCAATACCGCATCATACGCAATCTCTGCGCTCTCTATCCTCTCCAACGCATCAATGACAGACGCAGGAGCCGTTTCTCCCTGCATGGTAGCCTCAAAAAGACATACATTGAACACAAAACCGTATTCGTTCTGGGAAAGATGTCTGCAGAAATCCCCGTATCCTGCTGCGTCAGGGGCGGAAATCACCGCAAGATTATACGGAATGGCGCTGACAGAAAGCTCTTTCTGTTTATCCATGAGTCCCTCGGATACAAGCTTTCCGATAGTTCTCTGTTTCTCGATTTCCGCCTGTCCGAGAGTGAGCCTCGGTTCGATTTCATCGATTACCAGAGAAAGGCCGTACAGCTCGTTGTAATTGACCTGCACCCGGGCCAGCAATTCCTGTCCTGACATTATGTCAGCACCTGTGACCTCTCTGTAATATTCGCGGATCTGAGGATAACGGCTCCGCCAGATCACAGCCTTAACCTTGGCCACGACACCGGAGCCATCGCTCTGACAAAGGTCAAGATAACAATGCCCGTTTGATCTGGTCTGAACGGAAGCCACTTCCGCCAGCACCCACAGCTTTTCGGGGAAAAGGTCTGACACTCCCTCCGACAACTGTCGCTGAAGTTCTGATAATTCTATGTATTCCAATCTATCGGAAAATTATTTCTGTCTGATAAAAATCTGGACAGGACAGCCTGTCAGAGTGAAGTTCTTCCTCAACTGATTCTCCAGAAATCTCTTGTAAGGTTCTTTGACATACTGCGGAAGGTTGCAGAAAAACGCAAAGGCCGGGAACTTCGTAGGCAACTGTGTAACGTATTTTATCTTGACATACTTGCCCTTCCATGCCGGAGGAGGAGTCTCTTCTATAATTGGAAGCAACGCCTCGTTCAACCGGGCAGTAGGTATTTTCTGCGAATAGTTTGCGTATACTTCCGTCGCCGCATTGAGGACATCCTGGATTCGCTGCATCTTCAACACTGAGGTAAAAATGATCGGAACGTCATCAAAAGGGGCGATCCTCGCCCTCAGCCCGTTTGTGTACTCTTTCAGAGTATTTGAATCCTTGATGAAAAGATCCCATTTGTTGACTGCGAGTACGCATCCTTTCCGGTTCTTCTGGATCAGGTTGAAAATATTCATATCCTGCGCCTCCATTCCCTTGGTCGCGTCAATCATCATAATGCAAACGTCGGAATTCTCAATGGCACGGATCGAGCGCATCACGGAATAGAATTCCAGATCCTCATGCACCTTTCCCTTCTTGCGGATCCCCGCCGTATCCACAAGCATGAACTCATGACCGTATTTGTTGTAGTGAGTCGATATGGAGTCCCTTGTGGTGCCTGCGACCGGGGTCACGATATTCCTCTCCTCTCCGAGGAGGGCATTGGTGAGCGATGATTTGCCCACATTCGGTCTCCCGACAATTGCTATTCTTGGGAGATCGGCATACGGATCAGTCTCATCGGTATCGGCAGGAAGGGCAGAGACAACAGCGTCAAGCAGGTCGCCTGTCCCGCTCCCGTTTGCAGCCGAGATGCTGAACAGTTCTCCCAGTCCCAGACCGTAGAACTGATATGCATCATACATTTTCTCTCCGCTGTCAACCTTGTTGACGCATAATATGACAGGCTTCTTGCATCGTCTGAGCACATCTGCAATTCCGGAGTCATAATCCGTTATTCCGGCTGCCGCCTCAACCATGAAAAGAATGACGTCCGCCTCGTCGATGGCTATTTCAACCTGACGACGTATGGCAGCCTCGAAAACATCCTCGGAATTGTTCGTATATCCTCCGGTATCAACAACGGAAAACTCGCGTCCGCACCACTCGCATCTACCGTAGTGGCGGTCACGGGTGACACCTGCGATATCATCCACTATTGCCTGTCTCATTCCTACGAGACGGTTGAAAAGGGTGGACTTGCCGACATTAGGGCGTCCTACTATTGCTACTAGACTCATTTATTGTACAAACTGCAATCTTTACATGCTTCGGAATAGTTTCCTGAGCATTTCTTTTTATGAAGTTCCGCATCCTCATCCTTGAAACAGCGGATGCCCCGTTTTCTCATTTCCTCATTTGACCCTACGTCGTATTTGGGAAATTCTCCGTCCTTTCGGAATATTATATTAAAGCACAATCCGAAAACGCAGACCGCCACAGCGACCAGGGTGACAAGGAAAAGCTTCATTTAAAATATAAAATCAGGGCTGATGGCTTCGTAATTGTAAACCTTGTGGATAATGCTTGCAAAAACCTCCGTCATGGATACTATCTTGATTTTCGGATCATCCGCGAGCTCCGGATGAGGAACCGTATCCGTAATATACACTTCCTTCAGAGAAGAATCGTGTATTCTCCGCACGGCCTCACCGGAAAGTATTCCATGTGTGGCACAAGCCCTCACACTCTTCGCTCCGTATGACATAAGCACATCGGCAGCCTTGCAGAGTGTCCCGGCGGTATCAATCATATCATCCACAATAATGATATTCTTGCCCTCGACTTCGCCTATGGCCTTGATGTCTGAAACTACATTCGCTCTCTCACGTGTCTTGTGGCAAAGAATGACTCCGCAGTCCTCATCCTTGGTACTCAGAGCCTTTGCGTAGGCATTGGCGCGCTTGGCGCCGCCCATATCCGGAGCCGCGATTGCCAGGTCCGGGAAATGCTTTGACCTGATGAACGGAACAAACACTTTGCTGGCATACACATGGTCCACCGGAATATCGAAGAAACCCTGAATCTGGTCTGCGTGAAGGTCGCAGGTCATGACTCTGTCGGCACCGGCCGCCCTGAGCAGGTTGGCCGCCAGTTTCGCCCCGATAGCCACTCGCGGACGGTCCTTTCTGTCCTGACGTGCCCAGCCGAAATAAGGAATCACAGCGATGACCTTGTCGGCAGAAGCCCTTTTCGCCGCATCGATGCAGAGGAGGAGTTCCATGAGATTATCGGCAGGCGGCATGGTTGACTGAAGAAGATAAACAGTCGCACCGCGCACGCTGTCCTTGAACATAGGCTGGAATTCACCGTCGCTGAAAGAAGTGACGTCCAGTTCACCGAGATTTACCTCCGGTTCATCAGCCTCGCGATGCTTGTTCAGCTCGACAATGACTTTCTCTGCAAATACCCTGGAGGCCCTGCAGGTGAAAAGTTCCATTCTGTGAGAGTGTTGCATGATATTATTTGATATTATTAAGTATTTCACCGATATGATCCAGTATTTCCTGCTTCCCGGCCCCCGTCTTTGACGAACTGCAGAACATGACAGGCATCTGGGCCCAGTCCCTTGACAGCAACTCGCAGTCACGCTCTATCTGTGACTTGAGCACATTGGGCCCCTGCTTGTCCGTCTTCGTGAAGATGATGGCGAAAGGTATATCGTTCTCCCCAAGTTCCGCAAGGAAATCAAGGTCAGCGGAGCAAATGTCATAACGGGAATCTATCAGGACGAAAAGCTGTATCAGCTCATCAGAAAAATGGATATAGTCCCTAATCACATTTTCAATCTCGTCCCTTCCCTTCTGCCCAAGCTTGGCATATCCGTAACCCGGAAGGTCTACGAGATACCAGCTGTTGTTTATCAGGAAATGATTGACCAGCTTTGTCTTGCCCGGTGTCGATGAGGTCATTGCAAGCTTTCCGTTCCCGCAAAGCATATTGATCAGCGAAGACTTCCCGACATTGGAGCGGCCGATAAAGGCGAATTCAGGAAGCTTGGCTGCGGGTCGTTGAGCCACTCTAGCGCTGCTCCCAGCGAATTTTGCATCGGAGATTTTCATATCTTCATTCACCTTTAACAGTTCACAAAGATACGTAAGAATTTTCTATTTCGGATATGAAATCGTGAAGCAGGCGCCGCTTAATGTAAAGGATTTTGAATATGTTATTTTAGCCCCGCATCTCTCGAGAATGCTTCTGGAAATCGCAAGTCCGAGACCCGAGCCTCCGTTCTTTGTCGTGAAGTTCGGGGTGAAAAGCTTATTGACATTCTCACCGGCGACTCCGGGCCCGTTGTCCTCGAAAACGATATCGTAGAATCCGTCTTCCACTGAATTGCGCAGAGAGATTGAAATCTTCCCGTCCGGAGTATCACCCAGTGCCTGGACGGAGTTATTGATCAAATTGACAAATACTCGGGTCAGCTGCGGCTTCGGGCCCATGACAACGGCACCTTCCAGCCCGAAGTAGTCAAAACTGATATTCTCCTTGTTGTCGAACATGGCTATTTCTTCCTGGAGCACTGTATCCAGGCTGATCTTCGTATGCTCTTCCGTGTAGAGCTTTGCAAAAGTGGAGAATTCATTTGCCGTATCAGTAAGGATGTCGATATGATCCAGCAGCACTTTTGCAACCTCGTCGAACTTATCCTGCCAGCCCGGATCATTTTTCTGCTTAAGGCGTATGATCCGCTGAAGCTGTAGTTTCATAGGGGTGAGAGGATTCTTTATCTCATGAGCGACCTGCCTTGCCATTCCGCTCCAGGCCTTGTCGCGCTCGGCCTGTGCAAGTTGGCGGGTACTCTCCGACAGGTCATCGACCATCCGGTTGTAGGATTCGACCAGGGAAAGAATCTCGTCGTTGTTGGTGTATTTGATATGCTCGAGCGCATCAATGTTGGCCGCTGACATCTTCCGCCCCATCTCGCTGAGAGGCTTGAACATCCTCTCAACTACCGCCATGGACAGGATTCTGACCACGAGAAGCAGTATCAGGAAGACTGTGAGGATGGCCATCAGGTGGGTCACAGCATCTTTTCGGAAATCATAATTCTGGGAAATATATGGGCAGCATATGATAGCTATCACCTGTCCATTGTCCGAGAAAAGAGGAGCGTACATCCCGTAGAAATGCTTCCCTTCAACAACTTCCTTGTGGATATAATACCTTTTCGACTGATAATAGATATTCCTGAACGCCTCATCATTGATCCGGCCGCCCATGATACGCCTCGAGAAGACTTCAGGGAACGTAGACATCATCACCCTTCCGTCGGGTCTGTACAGCGTGATATCCGAACCGGTATCCTCCCCCACTATATCCAGAAGGCTGCGGACTTCAGGAGACATCAGGGCATTGCTTGAATATACTCCCCTGATTCTGCTGTTCATCAGAGTCTGAATCGAATTTATCCTGTCGGACATTATGCTACTCATGTTGGCCTCGTTTCTCTTGTATACGAAGAGGACGCTGACGGAGGAGATGACTACCATGGTAAGGATAAGTCCGGCCATCAGTGCGGCATTGATTCTCGCTTTATAGAAATGACGCTCTTCAAAATGCAGGGTCTTCCTATGTATGGTGAATACCGAAAGCAGCAGGAATATGACAAGTGCGATGAAAACCAGAGCAATCAGGTAATTGTATATGGCCTCTTTCGGCCTGGAAATAACCATCGCCTCATCGTCATTGACCACCGTGACGACATGAAGATATTTTTCGTCGGAGGATTCCCGGCCCAGTACCATAGGATAGGCATAATCTCCCTTGAATGACTGAAGCCTGCCACCCTTGTATTTGGCATAAGAATAATTGCTTGGTATTGAGACTTTTCCAGGCTTTGTCAAATTAAAAATGCTTGCGTAGCCCCTGTCAGTCTTGGCAGTTTTCTCTTCGACCTCCACCAGAAGGCGCGTAAGCCCGAAATCCTGTCTGTAGTAGAAGAATATTCCGTCATACCTCGGCCTTCCGGCAGAATTGACGAAAACAAACCTTGACTGGTTCGATATCTTCTCGGCTCCCTCCACTCTGGACCTGTAGAACTGCATGTCAGGTATTGTCCGGAGAAGGTACACTGTTACGTCATAGTCTTGTGCTATCCTTGAAAAATACGTGTCGGTTATCCTGTTCTCTATCGCCGATACGGCATTGTCCAGCTGGGATAAAGTGGAGATGAAGGCGTCCTCAGCCAACTGCCCTTCAACCATGCGCAACTGCACCTCCAGAGCGATATCCCTGTCCACAGACAGCCTGTCCGCCCATACGGTCAACTTGTTCCGCTCCTTATAGAATCCATTCACCGCAGCCGTCAGGACTATCCCGAGTGACAGCAGAACCGACAGCCGCACTCTGTTCTTCAGGGAAAAGGCATTGAAATGTCTCCCTGTAGTTCTGGTAATCGCGGGCCTCAACATCTGAAGAAGCATCGGCACGCTCATGAGCATTATTATGAATGAAGCATATACAAGGAACGAATATTTCGTCACGTCATCAAGCTTGTACAGCTCCAGACAGATATTCGAATTGACTATGATGCTTCTGAACGTCAGGAACGCATACGCTACGATTGCCGCTATGGCCAGAATATCCATAACAGCAAGCGCCAGCATCAGACTGCGGCGTCTTATCCGGCGGAATATATTGTCCCTGTATAGATAAACGAACAATGCCAGAATGAATATCAATGCATTAAGCACAAAAACGGATCCCAATGACGGGAACACATTACCGGCATAAAGGAAAGGAGAGAAAAGTCGGAAATCGGTGCTTGTAACAAGAGTCTCCCTGATCAGCTTGAACTGAGGCACACCCCCTACTCTCACGGCGCTGCCTTCGCTGTCCGACAGCGGCCTTATGTTGAACCTGTTCCCGATATGCAGATGAGGATTGGACCCGTTCAAGCTCGAGGACTTGCGGGTGTCCATAATCTCAAGCCCGGCGATTACCCTTACGCCGTCCACTGTCCTGGATTCCGCCAGATACCACTTCGGGCCGAAATTATAGAATCCGACTTCATCAGTAACGTTCAGAAGAGGAGATTCAAAGTTCAGACGAGGATTGATCAGTTTCTCCACCATATACCTGCGGTGGATATCATCATTGTCCACAGTAAATTGATGACACCAGGACTGTAGAGAATCATCCACATACCTGTACAGCACCATATCTTCCGGTACCTTGCCCAGATCCAACCACTCATCCGAATCTCCTTCAAGAGCCCTGGCGATATAGCCTTCAAGCTGTTTCATCCTGCGTCCCAGGAAGAACTCCGCTCTTTTCGCTTCGAATGACGCGTTGGTCAGGCTTCTGGGCGAAATAATAGAAAGTAAAAGAAGAGTCAACCCCACTAGAAGGACCGCTCCTATCACATAAGTCTTTATGGTATACTTCCTTTTCATTCGTGATGATACGGTTCACCTTTGAGGATTGTGAACGCGCGATACAACTGCTCTGCAAAAACCGTTCTCACCAGTTGATGCGAATAGGTCATCTTGGAAAGAGACAACAGGGACCCGGCCCTGTCATAAACCTGACGACTGAAACCGTACGCTCCCCCGATGACATAGCAGATATCTCCTGAAGTTCTGGAAATCTTTTCTCCAAGAGCCGCTGCGAATTCCACAGAACGGAATTCTTTCCCATGCTCATCCAGAAGGATGACGTCATCCGACGGTCTTACGTTCTTAAGGATCAACTCCCCTTCCTTCTGTTTTATCTGTTCTTTGCTGAGCGAGGAGACATTTTTCAATTCGGGAATCTCAACTACGGTAAAAGGCACATAATGCTTCAGCCTGGAGACATACATTTCCAATCCTTCCCTTACCCAGGGAATGTCCGTCTTGCCTACTGTCAGTAAAGTTATGCGCATACTTGCAAATATAATAATGTGGCTCTATATTTGCAAAGAAGCACATCAGTATGAACATCATCAGAAAGTTATCAATCCTCTTGATTGCCGTTTCGGCAGGCATTTCAGCCAAAGCGCAGGACAACGGGTTTGACGTGTTCGTACCTATTGCCAAATACATTACCCAAGGAAATGCAGAGGCGCTTTCTGCGTGGTTCTCTGACAATCTGGACATTTCAGTCCTGTCACCGGAAAGCAGCTACAGCCGCAACCAGTCCGAGAAAATCCTTGATACCTTCTTCAAGAGCAATACCCCGCGCTCTTTCGAGATAACCCATACGGCGGGAAGTTCCAATATGAAATACGCCCTCGGAACTCTTGACGCGGGCGGTGAGAACTATTTCGTCACCATCTTTGTCAGTTTCAAGGGCGATACCTACAGTATTCAGCAGTTGAAAATCGAACGCAGAGATTAAACTCTCTGTCCGTAAGATCTGTCTGTAGTGTTTACTGTAATCTTTTCTCCTGTCTCAATGAAGAGAGGGACCATGATCTTGGCGCCGGTCTCGAGGGTAACCTCCTTAAGGGCACTTGTAGAAGCGGTGTTTCCCTTTACTGCAGGCTCTGAATATGTCACCTCAAGCGTAACGTAAGTAGGAAGCTCACATGTAAGGCAACGCTCTTCGTCACCCGTCACGAACATCATCTCGACATGCTGGCCTTCTTTCATAAGGTCAGAATTTTCAACGACTTCCTTTGGAAGTTTGATCTGCTCGTATGTCTCCTCGTGCATGAAGTTGAATCCGTCTTCCTCTGCATAAAGGAACTGGTATGGACGTCTCTCCACCTCGATTGTCTCAATCTTGGCGCCGGCTGTGAAAGTATTCTCAAGAATACGTCCGTTTTCAAGGTTACGCAATTTTGTCTTGACGAATGCAGGACCCTTTCCAGGCTTTACGTGCTGGAACCATACAATCATGCAAGGCTTATCGTTGAACTTCAGATAAAGTCCGTTTTTAAAATCTGCTGTTGTTGCCATAAATATTTAGTTATTAGATTTTTCTGTCGCGAATTTAGCGATTCTGCACCACTATTGCAAATTTTCTATCGCTGCCGCTACGTTCTCAAGCAGCCATTTCGGGGTGGATGTCGCCCCGCATACCCCTACCTTGTCGTTTTCACTGAACCACTCTTTCTGGATATCCTCCACGGATCCTATGTGATAAGTTCTGAGATTATAAGACCTGCATAGATCGCAAAGGACCTTGCCGTTAGAACTTGACTTGCCTGATACAAAAATGATTATATCGTGAGAGAGGGAAAATTCCATAAGTCGCTTGTGTCTGGAGGAAACTTGGGCGCAAATTGTGTTATGGACGGTAGTCCCGGGAACCCTGGACTCAAGATACGCGTGCAGTTCGGTATATGACTCAGGGTCCATAGTGGTCTGGGAGAAAAGTTCGACGGGCCCCTGCACCTCGTTCGCATCAAGATACGCTTTCAATTGACCGATGTTCTCCACGACGATTGCGTCTCCGCTGACCTGCCCGACCAACCCCAGCACTTCTGCATGACCGATTTTCCCGTATATGAAAATCTTCCCACCGGCAGGATGCACTCTGGCATAAGCCTCTCTGATATCTCCCTGAAGCTTCAGCACAACCGGGCACGTGCAGTCTATTACGTCAAATCCAAGCCTTTCAGCCTTTTCAAAAAGTTCAGGTGGTTCTCCGTGAGCTCTGATCAGCAGACTTTCCCCGTTTGCGCCGGGCGTCTGGTCAATGTCATCGTCATCTATTGTGACGAGTCCTTTCGCCTGAAGCCTGCCAAGCTCCTCTTCATTGTGTACGATAGCACCCAGAGAATACAGATGACCGTTCCTGTCAAGATGCTCCTCAGCCTTGTCCACCACCCTGATGACGCCGGGGCAGAATCCTGAATTCCTGTCAATCTCTACGATTCTCATAGAATATTGAATTTACCCTGGACGAGGCCCTTGAGCCAGGCGACCTCCTCCGAGATTGTCATATTGGAGTTGTCGAGTTCGAAGGCATCTGCCGCACGCTGCAATGGTGAAGCCTCTCTGTGCGAATCGATGTAATCCCGCTCCTTTATGTTCTTCACAACCTCCTCAAACACAGGGAACTCTCCCTTGGCAACCAGTTCATCATATCTTCTCTTTGCCCGCACTTCATCCGAAGCAGTCATGAACACTTTTATTTCGGCATCGGGAAACACGGTCGTGCCGATATCCCTTCCGTCCATCACCACTCTGCCGTGAGCACCGTATTCGTGAAGCTTTCTGTCCACAAAGTCCCTGACATACTGGAGAGCGGAGATCGGACTTACCTGGGAGCTGACCTCCATGCTTCTGATTTCCTTCTCTACGCAACGGTCCCCGATAAATGTCCTGTTGTCAGGGCTGAACCTCAAAGGAAGATCCTGAATCTCCCGCTCAAGCGCAGGGTTGATAATATTCATTCTGGAAATCAGCTGTGACTCCTGAGCGAACAGCGTCACTGCACGGTACAAAGCTCCGGAATCCAAGTAGACAAAACCGAACTCTTTAGCCACGAGCTTGGCAAAACTGCTCTTGCCGGTGGATGAATATCCATCGACAGCAATGATAATGTCCGGCAAATTCAACATACTTTTCCGAATCGTCAGCTGCGAAGTTAAGATAAAAAATTAACTTTGCCACAGAAGATGCAAGCTTTATAAAAATGAAGATACTTATTATTGACGACGAAAGGGCGATACGCAATTCGCTTGGTGAAATCCTGGAAGACGAGGGATACTTGGTTGAAACCGCAGAGGATGGGTCCATGGGCCTGGAAATGGCTTCAAAGGGTAATTTCGATGTGATTTTCTGCGACATCAAGATGCCCGGAATGGACGGACTTGAAGTCCTTGACAAAATCTCCGAGGAAGGAATCGACGCATCAGTGATCATGATTTCCGGGCACGGAGACATAGATACAGCCGTAGAATGTATCAAAAAAGGAGCCTTCGACTTTATCCAGAAGCCTCTTGATCTCAACAGAATCCTGATCACTGTCAAGAATGCCACGGAAAAGACTTCCCTGGCCAGCCAGAACAAAGTCCTGAAGAAAAAAGTTTTCGGTCAGGAAATGATAGGCAGTTCTCCTGCGATGGAGCATATCAGGGAAATCATCGGAAAAGTTGCAGGCACAGATGCGAGAGTACTTATCACCGGTCCGAACGGTTCAGGAAAAGAACTTGTCGCGCGCAGCCTGCACCGGCAGAGCGAGCGTTCGTCAATGCCATATATCGAGGTCAACTGCGCTGCTATCCCGGGAGAGTTGATCGAGAGTGAACTTTTCGGACACGAAAAGGGCTCGTTCACATCAGCTATCAAACAGCACAAAGGCAAGTTCGAGCAGGCTGACGGAGGCACTCTCTTCCTCGACGAGATAGGCGACATGAGCCTCGCGGCACAGGCGAAGGTCCTGCGGGTTCTTCAGGAAAAGAAGCTGTCGAGGGTAGGCTCCGACAAGGATATTGAGGTCGATGTCCGCGTGATAGCGGCAACAAATAAGGACCTGAAGGCCGAGATTGAGAAAGGCAATTTCAGGGAGGATCTCTATCACAGGCTGAGCGTCATCGTCATCCAGGTACCATCATTGGATGAAAGAAAAACGGATATCCCGCTTCTCGTGGATTATTTCACGAATCAGATATGCTCCGAAAGCGCAATGCCACGCAAATCTTTCTCACCGGAAGCGATCAAGGCCCTGCAGGAAAAGTCATGGACCGGAAACATCAGGGAACTGCGCAACGTAGTGGAGAGACTGCTGATTCTGGGAGACTCCACGATTTCGGAAAAGAACGTTCAGGATTTCGTATAGCGGACCATTTTATAGCCCAGACGGCGCAGCTCGACAGCTGCGCCTATTTCGTACATGACAGAATAGGCGCGGATCAGAATATAGAATCCTTCGGCAGTCTGCGCTTCGATGCCCTGATGTCTGATCAGGCCCAAAGTCGCCATAGCACAACTGTTCATGCATGAAGATACTGTCTTGGAATAATCCTCTTTCAGATGCAGGATATTCCACAATATATTCTCGTCCATATCGTCAAAGCCTCTCGACCCATAATAATCCTGATACCGGTCAGACTTGTGCGCACTCCAATCCTTGTCCCATCCGTTGGCTACGGCCATCCCCAGGAAGCCGGCCCAGGCCAGCGTCGCCTCAGGGTAATCATTGAAATTCTCCACGGCATCGGCGGTAAAGTCCTTCAGGAGTTCATCGTTCCATTTCGCCGTAATATCTTCAGAACTCTGGAATTTTTCCTGCCCGAGAAGACCGGCATTCCTGCAAACCTTCACCAGCCCGTCGCGGAGCATGTTTTCGAAATCATCAAGGTATTTTGTATCTGCCATCACTATTTCTTTCTGATTATTGATATTCCGTCCCTCAGCGGAAGGACGACAACTTCCACGCCGGGATAGTCTGCAACCATATCATTGAACTTAAGCAAGCCTGCGGTCTGCGCATCGGCAGGCAGCGGTTCCGCATAGACTTTTCCATCCCAGAGTACGTCATCCGCCACTATCAGCCCGCCCGGCCTGACCTTATCCACCACCGCTGAGAAATAATCAGGGTACTCCCTTTTGTTGGCATCAATGAAAACAAAGTCATAGGGACCGTCCAACCCGGCCAAGGTCTCTTTTGCATCGCCTATGTGCAAGGTGATCCTGTCCGAGACGCCTGCCTTTTCCCAGCCTTCACGCATCAGCGGCTCCAGTTCGTCATTAATTTCCAGGGCATCGATATGACCGTCCGAAGGCATGCCCAAAGCCATACATACAGCAGAATAACCGGTAAAAGAACCTATCTCCAATATTTTTCGGGCTCCGCTTATTTCTACAAGCAATTTAAGAAGTTCACCCTGCACAGACCCGGAGAGCATGCGCGGATAATTCGTATGAATGTTTGTCTGCTTCTCTATCCAGTCCAAAGCAGGTCCGGGGCAGGTCGAGTGCTCCCTAAGATATTTATTCAACGGACTTTCCATTTATCTTTTTTTCTGAAACATCAGCAGCCTGTGACTTTTCCTGTCAATCGCCATCACATAGGGCCCCACTGTAACCCTGTCATAAGTTTCGGGAGAGCGCCTGCTCATCCCGGGCATATTGTAATGCCGCAGACCGGCGTAAGCAATTTTATCCGATGCTGCAGCATCCTCGACGAAACGCTGGATAACATCGATATACGCACCCATCAGACCGGTCTTTGCCGATTCGGACGCCACGGCCGGAAGCGCGACAATCTCCAGATACTCCTTTCTCGGATCGTCATTTTTCCGATCCCCACCCTTGGAATAGCAAAGGAAGACGATTCCATCCCTCTTTTCCGCCTTGAGAAAATAAAGATCGCTGCGGGTTTTGAGCTTTTCGTATTCCCTCGGAGTGCAGAACTCATATGAAGAGATCCTCCATCGGCTGACAACCTCCTCCCGCAATGACTGAGTCAGAGCATAGCCGGAGTCAAGGACAGCCATGGTCGTGCATACAGGATAATCCGATATCCTGACCTTGCGGGTATATACTTTTCCCTGGGCATATGATGAAAGAGGCAGGACCAGCGCAATGACGAGCAGCAAATATTTCTTTAATTGGCTTTTCACTACCGGCAAAGTTAAGAAATTAATATGTACATTTGTAGGTTATGTCACAATACATTGTATCTGCACGCAAGTACCGTCCCGACTCTTTCGAGTCTCTCATCGGTCAGGACAATATCGCTAGGACGCTGAAGAATTCCATTCTTCGCGGGCAGCTTGCACACGCGTACCTTTTCTGCGGACCGAGAGGTGTGGGCAAAACCAGTGCCGCACGTATTTTCGCAAAGACCATCAACTGTTCCAGCCCTTCACCGGAAATGGAGCCTTGCGGTGTATGCGAATCGTGCAAGTCATTCGCGGAAGGCCGTTCGTACTGTATCCACGAACTTGATGCTGCATCTAACAACGGAGTGGATGACATCAAGGCCCTGATGGACCAGGTGCAGATCCCGCCGCAGGTCGGCAAATACAGTGTATATATCATCGATGAGGTCCACATGCTCTCGCAGGCAGCCTTCAATGCTTTTCTGAAAACCTTGGAGGAACCGCCGGCACACGCCATATTCATCCTCGCCACCACTGAAAAGCACAAGATTATCCCGACTATCCTCAGCCGCTGCCAGACCTATGATTTCAACCGCATAGGCATTCCGGACATAGTCAGGAATCTGCGTGACATAGCCGGCAAGGAGAATATCAACATCGACGAGGAGAGCCTCCATGTGATTGCCCAGAAAGCTGACGGCGCCATGCGCGACGCGCTCACAATCTTTGACCAGACAGTCGCATTCTGCGGAACCGACATAAAATATGAGGATGTTATCAGGAATCTGAATGTCCTGGACTACGAATACAGTTTTTCCCTCGTGGACGATTTTCTTGCCGGCGACTACGGCAAAGCCCTGCTGCGCTTTGACGAGATTCTGTCCAAAGGTTTCAACTCCCTGTATTTCATTTCTTCCCTTGGTTCTCATCTCAGGGACCTTCTGGTCAGCAGGACAGGCGGACTCGATTCCCTGCTTGACCTGCCGGATTCGCTCAGGCAGCGTTACCGCAGCCAGGCTGAAAAATGCTCGGTGAAGTTCCTGTACGATGCATTGGGAATCACTACTGCTTGCGAGGCAGGCTATCGCACAGCCACGAATCAGAGGCTTCACATTGAGTTTGCACTGATGAAACTCGCATTCCTTGCAAATGCCCCGGAATCCGGAGTGAAAACCGCTACCCCGGAGCCCCGTCCTGCAGTTGAGCCGAAACCTGCTCCCGCAGCCGGAAAGTCCGATGAGGCCATCGATCTGTCCCTCGACGACATCGAGCCAGTAAGCACACCGGCACCCGCTCCAAAGAAGGTCATGACAGGAGCAGCACTTTCCCTGTCAGAGATGATAAAGGAGGAGGATCCTCAGCCGATCAAGACCGATACCGTGGAGGAATCTGCGAATGACCGGATTCCAGATGATGAGGAGATTGTTTCCAAGTGGAAGGACATTGCCGCATCCACAACCCAACCGCGACTCGCAAATGCTCTGGGAAATGCCAAGCTGGAGATTATGATTGAGAAAGGCCGCAAGATCATGACGTTCTTCGTGACCAATGAAGCCCAGAAAAAGTGGATAGAGGATAACACCTTGCGGAACCTTGAAGCCAGTATCCAGCAGTTGACAGGATCCTCCAAGGTCCGTCTGGAAGTCGGTGTAACCCCTGCCGAGGAGGAAGGGGAGAAGATTTATATGCCTGCCGAGAAGGCAAGGGACCTGATGAATAAGAATGAAGAAGTCCGCGCTCTGGTTGCAGACCTCGGGCTCGACGTTAAATAAAAGGAAATCGTATGATACTTCGTTGTGAGAATCTTGTGAAGAAATATGGTGTACGCACCGTTGTAAAAGGCGTATCTATGGAAGTGAGCCAGGGTGAGATCGTCGGCTTCCTCGGCCCTAACGGAGCCGGAAAGACCACGAGTTTCTATATGATCACCGGACAGGTGTCTCCTAACGAAGGACGTATTTTCCTCGATGACACGGAGATTACCAAACTTCCTATGTACAAGCGGGCACAGATGGGAGTGGGATATCTTCCGCAGGAGGCTTCAGTCTTCCGCAAGATGTCTGTCGAGGACAACATCATGTCCGTCATGGAGATGGCGGGAATGTCCAGACAGGACAGGGAAAAGCGGCTTGAAGACCTGATAAACGAATTCAACCTTTCCAAGGTCCGTAAAAGTCTCGGCATCCAGCTGTCAGGAGGAGAAAGACGCCGCTGCGAGATAGCAAGGGCTCTTGCCATTGACCCGAAATTCATCCTTCTTGACGAGCCTTTCGCCGGAGTCGACCCGATTGCAGTCGAAGATATCCAATACATCATAGCAAAGCTGAAGTACCGCAATATCGGCGTTATCATCACTGACCACAATGTGGGTGAGACCCTCGCGATTACAGACAGGGCATACCTGCTTTATGAGGGCACCATATTGCAACAAGGTACTCCGGCCGCACTTGCTTCCGATGAAGACGTGCGTACAAAGTACCTTGGCAGCGGTTTCGTACTGAAACGTTCGGTATCAGTCGAACGCGCGGAATCCGAATATAAGGCTAGCCTATCTGGGAACCGTTTGTCAGAGGCTCCTGCGGAGTGACAAAGCGCATCTTTCCGTCACCCTGCTTTGCCATAAGAATCATTCCCTTCGACTCGATACCCTTGATCACGCGAGGCTTGAGGTTTGCAAGTATGCATATCTGCTTGCCGACCATCTCTTCCGGAGAATAATACTCAGCAATTCCTGACACTATCACTCTCCTGTCGATTCCGGTATCGATAGTAAGCTTGAGAAGTTTGTCTGTTTTTGGTACCCTCTCAGCTTCAAGCACCGTCGCGGTGCGGATGTCCATTTTTTCGAAATCTTCGAAACTGCATTCCTCCTTCTGAGGAGCCACCTGCCTTGCGGCCTCCGCTGCAGCAGCAGCTTCCCGCTCAGCTCTGATCTTTGCCAGTCTTTCCAGCTGCACATCAATCTCTGCATCCTCAACCTTGGCGAACAGCAGTTCCGGTTCTGCAAGGACATGTCCAACCGGAAGGATTGTCGGACGACCGAGAATCTCCCAGTCAAGCGGACTGCCCAGCATCTTGCGCAGTCTCTGCGCCGCAAATGGGGTGAAAGGTTCGAACGCAATGGCCAGATCGGCGCAAATCTGCAAGGACACGTTCAGAATAGTAGCGCATCTGTCCATGTCTGTCTTGGCTACCTTCCAAGGCTCGGTATCGGATATGTATTTATTGCCTAGACGTGCTATCGACATGGCATCCTTCAGCGCTTCACGAAACTTGAAGTTTTCAATGTTCTTCTCCATAGACTCCTTGAGGGCAGGTACTTGCCAGAGAGTCTCCTTGTCAATATCCAGCATCTGTCCGGCTGATGGAACCTTGCCTCCGAAGTACTTGTGGGTAAGAACAATGGCACGATTGACAAAATTGCCGAATATTGCTACAAGCTCAGAATTGTTGCGCTGCTGGAAATCTTTCCAGCTGAAATCGTTGTCCTTGGTTTCAGGAGCATTCGCAGTCAGCACATAGCGCAACACATCCTGCTTCCCGGGGAAATCCTTGAGATACTCGTGTGCCCAGACCGCCCAGCCTCTGGAAGTGGAAATCTTGTCACCCTCGAGGTTGAGGAATTCGTTTGCCGGAACGTTGTCCGGAAGTATATAGCCGTCCCCGTAAGCCTTGAGCATGGCAGGGAACACGATACAGTGGAACACGATGTTGTCCTTGCCTATGAAATGAACAAGTCTGGTGTCTTCCGATTTCCACCACTTCTCCCAATCGTCAGGGAGCAGTTCGCGTGTGTTTGAGATATAACCTATCGGAGCGTCGAACCACACATACAGGACTTTCCCCTCAGCGCCCTCGACCGGAACAGGTACACCCCAGTCAAGATCCCTGGTGACAGCGCGCGGCTGCAAGCCCCCGTCCAGCCAGCTTTTAACCTGGCCATATACATTGGAACGCCACTCCTTGTGTCCGTCAAGAATCCATTCCCTAATCCACTGCTCATCCTTGTCCAAAGGAAGATACCAGTGCGTGGTTTTCTTCTTGACCGGTTCCGCCCCGCTCAACTTGCTCTTCGGGTTTATAAGCTCCTCCGGGCTCAAGGTTGAGCCGCATTTCTCGCATTGATCACCGTAAGCTCCTTCCGCACCGCATTTCGGACAAGTACCTACAATATATCTGTCGGCAAGGAATGTCTTTGCCTCCGGGTCGTAATACTGCTCGGACTCCTTTGAGATGAATTTTCCCTCATCGTACAGTTTCTTGAAAAATTCCGATGCATTCTTTGTATGGGTCTCGGATGATGTCCTCCCATAAATATCGAAATTGATACCGAAACCCTTGAAACTGTCGGCAATGATATTGTGATATTTGTCAACTATATCCTGCGGAGTACATCCCTGCTGGCGCGCTTTTATCGTAATAGGCACACCGTGCTCATCAGAGCCGCAAACATAAAGGACTTCACGGCCTCTCATCCTCAGATATCTCACATAGATGTCTGCCGGCACATAGACTCCTGCGAGATGTCCGATATGGACAGGTCCGTTCGCATAAGGCAATGCACAAGTCACTAACGTTCTCTTGAATTTCTTTTCCATATAATCGTTATTTCTTATCTCTTCCCAATTTTGCATTTATCCTGCGCTGCGCCGCCTGGAGCTTGACTATCTCCTGCAGGACAGCAACCTGATTGTCCTCATCCAGATTCCGGAGGGACTGTCTCAGGGATTCTACCCGGTTTTGAAGCCTTCTTTCATTATAGCATAGTATCGACTTCGGGACATATACCACCAGCCATGACGACTTGGTCATAAGCGCTTTCTCGAAATTCCTGACTGTCAGCATATATTTCTCTGTCGAGAGCTGGCTCACAGCCTCTGCCATTGCACGGTCTGGCTGGTCAAGAAGGTATTTGATAATGTCAGGCTGAGGCATCTGATTGTCGTACAGGCGGGAATATTCCTCATAGATATGTCTGTAAACCGTATTTGCCATGTGGCTCCCGTCACTGTCAATGGATGCCCTGATAAAGTCCGATACCGTCGGCTTGTCAAGTTCAGAACCCGAATAATATTCGGAATCGCTCGGGAAATCCAGTTCCTCCCTTCCATAATTAAGCATAAAATACAGCAGATCGCTTTCAGCTTTGGCAAGTGTCCTGTTCTCAATCGATAGAAGAGGTTTTGCCTGCTGCTCACCGTATTCAGGAGGAGGCGGCACATCCGGAAGGTTTTCCTGCCTGCGCCTCTCCCTCTCCATAATCTTCTGCGTCTCTTCACGCTTTTTTGCGAGGGTCGTGTTTATCCTCTTGTATATGGAGTCGGAGTTCACTTCAAAAACCGACGAGCATTTGTCAACAAATACTTCCCTCTTTACAGCGTCGGGGATATTCGCAATGGCATCTGCCACGTCATTTATCACATTTGCACGGCGCAACGGGTCAGACTTGAAATCACCGGCTACCGAATACATATAGGATACGAAGTCCTGCTCATTCTTTTCGATGAAATCCTCAACTTCCTGAAGAGTATGCTTTCTGCAGAATGAGTCCGGGTCATCTCCATCAGGGAAGAGAAGCACCTTCACGTTCATTCCCTCGTCCAGAATCATTCCGATGGCCTTCAGGGCTGCGTGTACGCCGGCTGCATCACCGTCGTACATTATTGTCACATTCTCGGTAAACTTCTTTATCAGACGTATCTGCTGCTGGGTCAAGGAAGTGCCGCAGGAAGCAACCGTATTTGTCAGTCCAAGCTGGTGCATCGTGACAACGTCCACATTGCCCTCTGCAAGATAGCACTTGCCTCTGCGCCCTATTTCCGCCTTGGCCAGATATATGCCGTATAAAGACTTGCTCTTGTCATATAGAGGAGTATCGGGTGAATTCACGTATTTGGCCACCGAACCGTCAGTCTTCAGCGTCCTGCAGCTGAAAGCAATGGTCCTGCCGCTGACGGACTGGATAGGAAAGACGACTCTGTCATGGAACCTGTCGGCAAGCCGTCCGTCATCATACTGTACGGCGAGTCCGGCTTCGACCAGATACTCAGGCTTATACCCTGCGGCTACAGCGGCGTCAACAAAAACGCTGCGACCGGAAGGAGCCCAACCAAGAGCGAAACGTTCAATGGTCTGATCTTCCAACGCCCTGGATTTGAAGTAATTGTATCCAACCGCACGGCCTTCTCCTTCAGAGAGAGCGGACACATAGAATTTCTGGGCATACTCCATTACCTGCAGCAGGCTTTCACTTCTCTGCCTCTGGGCAATCTGCTCCGCACTTTCCTCCTCCTCTATGACTTCGATATTGTATTTCTTGGCAAGATACCTCAATGCTTCCGTATAGGAACAGTGCTCGTGCTCCATGACAAAGCCGACCGCAGTCCCGGCTTTGCCGCAGCCGAAACACTTATAGATTCCCTTGACCGGAGAAACGTAAAAAGAAGGAGTTTTCTCGTTATGGAAGGGGCAGCAAGCCACGAAATTGGCTCCCCTGCGCTTCAGGGTGACGAAATCGCTGACAACGTCATCAATTCTGGCGTTGTCAAGAATAAGGTCAACTGTCTGCTGGGGTATCATGATGCTATCTCACAAAGGAACTTAATCCTGACCAGTCTGATTTCCATCTCGTCATATTCTCCTCCCAATTCCGAAACAGCCTCTTCAATAGAATCGGAAGAAGCGTCATTTCTGAAATAATCGTATATCTCACCAACTATTTCCTCGTCAAGATTCTCCCGAATATAATAGTCGAGATTCAGCTTGGTTCCGGTGGATACGATGGCTTCAATCTCTGTCATGAGTTCCTCCATATCCATGTTCCTCGCATCTGCAATATCCTCAAGGGACATTCTCTTGTCTATATTCTGGATGATGAAAATCTTGTTTGCAGACTTGTTCGGAGCGGATTTGACAATGAAATCATCCGGTCTGGATATGTCATTCTCCTCAACGTACTTTTTGATAAGAGCGATGAACTCCTCACCGAATTTCCTGGCTTTCCCTTCACCGACGCCCTGACAATTCTTGAGTTCATCGAAGGACACAGGGTAAAGGATGGACATATCCTCGAGAGAAGGGTCGCCGAATATTATCCAAGGCTGCAGTTTCAGACTCTTTGAAAGGTCTTTCCTCAGGTCTTTCAGCATGGACAGGAGCACAGGGTCACCACCGCCACCGCCCTTTGCGGCAACAGCCGCCGTATCTTCCTCATCTTCATCATCGGCGATGCTGCCATCAGAGAATTTTCTGTCTTCCACCAATTTCAGCTCCCACGGAGAAGCAAGGAACTCGCGTCCTCTGTCCGAAACATGGATAAGGCCGTATGTCTCTATCTCCTTTTCCAGAAGATGCATAGTCAGTCCCTGGTGTATGACTGTGCACCAATATTTCTCGGTATGCTCCTCACCGGCCCCGAACAATTCCAGCGTATCATGTCTGTACGACTTGATTATAGCGTTCTGTTTTCCGGCCAGGATATTGGCAAGATGATCTATCTTGAAATGCTCAGGAAGAGAATTCACCAGTTCGAGGACCAGTTTCATATCCTCTCTCCCGTCAAACATCTGCTTCGGATGCACACAATTGTCACAGGAGCAGCAGTTGTTTTCAGGATAATCCTCACCGAAATAATTCAGGAGCAGCTTTCGCCTGCACTGGCTGCTTTCGGCATATGACACGACCTCCGTGAGAAGCTGCCTTGAAATTTCCTGCTCGGCAATAGGCTTGCCCTGCATGAACTTTTCAAGTTTCTGGATGTCCTTGTAGCTGTAATATGCTATGCAGAGTCCCTCCTGCCCGTCTCTTCCCGCACGGCCGGTCTCCTGATAATAACTCTCTATGCTCTTTGGAATATCATAGTGGATGACAAAGCGGACGTCCGGCTTGTCAATACCCATTCCGAATGCAATCGTAGCGACTATTACGTTGACTTCCTCCATCAGGAACTTGTCCTGATTCTCCGCTCTGGTCCTGGCATCCAGTCCCGCATGATATGGCAAAGCCTTTATCCCGTTGATGCACAACAGCTCGGCCATCTCCTCCACCTTCTTGCGGCTGAGGCAGTATATTATTCCCGACTTACCGGAATTCTGTCTGATAAACTTTATTATGTCTTTCTCAGCATCAACCTTGTCCCTTATTTCATAATAGAGGTTAGGCCTGTTGAATGATGACTTGAAGACGGCAGCATCGGGGATTCCTAGGTTTTTCAGGATATCGCTCTGTACCTTTGGGGTTGCCGTTGCCGTCAGGGCAATGATCGGTGCACGGCCTATATCTTCCACCAAACTGCGGATTCGTCTGTACTCCGGCCTGAAATCGTGCCCCCACTCGGATATGCAGTGAGCTTCATCCACCGCATAGAAGGATATCTTGACTTCCCTCAAAAGAGAAACGTTCTCTTCTTTGGTCAGCGACTCGGGAGCTACATAAAGGATTTTGGTCTTTCCTCTGAGGATATCCATCCGGACTTCATCGATCTGCTGCCTGTTAAGTGAAGAATTAAGGAAATGAGCCACACTTCCGCCATTGCCGTCCTCAAATCCTCTGATGAGATCCACCTGATTCTTCATCAGAGCAATAAGCGGGGAAATGACAATTGCCGTGCCCTCCATCAGGAGTGCAGGAAGCTGGTAGCACAATGATTTCCCTCCTCCTGTCGGCATAAGAACAAACGCATCGCCTCCGCTGACCAGGTGAGTGATAATCTTCTCCTGATCGCTCTTGAAGGCATCGTAGCCAAAGAACTCTTTGAGCGTCTTATGTATTTGTTCCTGTCCGATCAACATTTCAGTCCAATGTGTGGATAGCCAGCCCCGAACGGAGCTTTGGCTCAAACCAGGTAGTCTTCGGCGGCATGATATTTCCGCTGTCAGCTATGTCTGTCAGCTGTTTCATAGACACAGGGTATAGCGCAAAGGCGACCTTCATACCGGTGTCGTCAACCCTTCGCTTCAATTCTTCAAGGCCTCTGATACCGCCGACGAAATCAATCCTCTTGTCAGTTCGGAGGTCTTTTATACCCAGAAGTTTGTCAAGCACAAGATCCGAAAGGATTGTCACGTCAAGCACTCCGATAGGGTCATTGTCGTCATATCTCCCTGCCTTCGCTGTCAATGAATACCATTTCCCTTCAAGATACATCGAGAAGTTGTGCAGGGCTTCCGGCCTGTAAATTCCTGTGCCGGTTTCACGAAGGTCGAAATCCTCGGAAAGCCTGTCGACAAACTCTTCTGCACTGAGCCCGTTAAGGTCTTTCACCACCCTGTTGTAATCAAGAATCTTCAGCTGGCTCTCAGGGAAACATACTGCCATGAAGTAATTGTACTCCTCCTCGCCTGTATGCGAAGGATTGAGTGCTGCCTTTTCGGCTCCCACCCTGGCAGCAGCCGCACTGCGATGATGCCCGTCAGCTATGTAGAAGGATTCAACCGTATCGGTGAAAAGAGACGTTATCCTGCTGATAAGGTTATCATCCTCGATGGTCCAGAATTCGTGCCCGAACCCGTTCTCATCTGTAAACCTGTATTCGGAAGGAGCCGAAACGGTGTCTTCAAGTATCCTTTCAAGACCCTCATTATGTTTGAAAGCGAAGAATACGGGCTCGATATTGGCATTCTGTATGCGTATGTGCACCATCCTGTCATCTTCCTTATCCTTTCTGGTAAGTTCGTGCTTCTTGATGAGACCCTTTGCATAATCGTCGGAATGTGCGCAAAGGACAAATCCGTATTGGGTGCGCTCGCCCATTGTCTGGGCATACACATAATAGCAAGGCTTGGGATCACGCACAAGCCATCCCTTTTCCTGCCACTGCTTGAAATTCACTACAGCTCTGTCATATACACGCTGGTCGCTGTCAGGGAGGATAGGATCGAAATCTATCTCCGGCTTTGTGATATGGAGCAGGGATTTTTCCCCCGCCATGTTTTTGGCCTCCTTTGAATCGAGAACGTCATAAGGAGGTGCAGCGACTTCCGTCACCAGATTTTTCGGCGGCCTGATGGCGGCGAAAGGTTTGACTCTTACCATACTATTTGTTCAATTGAAATTTCGTATTCCCCGTAGCGAAGAAATCAACTATCTGACGAGCTGCGGCAAGGCCGGCATTCACATTGGCCTCCGCTGTCTGCGCCCCCATTTTCTTTGGTGTCGCAAAGACCCTGAGTCCGAATTTTTCCTGCATCGTGGCAAGGTTGTCCGGCGCCACGTCCGTCACATACTTGAGGTCCTGACGCTCTTCGAGAGCTTTCATGAGCCCGGCTTCATCGATTACTTCCTTGCGGGCGGTATTGACAAGCGTAGCTCCCTTCGGCATACTGCTTACAAGCTCATATCCTATGCTTCCTATCGTCTGAGGAGTTGCCGGGATGTGGATTGAAACGAAATCGCAGCTTCTGTACAATGCCTCAAGACTGTCTACCGGCTCCGCCCCGCCTGCACGGATTGCGTCATCCGGAAGGAAAGGATCCAAGGCCTTCACCTTCATGCCGAGTGCCTCCGCCTTGCTGCCGACAAGTCTTCCGACATTTCCGAAAGCCTGGATACCGAGAGTCTTTCCCTGAATTTCCATACCGGTCGAAGGGGTGAACTGCGTTCTCGACATATATATCATCAGGGCTATCGCAAGTTCTGCGACGGCGTTGGAATTCTGTCCAGGGGTGTTCATAGCCACCACTCCGTGCTCCGTGCAGGCAGCAAGATCAATATTATCATATCCTGCACCCGCTCTGACCACAATCTTGAGCTTTCCGGCGGCTTCCACAACCTCTTTTGTGACTTTGTCCGAACGGACTATCATCGCATCCGCATCGGAGACTGCTTTGACAAGGTCATCCTGTGACTCATACTTCTCGAGCAGGAGCAGTTCGTGACCCGCATCCCCGGCAATTTTCCTGATTCCCTCCACAGCCGCTGCAGCGAAAGGTTTCTGTGTAGCTAACAGTATTTTCATTTGTGTATCTTTTCAAATTCCTGCATACATACCACGAGCGCATCAACATCCTCCTGTGAACAAGCATTGTACAGAGAAGCCCTGAAGCCGCCCACTGACCTGTGGCCCTTGATACCCACCATTCCGCGCTCCTTTGAGAATGACAGGAATTCATCCTGAAGGTTTTCATAACCCTGAGCCATGACGAAAGGCACATTCATGATGGATCGGTCCTCCTTGGCCGCTGTACCCGTGAAGAGCGCATTGCGATCAATTTCAGCATACAGCGTTCCGGCCTTCTTTACGTCCAGTTCGTGCATCTTCTTCACTCCGCCTATGCTCTTGAGCCACTTCAGTGTCTCGTTCATGACATATATCGAGAACACAGGAGGAGTATTGAACATTGACTCCTTGTCGATATGGATTCTATAGTCAAGCATTGTAGGAATATATCGGCTGACCTTCCCCAGTGCGGATTTCCTGATAATGGCGAAAGCGACTCCGGCACATCCGGCATTCTTCTGTGCGCCGCCGTAAATCATGGCGTACTTGCTGACATCCACAGGTCGGCTGAGAATATCGGATGACATGTCGGCAATCAATGGCACAGGACAGTCGATGTCCTCCTTGATTTCCGTACCGTAAATGGTGTTGTTGGTCGTGATATGGAAATAATCCAGATCCGACGGAATCACATATCCCTTCGGAATATAACTGTAGTTCTTGTCCGCAGAGCATGCTACCGCCTCTGCATTGCCAAGTCCCTGAGCTTCTTTCAAAGCCTTATGAGCCCATACTCCCGTATCAAGGTATCCGGCTTTCTTTTCAAGAAAATTCATCGCGACATACAGGAACTGCAGGCTGGCACCGCCACCGAGAAATACCACTTCATAATCATCAGGGATATTGAGAAGCTCTTTCCACAAAGAACGGCACTCATCCATAACCGCCTCCCACTCTTTTGTCCTGTGGGATATTGAAAGGACTGAAACGCCTGTCCCGTTGAAATCCTTCAGGGCAGAGACTGCATTGTCAATTGCCACTTGCGGAAGGACGCAAGGGCCGGCATTGAATACGTGAACTTTTGACATATTAAATTATATTTAATTTAAAGTTACTTATTTTTTTTGAGCGCTCCAAAAAATCATCATTAAGATTTTTTCTGACTCGCACTTCCATAGAGCAATACTCTCCGAAATCCTGCGCGCGCTGAGGCAGATCCATGTCTTTCACGAGTTTCATGACGTCCTGCATCTGAGCATAGTCAAACCCGATGCGATACCATCTGCCCGCTATTTTTTCCGTCACGGAGGCATTTGCCAACGCATCGTACGTGGAAGTCTTGTAAGCTCTTATCAATCCGGGGATACCGAGTTTGATTCCTCCGAAATATCTAACCACAACCACAAGGATATCGCTCAGTCCCGCCGAATCTATCTGACCCAGAATCTGCCTTCCCGCGGATCCCGCAGGCTCGCCGTCATCGCTGGCACGCCATACGTCTCCGTCCAGACCCAGCCTGTATGCGTAGCAGTGATGACGTGCATCATGGTATTCTTTTCTGATGTCGGACACGATAGCCTTGACTTCTTCTTCTGTCTCGACAGGGAAGGCAAGGGCTATAAATCTGCTGCCGTTGTCCTTGAAAAGGCCCTCGGCTCGCGTTGAAATGCTATTATAGCAGTCTGATTTCATATCCATTTAAACCAAATTTAGTGATTATTTTTTATATTCGCGCCATGATTTACAAGTATAGGGTAACACTCGAAGGAATCAAAGGTTTTTACCGCGTCTATAAGATCAATGCGGACAATTCTTTGTACACATTTCACAAGCAGCTCCGCTCCGATCTGGAGTTTGCCGTAGACCAGCCGATATTGTTCAAAGCATTCAACGAAGAAGGCAACGTAGTGGCAAAATACGCCCTGATAGACCTTGGCTTCGGCACTGTTGACATCACCTCCATGGCTGCGACAATCAAGGCCGGAGCAGTGAAATTCGTTTATTTTTATGACGTCGCCTCAAAGAAGAGCGTAACAATCACTTTCGAGGGAGAAGAAGCGGGATTTGTTCCTTACCCTACTGTTGTAGAGACCAAAGGTCCCAACCCTATCGATTTCGAGAACGGGTATGTGGCATTCGAAGATCTTCCCGAAGAGCGCAGGCATCTTCCGAAAGATGAGGGCGAGGATGACGAAGACGATGAAGATGACGAAGAATTCGATGATGAAGATGAAGATGAAGACAAAGAGGAAGAAGATATCATATATGAAGAAAATGAAGCCGACTGAAAAGCCGGCTTCATTTTTGGTATATCTTTCCTGTTGATATTATTCTTCTGCAACTGCAGCCTTGGCAACTTTCACGAGTTCAACCTCGAATACAAGAGTAGAGAAAGGCTCGATCATTCCGGCACCCTGAGCACCGTATCCCAAACTTGAAGGGATGTAGAGTTCGATCTTTCCACCCTCACCGACGAGCTGCATTCCCTCTGACCATCCTCTGATGACTCTGTTGAGAGGGAAGTTGATAGGATCCTGGTCTGCAGGACACTCATCGAATACAGTACCGTCAAGAAGAGACCCCTTATAATGTACCCAAACGGTATCACTGAGGGCAGGCTTCTTGTCGTTGCCAGGATCAGCGATTCTGTACTGAAGGCCTGTTACGGTTTCAAGCATTCCTTCCTTCTTGATATTCTCCTTGAAGAATGCTTCTTCCTTTTCAGTATTGACGAGTTCCTTGTACTTTGCCCTGTTCCCGAGGTATTCGTTGAAAATCTCGGTCATAAGGTCAGGATTGATTCTGAACTGCTCTACAAATGCAGGATCGTTCTGATTCCCCTCTGCCTGAAGGAATTCCTTCATTCCCTTTACAAGCTGAGTGAAATTGATTTCGCCGAAATCATACTGTTTTACAAAACTACCGAAATTGATACCCAGAAGATAGCTAACGGTATCTGTAAGTGCCTTTGATGGAAGAAGGTCCTTGGCTTCAACCTTCTTTGCAACATCAGCATCAGCCGCTGACTGGGCATCCGCTGTCCGGGCATTGGATGAGCATGCAACTGCTGCCAATCCCAATGCGATGATTACCAATAATTTGTTTGTTTTCATATTAATAATATTTAAGTATCTACAGAGATTCGATATTCTTATCGTTGTAAAGGTTTTTGCCTTCTGCCGTCATTGCAAAAGCGATTCTTTCGGCATACCGGGCCTCAACTTTGCGGCGTACCATCTTAGCCGTAGTGTTCAGCATTCCGTTCTGCTCCGTAAAAGGTTCTTCTCCCACAATTATCGCTGCTGGAAGCCACTTCTCCGGGAACATTCCTTCATGGACGCCGCCTTTTCTGTAATTGTCGCATTCAGCCTGGATGATATCAAGCATAGCCTTCTTGCCTTCTACAGTTTCGGGATCCATGCCGCCACGCTTCACGGTCTCAGCCAATGCGGGCTTGTTAGGGATGATCAGGACAGCCGTATAAGGGCTCTGATTGTTGTACAGAACTGCGCTGTCAATATACTTTGAATTGTCCGTAAGACTGTCTTCATAGCCCTCCGGACTGTATTTTTCACCGTCAGACGAAATGAGCAGACTCTTGAAACGCCCCGTGACATACAGAAAAGCCGGGTCTTCCGGACAGATATATCCTCTGTCTCCCGTGTGGAGCCATCCACCGACAATTGTGCTTTTGGTTGCCTCCGGGTTCTTCCAGTATCCCGCCATCACGTTCTCACCGCGGATGACAATTTCACCGGTTTCGCCATGAGGAAGTTCTTCCCCATTCTCGTTGCATATCTTTATTTCCATAGGGGACACTATCCTTCCTGAGGAACCGAACCTGGCGTGGCCGCCGGCATTGGAACAGATCACCGGCGTCGCCTCAGAGAGTCCGTATCCCTGAAAAACAGGCATGCCTATGGCATAAAAATATTTCTGCAAGGCTATGTCGAGCAAGGCTCCTCCGCCGACAAAGAACTCAAACCTTCCTCCGAAGTTCTCGCGGATAGACTTGAAAATAAGCCTGTCGAATATCAGTTTCAGCGGAGCTCTCCACCACTGTTTCCAACAAGGGACTCCTTCATTCCAATACTCGCGGTTGTAATTTATCGCATTGTCAAGAGCGAAATTATACAGTTTCTCAACCAGAGGCCCTTTCTTTCTGATTCCGGCTTCGATATTCTTCCTGAAATTTCTTGATATTGCCGGCACCGACAGCATGACGTGAGGGCGGACCTCCTTAATCGCAACAGGAATATTCTTCAGCATAGTGACAGCGTTCTTTCCGCCTGGCACCGTTGCAATGCTGCCGCCTGATGACATCATGAAATAGAACCCCGCCACATGCGCGAAGCAATGGTCAAGAGGAAGAATGATAAGCATCACGGCGTTGTCATGTATGTTGATGACCGAATGGCACTGCTCGACATTCGCCGTATAATTCCTATGGGTGAGAAGAATGCCTTTCGGATCCGCAGTCGTTCCGGAAGTGTAGCTGATGTTCGCATAGTCGTCAGGCCCTACGGACTTGATTCTCTTTTCAAGCTCGTCACCGTGCTCCTTTCTGAAAGCCAGGCCCATCTCCCTGAGCTGGGAAATGCCTATTTCCCCTTCCTTGAGTTCAATATCATCAAGGACGATGACCTTTTCCACCGCAGGGCATGAAGAGATGACCTTGCGAACCTTGTCAATCTGACTTTCAGAAGCAATGATGAATCTTGAATCGGAGTGATTGATGCGGAACAGAAGGTCATTGTCAGACTCCAACTTGAAAGAGAGAGGAACATTGACGCCTCCTGCATACAGGATACCCAGTTCCGCAAAAATCCAAAGGTTACGGCCTTCGGAAATCAGGGCAACTTTTTCTCCCTTGTTCAGCCCGAGCGCCATGAAACCTGCTGCAAGCGTCCGCCCTTCCTCCCGCGTGTCACGATAGGAGGTCTCCGTCCACTTGCCATTGACCTTCTCTCTCAGGAAAGTACGGTCAGTGTACAGTTTCGTGTACTTCTCTACAAAGTCAATTATCGTCAGTCTGCTATCTGCCATATTCAATTATTTGCTTTGTTCCGGTGCGGGGAACAGCCCGAACATCTGGGCGTCAATCATATTGGTAATCTTCTCAAAATCCTCCGGATTGTTCCCGAACTTGATATGGTCAGCATCAATGACCAGAAGGTTCCCCTTGTAAGTACTGATCCAATTGTCATATTTTTCGTTCAAGCCGGAAAGATAATCTATGCGTATGCTCCGCTCATATTCGCGACCCCTTTTCTGAATCTGTGAGATGAGGTTCGGTATGCTGGACTTGAGATAAATCATAAGATCAGGGGCTTTGACAAGAGACATCATCAGATCGAACAGTTCCGAATAATTCTCAAAATCCCTCGATGACATAAGTCCCATATCGTGGAGGTTGGGAGCGAATATCCGCGCATCCTCATATATCGTCCTGTCCTGTACAACCACCAGGTCGGATTTGGATATTTCCACCACATCTTTGAAACGCTTGTTCAGGAAATATATCTGAAGATTGAAAGACCATCTGGACATATCTTCATAGAAATCAGAAAGATAAGGATTGAAATCCACCGGCTCGTACTTCGGGATCCAGCCGTAATGTGCGGCCAGCATCTTTGTAAGCGTTGTCTTTCCGCTACCGATATTTCCTGCAATTGCGATATGCATAACCTTATAACTAAATAAATCTTACAAAATTACTCTTTTTATTTGAATAGTCCGAACAACTCGGCGTCAATCTTGTCCGTCACCATTGCAAAATCTTCTGGTCTGTTCTCAAAATCCAAATTATCGGCATCGATGATCAGAAGGCGGCCTTTATACCCTGAAATCCACTCCTCATAACGATCGTTGAGCCCGGCAAGGTAATCAAGGCTCATGCTCTGCTCATATTCCCTGCCGCGTTTCTGTATCTGGAACACCAGATGCTCGATTGATGACTTCAGATAAATCAGCAAGTCTGGTTCCCCGGCCATGGAGGCCATCACTTCGAACAGTTGCATATAAGTCTCAAAATCTCGCTTGGAAAGGTTCCCAAGGTCATAATTGTTCCTTACGAAAATATGCACTCCCTCGAAAAGCGTTCTGTCCTGGATTATCACTCCTTCCGACCTGGATATATCCAGAAGGTCCTTGAACCTCTGCGCGAGAAAATATGTCTCAAGATTGTAGGACCAGCGCGGAATATCCTTGTAATAATCCTCCAGGTAAGGATTATACGTCACAGATTCATATTTGGGTGTCCACCCGTAATGTTCCGCCAGCATCCTTGTCAGCGTAGTCTTCCCGCTGCCGATATTTCCTGCAACTCCTATGTGCATCGAAGCTTTTTTCTAATCTTACAAATTTAATAATAATGTTTGTATTTTTGTGCCATAAACGATATCAGGAATGTTTGAAATCAAACAGTTTTCTTTCAATATTTTCGGCGAGAACACCATCGTAGCATGGAAAGACAGGACGGCAGCCGTTATCGTCGACCCCGGTTGCTACGATGAAAGCGAACGGGCAGCACTCACGGACTTTCTGTCATCCGAAGGAATCACCCCCGCAGCGATTATTCTCACTCACGCTCATCCGGATCACATTTTCGGAGTCAGTTTCCTACAGGAGAAATACAATATCCCCGTTTATATGCACCCTGACGACGTCCCGGTACTGGATTACAGTGAAAAGCTGTCATCAAAACTCGGCCTGACGCCGCCGGACATTTCTTTCCCTTTCGAACCGGTGAAGGAAGGAGAGACGGTCGGGATATGCGGTTTCAATTTTGAAATCATCCACACACCAGGCCATACTCCGGGCGGTGTATGCTATTACGACCGCACAGAAGGCATGATATTCACGGGAGATACACTGTTTGCCGGCACCATAGGAAGAAGCGACCTCATGATGGGGGACTACGACAAACTGATTGTCTCCGTGATGGACAAACTGATGCTTCTGGACGCCGCAGTAGAGGTCTACCCCGGTCACGGCGGCAAAACCACAATAGGCTACGAAAGGATGAACAATCCTTTCCTCGAACCTTTCAACGAGCCGGAATCTACAGAGTCTGACCCCCGATGAATTCCCTCATTATGGAAGTAGGAGGGATAACGGCTATCTCCTGAGGGGTGAGAGCTTTGATTTTTTCCAGGAATGACAGAAGATTCCGAGCCTTCTCATAGGCCGGAGATGACTCCCGGATGCCGCAGAGAAGAGGCTCCGCATAGTATTTCAGCAAAGGCAGGTCATATAGTGTCGAAGAGTTGAATACCACTTCGGCATTTTCCTCATACGGGAAAATATTCCTGACTTCTCCGTTTCTCACGCTCGGCCACCTCATGATATTGTCCTCAGGAAGAATTCCCCGGGTCCTGTTATCCCTGACAATGCGTCTGAGAAGCCTCTTGTCAGTGGTGGAATTGTGGAACTTTTCGCCTCCCGGCAGAGCAGTCAACGCAGAAATATAGATGCGGAATATCTTGCTCTGGTCAACGGAAGGGGTAAGTGCAGGATTGAGGGCGTGAATGCCTTCCATAAACAGCATATCCCCCGGGTCGAGTCTCATCTTGACGCCGGAACTGACCCTGCAGCCTGCCACGAAATCGAATTTCGGCAGTTCAACCTCCTCTCCGGCGAGAAGCTGGTTGAGCTGGATGCCCAGATACTCGATATCCATAGCGCCGAGTGCTTCGAAATCATAATCACCGTTCTCATCCTTCGGGGTCCTGTCCCTGTCCACAAAATAATTGTCAAGTTCTATGACTTTAGGGTTCAGTCCCAGAACACGGCACTGCTGCGCGATACGCAGAGAGGAAGACGTTTTCCCGCTGGAAGAAGGTCCGGACATCATCACTATCCTCGTCTTTTGCCTCCTCCAATATATCTGGTTGGCGATTTCGGCATATTTTCTTTCCTGCCTGGCTTCGCAAAGGTTAATCAGTTCGATCCCCTTGCCTGCCATCAGAGCGTCATTGAGCTTGTCAATGCTGTCGATTCCAATTGCCGAGCACCAGTCTGCATATTCCTGGCGGGCTGCTTCTATCTTTGTCATATTCTATAAAACTTCTGCCAAATAAGGTCCGGTAACCGAAGACTTGTCGGATGCTATCTGCTCCGGGGTCCCTTCAGCAATAATCATTCCTCCCCTTCGGCCTCCCTCGGGACCCATGTCAATGAGCCAGTCAACACTCTTGAGCACATCCAGGTTATGCTCGATGACAATCACGGTATTTCCCGCATCCACAAGTCTCTGAAGCACCCCGAGAAGGACCTTTATATCCTCGTAGTGCAATCCTGTGGTAGGCTCGTCCAGCATATACAGCGTATTGCCCGTTGCCTTCCTTGAAAGTTCGGCAGCCAGCTTCATTCTCTGGCTCTCTCCTCCCGACAAGGTCACGGCAGACTGTCCGAGACGTATGTATCCCAGTCCCACATCGACCAGAGCCTTAAGCTTCGGTGCAATCTTGGGATGGTTTCTGAAGAATTCATAAGCCTCAGACACTGACATTTCAAGGACGTCATTGATATTCTTTCCCTTATACCTGACAGCCAGGGTATCCTCCTTATACCTCCGTCCGCCGCACTGATCGCAGACGACGTGGACGGAAGGCAGGAAATTCATCTCGATAACCTTGATTCCGGCGCCCTTGCATTCAGGACAGCGGCCGCCCTCGACATTGAAAGAGAAACGCCCGGCCTTGAATCCCCTTACCTTGGCGTCAGGAGTGTCTTCGAAAAGGGTACGGATATCGGAAAGGACTCCCGTGAACGTGGCTGGGTTGCTGCGCGGCGACTTACCTATCGGACTCTGGTCTATCTCTATTACCTTGTCAATATTCTCAATGCCTTCAACCCTGACAAAAGGCAAAGGCTTCTCCTTGAAATTGTACAGCTTGCCTTTGAGGACCGGCATCAGCGTCTCATTGATGAGGCTGCTCTTGCCGCTGCCACTGACTCCGGCGATGCCTATAAGCATTCCTAGAGGAAATGAGACGCTCACATTCTTCAGGTTGTTGCCTGAAGCGCCCACAAGTTTGAGGGTTGTCCCGTTACCGGGACGTCTGACGGACGGGACCGGAATCGAGTCCCTGGTTTCCAGACAAGGGGCCTTGGAAGACGGACCGTTATAACATATCTGACCGCCAGCCGCTCCTGCCCCGGGCCCGACATCTACAATCCAGTCTGCAGCGTACATAGTCTCCTGGTCATGCTCCACCACGATGACGGTGTTGCCTTCATCCCTAAGCTTCGCCAGAGATCCCAGGAGTCTCCTGTTATCCCGCTGGTGCAGTCCGATGCTCGGTTCATCAAGGATATATATGACATTTACCAGCTTTGAGCCTATCTGTGTTGCCAATCTTATTCTCTGGCTCTCTCCTCCCGACAAACTTGCCGTCGCCCTGTCCAGGGTAAGGTACTCGAGCCCGACACCCATCAGAAAATCCACGCGGTCCCTCAACTCCTTGAGAATGTCATGCGCTACCGCAGCCGCACGGCCGCTGAGTTTGTCGGAGAGGCTGTCTATCCATTTCTGAAGCTGGGATATTTCCATCGCGCATACCTCGGATATGGTTTTACCGTCAATCCTGAAATATGTCGTCTCTTCCCTGAGCCTGGTCCCATGACAGACCGGACATACTATCTTATCCTCCACGTCATCGACCACACCGGGCCAGCATACCATTTCCGACATGTTGCCCTCACCTACGCGGAATAGTTCGTCCGAGCCGAAGACCAGAAGTGTAAGGGCTTCTTCCGGCACAGCTGCTATAGGGTCGTACAGAGAAAAATGATATTTACGGGCTACGGCTCTGACAGTCTCGAATTTCCGGCTTTCCCTTACCTTCCCGAGAGGTTTTATGCCACCGTCGGCGATAGACATCGAACGGTCGGGAATAATGTGATTTATGTCGACGTCAACTATAGTCCCCAAACCCTTGCAATGCGGACAATATCCTTCCGGAGAGTTGAAAGAAAAGCTGTGCGGAGCCGGTTCCTGAAGTGAAATGCCGGACTCGGGATCCACCAGGTGCTTCGAGAAATGCCTTATCTCTCCGCTCTCATGGTCAAGAATGGCGACCGACCCCTTTCCCATATTCAAGGCCACCATCACAGAATCCCTGATGCGTTTCTGGTCACCTTCCTCAGGTTTAAGCTTGTCAACAATGAGTTCGATAAAATGGGCCTTGTACCTGTCCAGGGCATCCACCTCGTTGAGATCCATAATCTCGGAATCTATCCTTACCTGCGTGAATCCCCGCCTTCTCATCTGGTCGAAAAGCTCTCTGTAATGACCTTTTCTTCCCCTCACAAGCGGAGCAAGCAGAAGGCATTTCTTCCCTGCATACCCGGACATTATCAAATCAAGGATCTGCTCATCGGTATATCTGACCATCTCCTTGCCCGTCACCGGGGAATACGCCACGGAGGCCTTCGCAAAAAGGAGCCTGAGAAAGTCCGAGATCTCAGTTATCGTCCCTACTGTGGATCTCGGATTGGTTCCGGTAGTCTTCTGCTCGATGGCAATAATCGGGCTCAGCCCCGTGATGCTCTCGATGGACGGCTTCTCAAGAATGCCCATGAAATGCTTGGCATACGGAGAGAGCGTGTTCATATAGCGTCTCTGCCCCTCGGCATAAATGGTGTCGAACGCCAGGGAAGACTTACCGCTGCCGCTGATACCCGTTATGACAACAAACTTATGGCGCGGGATATCGACATCCACACGCTTGAGGTTGTTCGCCCCTGCGCCCTTTATTCGTATGAATTCATCCTGACTCATCGGGAGTACAAATTTACTAAATGATTTCGTAAATTTGCACCGCTATGTGGGTTTGGTTAACTATCGGTTCAGCAATACTGCTCGGCTTCTATGACGTAGCAAAGAAGCAGTCGCTCAAGAAGAACGGTGTCCTGTATGTTCTGTTCTTTGCGACAGCGCTTTCAACGCTGCTTCTGTCACCGTTTCTGCACCCCGGGCCGGTAAAGGATCATCTACTCCTGACAGTCAAGGGGATTCTTGTCACCTCATCATGGATCAGCGGGCTTGCGGCAATGAGAACCGTTCCCCTGTCAACCCTCAGCACAATCAAAGCTTCACGGCCCGTCTTCGTACTGGTCTTTTCCCTCATTCTTTTCGGCGAAAGGCTCAACGTCTGGCAATGGGCGGGAAGTTTGACAGCCATTGCCGCCCTGCTTCTGTTGAGCAGGACTTCTTCTCTTGAAGGCATCAGTTTCACCCGCGACAAAGGCATCTGGATGGCTGCCGTCTCCGTTCTGACCGGAGTAGCCAGCGCGCTTTATGACAAATTCATTCTGGGATTCATGGAGCCATTGTTCGTCCAGAGCTGGGCGAATCTGTATATCACTGTCCTTCTCGGAATCTGCATTCTTGCGGAAGCCGGATTCAGGAAATCCGCCCTGCCGCATTTCCATCCCGACTGGATGATTATCCTGATTGCGCTGTTCATCACAGCCGCGGATTTCCTGTATTTCACCGCTCTTGACCAGGAAGGAGCCCTGCTGTCCGTGATATCCATGATACGCAGGAGCTCGGTAATCGTCCCGTTCATTTTCGGGGCTCTGGTCTTCAAGGAGAAAAACGTACGCCTCAAGGCAATCGATATGGCAGTCATGCTGCTAGGCATCTGCCTCATCACTGTCGGCTCTATCTGAAAAGCTCGCTCAACACTTTCAGCGACTGCACGTTAAGCTGTGCTTCAAGATGTCTGGACAGATAGTCCAGCAATGACCGCGCAATCTCGTTTCTGGCATCTCCGTTCAGAGGGACCATCATTGATTCGGCAAAAGGGAGTTCTGTCAGTTTCCTGATTTCGGACAGACGGCTGTCGGCGAATGGAGCCAGGTCTTCGGCTGAAGGACGGAACCCCAGTGCAGCAGAAAGCTCAAGCAGAAAGCGGAGGTGATAGTTGCTGAAATCAGAGGAGACGGCATCGAGTGTCAGTATGTTTTTTTCGCACCACTCGAAGAGGCCGTCTTCATTGACTCCGTCGCGGAGTGAGCGGAAAAGCACTTCACTCATGAAGAGTGTCATCGTATTCTTGTAAATATCCGTCCTGATTCCGTTGAGCGGATATTTTGCAGAAATATTCCTTATTCGCCACAGGTCCGACTTGGGGTTCTCGACAACCTCCGCCTCCAGAATATTGAGAGGCAGGAACATTGCCATTGCAGTCCCTTTTGAAACGCTTGTTATAAAACTCCTGCGACCGTACTCCGCACTGAGTGTATGCAGAACAACGGAATTCTCCCTGACTTTCGTAAGGCTGAGGACTATGATTTCAGTGCTTCCCACAACTGATCATCATATCTTATCCTTATCTCGATTCCGGCCTCCTGGAAATAATACCTGACGGCAATCTCCTCTTCGATGAACGGAATAATCTCATCCTTCTTGAGGATAAGGAACTCTTCCTTCTCCATCTCCAGTGCATCCTTCATCGCTTCAATCTGAGCCGACATGCTTTCCTCAAGTCCATCGCGCTTTATCTCCTTGACCATCTGATCGAAGTATGTCCTGGCGCTGGACCTGTAGTCGAATTCCTTTGTCTTGGCAAAGGCTATGAAATCTTCATACTCATCAAAATGGTACTCTTTCACCGGAGGGATGACGGCATGCTTGCGTACATACTCGAGGGCATACTGCTCGAACACCCCGTTCACATAAAGAGAATATGTAAGACGGCTGTAGGACTTTGCATCAATCTCAACGTCAGGAGTGATACCGCCGCCATCCTTGACAATGCGCCCTCCTGCCGTCCTGAACTCATGGGTAAGAGAGTCCGGAATATAGCCTACGCTTCCATCCTCATTGCGGTGGGAATAATCGATAGCCTGCACGCAACGTCCGCTAGGAGTATAATATTTGGCAGTCGTGACTTTGATCTGTCCGTTATATGGAAGAGGCCTTATGCTCTGGACAAGTCCCTTGCCGAATGTCCTCTTGCCTATGATTCTCGCACGATCCATATCCTGAAGCGCTCCCGCCACGATTTCCGAGGCTGATGCGGACCCTGAATCCACAAGGACGATAAGAGGAATCTCACTGTCAAGAGGCTCTGACTTTGTCCTGTATTCGACAGTTTCTCCGTTCTTATCCTTTGCGCTCACCACCAGAGAGCCCTTGGGAACGAAGATGGATACTATTTCTACTGCCTCGTCAAGTATTCCTCCGCCGTTGCCTCTGAGATCAAGCACTATCTGTTTCAGATTTCGGTTCTGCTTGAGTTTGAGCACGGCCCGCTTTACCTCCTGTGATACTCTCTCCGTAAACTGGGACTGAAGGATGTACCCGGTCGTGTCATTGATCATATCGGCATATTCGACTACGGGAAGATGAATCCTTTCCCTGACAATTTTTATATCCCTGACCTCTGAAGTGCGCAGCTTCTTGACTTTCAGGGTAACCTTTGAACCCGGAACGCCCTTCATCCTGTCACTGCATTCCTGAGTGGTAAGCCCTATGACTGACGTGCCGTCGATTGCAAGCACCTCATCGCCGCACACTATCCCGGCCTTCTGCGCCGGAGAATTGTAATACGGTTCTGTGATAAACACATTGCCGTTTATGTCAGGCTTATAAATCACTGCTCCCAGACCACCGTAAGTTGCGCTGATCATCAGCTCCAGATCCTCAATCTCTTCTTCAGGGATGTATATCGTATATGGGTCCAACCTGTCAAGCATTGCGTCGATACCGGCTCTTTCCATCTTGTCGACAGGAAGTGAATCCACATAGGAATAATTCAATTCCTTAAGGATGGCGCTCTGTATTTCAGTCCACTTGCCTAAAGAAAAACTCTTGCTCTGGGCATCCGCTGTCATCTGCGGAAGTCCGAGCGAAAGAATCAGAATCGCACAGAAAATCTTTTTCATTCCAGGATTGTTTACAATTCTTCCCAAATATATACCTTATCACCGCGGCGCAGTCTTTCGGGAACGGCGACAGAACATCTGACACCTTTCTGCGCTACTTCGGCCGGTTCAAGGTTCACTCTCATGTCTTCAACCTTGAACTCCGACACTCCGGTGGTCGCTCCTATGGCCATAGCATCGGCGCCCTTTCTGAGTGCGGCGCTCTCGACTGCTATCTCCGCCACGCCGATCTTGTCAAACCAGTTCGTGACTTTTCCGCAATATACCTTTTTGCGTGTCGCCTGGCTTCCATATACATCGCTCCACTGTCCAAGATATGCGCCCTGATAATAACCGTCCCAGAACCCGCGGTTAAAGACTTCCGCCAGTTCCTCCTTCAATTCCCCTGCCAGCTTTTCATCATACCTGCCCTCAAGGACTGCATCAGCAGCTCTACGATAACAGGAAGCGCATCTTTTCACATACTCTGCCGAACGGGCACGCCCTTCTATCTTGAAGACCTTTACACCGGCATCTATGATCTTGTCCATAAATCCGATGGTGCAAAGGTCCTTCGGAGACATTATGTACTTGTTGTCGATATTGAGCTTGTTGCCAGTCTCGAGATCCGTAACTTCATAGCCGCGCCTGCAGATCTGATAGCACTCCCCCCTGTTTGCCGAAGCTCCGTACGAGTGGAGGCTCAGGTAACACTTGCCGCTGATAGCCATACACAGGGCGCCGTGGGCGAACATTTCTATCCTGACAAGCTGCCCGGACGGCCCGGTGATATTCTCTCTGACGATAGTTTCGTGGATGTCCTTGACCTGTTCAAGATTAAGTTCCCTGGCAAGGACCACCACGTCGGCAAACCCGGCATAGAATTTCAGCGACTCGACGTTTGATATGCTGAGCTGCGTGGAAATGTGCACTTCCAGGCCTATCTGACGGCAGTAATTGATGGCAGCCATATCTGAAGCGATTATCGCGCTGACGCCTGCAGCCTTTGCTGCATCCAGTGCCTCGCGCATCGGCCCGAGATCTTCCTGGTAAAGCACGATATTAAGAGTGAGGTAGCTCTTCACACCTGCCTCACGGCATATCCTCACCACTTCCTGCAAATCTTCAGGAGCAAAATTGTTCGCCGAATGACTCCTCATATTCAGTTTGCCCACTCCGAAATATACAGAATCGGCTCCTCCCTGAATAGCAGCATGGAGGCACTCGAAATTGCCCGCAGGGGCCATTATTTCCAATTCGTTCATTTGCCGTTTTCCTTTTTAAGCCATTCGGCCATCGCTCTTAGGGACTGTCCCCTGTGCGAAACACTGTTCTTATATTCGACAGGCATTTCTGCAAGTGTATGCTCCGGGTATTTGTCGGAAATGAATACCGGGTCATATCCGAATCCTCCGCATCCGGCTTTCTCCTTTGCAATCTTCCCGGGCATATCTCCCACAAAGAAGTGTTCTTCCCCGTTCCAGATAAGAGTGACCACACAACGGAACCTGGCGGTGCGCCTGTCGTCCGGACAGTTCTTCATCTCAGAAAGCAATTTTCTGACATTGGCATCGAAATCGTGCCCCTCGGAAGCATATCTGGCACTGTGCACGCCGGGGGCTCCTCCGAGATAATCCACTTCCAGACCAGTATCGTCCGCGAAGCAGTTCAGTCCCGTACGTTCGTGGATGAACCTGGCCTTCATGATAGAATTCTCCTTGAGGGTACTGCCCGTCTCCTCTACATCTTCGGTTATCCCGATGTCAGCAGGTGACACCAGTTCGAAATCGGGACCCAGAATCTCTGCGGCTTCACGCAGTTTGCCTTTGTTGCCGGTAGCGAATACTATTTTCATTTTACTCTTCCTACAAGTCTGTCCGCAAATCTGCACAGCATCTCCATGCGCACCTTTGACAATCCGATGTCCTCAACGGAAGTCATGGCCCTCTTGCTGTATCTCAGAATCTCGGACTTGGCATCAACGTCAACAGCTGCATCCACATACATCCCTTTGACCCTCGCTATCTTTGCCTCCCTCTGCTCCGGAGTATCCACCGGCATCTCCAAGGCCTCAGTGACCGCCCTGCTGTCGTGAGCTATGTCCTGAAGATGGGTGAGAAGCCAGCTTTTCTTGTTATTGATGATATCTCCACCGATAGGCTTGCCGAACACTTTCTCATCACCGAAAGCATCGAGATAGTCATCTGCCACCTGAAAGGCCATGCCAAGTTCGTAACCGTAATTGTACAGTGCCTTGCACTCTGCATCCTGCGCCCCGCCTATGATGGCTCCCATCTCTGCTGAACAGGCAAGAAGGACCGCAGTCTTAAGCCCTATCATTTCCTTGTACTGAGTCATTGAGACCTTAGGCACGGATTCGAAGTCCATATCCAGCTGCTGGCCTTCGCATACGCCTGCGGCCGTCTCGGAAAACAGGGTCATCGCACGGCCGATGACGTTGCGCGGCGCTTTCGCGATACGTTCATAACTGTCTATCAGCATGACGTCCCCGGACAGGATAGCCGTATCCTCATTCCATTTTTTCCACACTGTAGGCATGCCCCTTCTGAGAGGGGATTTGTCCATTATGTCGTCATGGATAAGGGTAAAGGTATGGAATACTTCAAGCGCTGCCGCAGGCTCAAGAATGCCTTCGTCAAAGCTGTCCTTGAAAAGCGAATATGCCGTAAGGCAAAGTCTCGGGCGGATTCGCTTCCCTCCTATTCCTATCATATACTCCAACGGGCCGTACAAGCCCTGCGGCTCCTGTTTGAACCTGATATTGTCAAACAGGGCGGCAACTGTCTCCTCTATATAAGCTTCGCTGATCATAACTTACAAATATAACGATTTCCTTTGTATCTTTGCATAGATGAAAGGCCAAGCTACTGTAGTTAAAAACGCCGGCAGCCATTATCTGCTCAGTGAACTTCCACGGTGGGAGCTGTTTCCCGCCGTGTTGAGAGGACGCGTCAGGCTGAACCGCAGCACGGCCACCAACCCCGTTGCAGTGGGGGATACGGTAATGTATGAAACCGACGGGGAGCCGGACGAAAAAAATCCTGCCGTAATCACGGAAGTACTCGAGCGCAGAAACTATGTCATAAGACGCTCGACCAACCTTTCCAGGCAATCACACATCATAGCGGCCAACGTAGACAGGGCCATTTTGGTGGTGACCCTGTACTTTCCGGAAATAAAGCTGCCTTTCCTTGACAGACTTCTCGTCACTTGCGGAGTGTACGGCATCCCCGCCACAATCGTACTCAACAAAGTGGATATGTACAGGGATGCGGACCCGGAGGGCATAGACATTTTCAGGCATATCTACGAAAGTGCAGGATATGAGATCATCGAGACCTCAGCCCGCACCGGAGAGGGAGTAGACAGGCTCAGGGAGTTGTGCAAAGGGAAACTCTGCCTGTTCTCCGGAGAATCGGGAGTGGGGAAATCCTCCCTGATCCGTGCGGTGGACCCATCCCTCAACCCTAAGATCGGACTTATCTCAGAGGCTCATCTCCAAGGCAAGCACACTACTTCCCTATATGAGATGTACCCTGTCAGAGGAGGCGGGTACGTCATCGATTCCCCGGGACTCAGAGGATTCGGCCTTGTGGATCTTGAGAAGGAGGAGATATACAAATATTTCCCTGAAATGCTCAGGGAAAGCGCAGGCTGCAGATTCACTCCGTGCTCACACACCCACGAACCCGGCTGTGCCGTCAAGGCGGCAGTTGACAGCGGAATCATCACTGCAGAAAGATACAATTCGTACCTTGGTATGCTGGAGGAGGACAAGAAATTCCGATGAAAGGCATAAACCGCGAAATACTCAAGCTGGCACTACCCAGCATTCTTGCCAACATCACAGTCCCGCTTGTAGGCATAGTCGACACTGCAGTTGCAGGCCATATTCCGGCCGGTTCCGGTTTTCAGGCCGCGACTTTCATCGGGGCCATCTCAGTCGGGGCCCTGTTGTTTGACCTCATCTACTGGAATTTCGGATTCCTGCGTTCCGGCACGGGAGGACTGACAGCTCAGGCTTACGGCGCCGGCAATTTCAAGGAATGTGCAAGAATCTTTTACCGGGGCATTGACCTGTCACTCGCGCTTGCCTTCCTGACACTCGCCCTGCAATGGCCGTTCGTAAAACTGGCCCTGCTGGTTGTGGATGCCTCTCCCGAAGTCGAGCTGCTTGCTGAAAAGTATTTCTTCGCCAGGATCTGGGCTGCTCCGGCCACTGTCTCTCTCATGACCTTCAGCGGATGGTTCGTCGGCATGCAGGACTCTGTCAACTCCATGTGGAAAGACCTGATAGTCAATCTTATGAATGTTGTAGCCAGTCTGGTGCTCGCTCTCGGCATCGGCCCGTGGAAGGGGCTCGGATTCATCGGTGTAGCCTGGGGGACCGTAGTGGCGCAGTATTCCGGCCTTCTGTTCTGCATTATCATCTGCAGGACAAGATATTCGCATGTTCTGAAGCATTTCAGGATTTCCAAGATAACCGAGATTTTCGGCAAGGACAGTGACATAAAGTCATTCTTCAGGATGAACGTCAACCTTTCGCTGCGTTCCGCCAGCTTCATTGCCATATACATAGGTTATACGATGATAGCCGCAAAATACGGAGACCTCATGCTTGCATGCAGCTCTATCATGATGCAGCTGCTGATGATTTTCTCTTACTTCACGGACGGCTTTGCCTATGCCGGTGAAGCGATGACGGGCAAATACATCGGTGCCCGCGACCTGTATATGACACGAAAGACTGTGAGGTACATATTTTGCTGGAGCATGAGCATAGCCGTGGCATTCATCGGGATATACTATCTGAGCGGGGTACCCCTGCTCCATATAATGACTTCCGACGAATCCGTAGTGGAAGCCTGCAAAGCCTTTCTTCCCTGGCTGATATTCATGCCGCCGCTCGGATGCGCGGCCTTTACCTGGGACGGAATCTATCTCGGCGCCACTGATTCGGAATCGATGAGGGACTCAATGGTGGGGTCAGCGCTATTGTTCATCCTGTCATGGTTTATTTTCAAATGGATATGGCAGCCTTCCGGAGCACTCGCCATCCATTTGCTGCTGGCTGCGTATTTTGTACATTTGATTTTCCGCACCGTATTTCTATCTTTGAGATATAAGCGGAACATTCTTGAAAGACCATTTTTGAAAGATTGATTATGAGAAAGACACATAACAGAAACAGAAATAAGAAAGTCAAAGCTGTCCCGGAATTTACCGGACGCGTGCAGATGACACGTGAAGGCTTCGTTTTCGTGATGATAGAGGGTCAGAGCGATGACGTTTTCGTCAAAGCCGCAAAGACGCGGAATGCTCTGGACGGAGACCTCGTCCGAGTGGCTGTGACCAAGGAGGGCACGGAGGGAAAACGCCGTGAAGGACAGATTGTCGAGATCATCGAGAGGTCCGGCCGCAGTTTTGTCGGCATTTTCCATACCGTCGGGGCCCAGGCCTGGGTGCTGATGCAGAGCAAGTCCATGCCATACGATATCGAAGTGGATCTGGAAGAAGCGGCAGGGATGGGAGCAAAAGCAGGGATGAAAGTCGCTGCGGTGGTAGACCGCTGGGGCAGGCATGACAGTTGCCCGGTCGGGCATCTGGTCGATGTATTGGGAATGCCCGGAGACAACGATGCGGAGATGCATGCGATACTGGCCGAGTTCAACCTCCCGTATAAGTTCGAGAAGGAAATCGAGAATGCCGCAGACTCCATATCCGAGCAGATCACGGCAGAGGATCTGAAAGGCAGGAAAGACTACCGTGATGTCCTCACGTTTACGATTGACCCTGCAGACGCGAAGGATTTCGATGATGCTCTTTCTTTCAGGGCACTGGGCAACGGCAATTATGAAGTGGGCGTGCACATCGCCGACGTATCCTATTACGTGAAGCCAGGCAGTCCTGTGGACAAAGAGGCGCGGGAAAGAGGGACTTCAGTCTATCTTGTGGACAGAACCGTGCCGATGCTGCCGGAGAAACTCTGCAACAAGCTCTGCTCTCTCCGCCCTCAGGAGGATAAGCTGACCTTCTCCGCTGTATTTGAAATCAGCCCGAAAGCGGAAATCAAACAGAGATGGATAGGACGCACTGTCATACGCTCGGACTATCGCTTCGACTATGACCAGGCCCAAAACATCATTGAATCCGCCGCTGAAGAAAGCCCTGAAAGGCCGGAGATTGAGAAAGCTGTTATCACACTGAACGGCCTTGCAGGCTTACTGAAGAAAAAAAGGCAGAAGGCCGGGGCCGTTGATTTCGACCGCCCTGAGATGAAGGTGGAGGTCGACGAAAAAGGAAAGCCCGTAAACGTATATCAAAAGATTTCCAAGGAAGCCAACTGGCTGATTGAGGAGTTCATGCTCCTCGCAAACAGGACGGTTGCTGAGTTCATCGCCACGGACGGCAAGATGAACGGTTCGGCTTCCAGAAAGGCCAAGACCTTCGTTTACCGTATCCACGATGTTCCAAGCCCGGACAAGCTCATAGGGCTGAAAGACTTCGCCAAGGGATTCGGATACAAGATGAAAGACGCTGTGGAAGGCCGCGAAGCCGCAAAATCCATCAATGACCTTCTGGAGCAGGCCAAGGGCCGCCCTGAATTCTCCGCATTTGAGGACATAGCCCTGAGATCTATGGCAAAGGCCAAATACAGCACTGAGAATATCGGGCACTACGGACTTGCCTTCCCGTTCTATACCCATTTCACTTCCCCTATCAGAAGGTATCCGGATACTATGGTACACAGGCTGCTCACCATTTATCTTGCCGGGGGCGAGAATCAGGACAGGGGTTATTATGAGACCGAATGCATCCATGCATCCGAGCGTGAACTGGTAGCTGCGGACGCAGAGAGGACAAGCGTTAAGTACAAGCTTGTAGAGTATATGCAGGACAAGCTCGGGCAGGAATTCACCGGACACATTTCAGGTGTGACCGAGTGGGGAATGTATGTCGAGATCGAGCCGACAAAGATTGAAGGAATGGTGCCTCTGCGCGAGATAAAATCAGATTTCTTTGAGTTTGACGAAGCCCGATACCGTCTTGTCGGCCGCCGCACTCACAAAATTTACAGACTCGGTGACGAGGTACGCATCCGTGTCAAGAACGCGAACCTCGAGCAGAGGCTGCTCGACTATGAACTTGTTGAACAGTAGCGGCAGATATATTGATATGACTGAATTGGTTATTTTCCTTCTTGCAGCCCTGTGCATCTCCTTCCTGTGTTCCATCCTGGAGGCATCCCTGATGAGCACACCCATCTCGTATATAACCTTGAAGGAGGAGGAAGGGTTCAAGGCGGCAGCGAGATTCAAACAATACAAGCAGGATTCTTCCCGCCCGCTGGCAGCCATCCTGTCGCTGAACACGATTGCCAACACCATAGGTGCAGCAGGAGTCGGAAGGCAGGCTACAATAATTTTCGGGTCACAATGGTTCGGTCTGGTCAGCGCACTGACAACCATACTGATTCTCGTCTTTGCCGAAATAATCCCCAAGACCATCGGCACCGCGCACTGGAAATCCCTTACCGGGTTCACTGCAAACACGATACATTTGCTTATCACCGTCCTCTTCCCTATCGTCGTGACGGTTGAGTTTCTTCAGAAAATGATCTCTGGGAGCAAAAGCGATGTCAGCGTCTCCAGGGATGAAATCGGTGCAATGGCAGATGTCGCTGAGGAAACGGGAGAATTGGAGGAGGATGAGAATGAAATTATCCAGAACCTCATCAATATAGATGAGATTGCCGCAAAAGAAGCCATGACACCACGGGTTGTGGCTGCCATAGCTCCTGAATCCATGACCATCAAGAAGTTCTACAAGGACCGCAGATTCCTGCACCATAGCAGGATACCGGTCTATTCAGACAATGATGAATACATCACCGGGTATATCCTTCGCATGGATGCGCTGCAGTTGATGGCTGAAGACAAATTCGACCGCACGCTATCAGACATAAAGAGAAGCGTTTCAAGTTTTCCCGAGGATACCACCATCGACAAGATATGGGACGGCATGCTGAAAAGCAAGGAACAGATTGCGATTATCATCAACGAGTACGGCTCATTCCAGGGACTGCTCACAATGGAAGACATTATCGAGACTGTCCTTGGAGACGAAATCGTGGATGAACGTGACGA